>JAWXBG010000045.1:0-58990 GCA_034439875.1 Flavobacteriales bacterium
GGAACTATTAAGATGCCGTTCCTACGGAACTGGGATGGTTTGAGGAATGCATTGTGAATATTGTATTGGAACTATTAAGATGCCGTTCCTACGGAACTGCGATGGTTTGAGGAATGAACTATGATTATTGCATTATTCACTAATAAGCCGAACCAGCGAACTACCTAACTCCGAATTATCCTGATACCCCTTCTGCCTAAGCTCCCTTCGTATATTCATTCGCACTTTTATTTAGAAATGTCAAAATTTTCTTGGCCATTTCGTTGTAATATCTTTTTGTGCGATAGGACACTACCCATTCCAATCCGCGTATAGCGTTGGTGAGGAAGAGCTCATCGGCAGTGAGAAGGTTCTGCGGGTTCAGTGTGCATTCGTATACTTTTATCTTATTATCGATAGCCAAATTGATAATGTTCATTCGCATTGTTCCAGCTACACAACCGTCGTCCAAACCGGGCGTATACAATACTCCATTTGATACTATAAAAATATTGCTCGATGTCGATTCTATAACAGCTCCTTTGTTGTTTTGAACCAGAGCTTCATCGTAGCCTTTTTCTTTAGCCCATAAGCTGCTCATTACATAAAGCTGGGCATTCAGTGTTTTGTAAATGGAAAGACGGTTGATGTCCTTTCTTAACTCTGTGTATATATCTACTGATTTTCCTGATGGATTGAGCAAAAAATTATTCTCGGGAGTCGCCTCTGCTTCTATTATATAACCCAGATCATTTGAACGAGGTGCATAGAATCCTTGAGATTTTCTGAAGAAAGTAATTCGCACTCTTCCTCCTTCACGAATGTTATTTCGATATATCAATCCATTCACCTGACTTTGGAGAAGCTCTAGAGTAAAATTTTCGGGAGCAATAATTTTGAAGATACCGAGGCAGTCCTTTACGCGTGCGAAGTGATTTTCGAAAAACACTGCCTTTCCATTGAAGACTCTGATACTCTCAAAGAAGCCATCACCAAAGCGGAAAGCTCTGTTGTCTCTTGTGAGCACAAGTTGATTTTCGCTCACATATTCTCCTCGGGCGAATACATAATTCATTTGCTGCTAATCTAGTGATTGAATGTACTTCAGCAAAGAGTCGTTTGTGGCAATCAGGATGCCTTTCACGCCAACTCTTGCAGCGCATTCAATATCGCGGTCTTTATCTCCGATCATTAGGCTTTTCGAAACATCGATCTTATATCGGTGTATAGCTCTTTCCAGAAGCAACGACTGGGGTTTCCTTGTAAGAGAATTGCCGTATTCAGGGTGATGCGGAGAGTAAAAGATCGCATCGATTTGAGGAATTTGATCTCGCAAATATGAATGTATTCGATGCACTTCCTCATGGGTATATAGACCTTTAGCAATGCCTCCTTGATTTGTTATAACGATGATTTTGTATCCTTTTTCGGAAGCGAGTTGAACGGCATCGGGAACATCAGCGAGAATTACAAATTCTTCCAAGGAGCTTGTATAATCTCCGGGGTCGTGGTTGATCACTCCATCGCGATCTAAAAAGAGGGTCTTCTGCATACTTATTTATTTCTGCGTTGTCGAGTCATTTGAACGAGATAGTCGGCCGAGTATTTTCCACCGCCCCAAACCACAAAAAAAGCATAGACAACGATATACAGCAAAGGAAGTTCTTTGTCGCCAAATGGATCAGACCAATGATGTATAACACCGGCAACGAACATTGTGAATAGCAATGATCCGGCGGATAGTCTTGTAAATAGGCCGGCAATGAGTAAAATGGAGCCAATGAACTCTGTTCCTGCCACACAAATCAAAGAGGCTTTTTCGCCGATATGAAGGGGATCTGCAAATGAATAATCGCCTTCCATTACTTTGTTGTATTTACGCAAGCCATGTGGCAACATGAGCGCACCAGTGAGTATTCTTCCGCACAACAAGACGAGATCGTTGAAAATTACTTTGTTCATAAATGTGGTTTTGTATTGAAAGTTACCGAAAAACACAAAAGATGACTATCAAGCTATTCGCAGTCCGTCGGAAGTGTTTTGTTCAGGTGAGAGCAATATCACAGATTGGTCGGCTCGAACTGCTCCAAGCACTAGGCATTCGCTTATCCAAGGACCAATTTGTTTGGGAGAAAAATTTGTGACAGCCACTACCTGTCTGCCTATTAGTGTGCCGGGCGTATAGTGCTGGGTAATCTGAGCACTGCTTTTTCTCTGACCTATTTCCGGACCAAAGTCGATGATTAGTTTATAGGCTGGTTTTCGCGCTTCCGGAAATTCCATAACTTCGACTATGGTGCCGATGTGCATCTCTACTTTTTCAAAGTCATCCCACGAAATTGGGTTCATTTTTTTTTGCTTTTCTTTTTGGGAACTTCCCTCTTTTTCTTATGGAAGGCTCCTTTAAATTCTGGGTCTTCCAATTTTTTTTGACGATCAATTTCCATCATTTGGAGTTGCCTTTCTTCAAAAGCTGTTTTGGTATCTACAATTTCAGTGGGAAGTTCAAGGCGGTTGATCGGCTTTCTAATGAGCTTTTCAATTTTCGAGATGTGATATTCTTCGGAGATATCACAAAATGTAATGGCCATACCATCCTTTTCGGCTCTGCCGGTACGTCCCACGCGGTGCACATAATCATCGTGTTTATGTGGCACATTGAAATTTATTACATGGCTTACATCGGTGATGTCCATTCCTCGAGAAGTTACATCGGTAGAAACCAGAATACGAATATCTCCCTCTTTGAAATCTGTGACAGCATTGATTCGAGCGTTTTGGCCTTTATTGCTGTGCATTAATCTTTTTTTGCCAGTAACATTTTTCTCCAACACATTGAAAAGTCGCGTTGCATCATCTTTTGTCCGCACAAAAACCATGACCCTGTTCATTTTTTCATCCTGCAAAAGGTGAATCAAGAGATTTGCTTTGACATTGAAGTTGGGCGCTTGATAAACGAATTGCTCTACAGTTTTGGCGGTAGTTGCAGGAGGAGTAATCTCTATGCGCGTGGGCCAGAGCAGAAATTCGTTCGACAGTCGTTCAACTTTATCTGGAAAAGTGGCACTGAACAGAAGGTTTTGTTTCTTTTGGGGAATCACTTCTTGCACCTGACGCAATTGGGGCATGAAACCCATGTCCATCATTCTATCGCATTCATCTAGTACAAGGTGCTTTACTTTTTTTATGCTGATGATGCCCCTTTTATACAGTTCCATAAATCTTCCCGGAGTGGCTATGATGAGGTCTACACCCTCTTGAACCAATTCTATTTGGGCTTTTGGTCCTATGCCCCCATAAAGACCCACACTTTTGAGATCGGTAAATTTTGCCAATTCGGAAAACACTTCATTGATCTGTAGCACAAGTTCTTTACTAGGTGCAAGCACCAAGACACGGGGATCATGCTGATGAAATTTCATCATTTGAAGCAAGGGCAAGAGATATGCAGCCGTTTTACCTGTGCCTGTTTGAGCGATACCTATTACGTCTTGACCAGCCATAATAGGAGGTATAGCACGCATTTGAATTTCCGTGGGTTGGAGATACCCTACTTCCTCCACCGCATTTAGAAATTGTCTTGTCAATTTTAATTGTTCAAATCCGCTCATCGTGCAAAGATGGTGATAACGAAGGCTCAAGAAGGATCAATTTGTATGATAATTACTCCTTTATCCTTGCCGAAAAGGGACTTTAAGCCTCTTTTGGTATTGCCTGTAATAAATTTCCAATTCGGATTCTGGGTTACAGTTGGACTATTCAAAAAGAAACAGGCCGATAATTTACCGGCCTGTTACAATTATTCTAATACAATCTGTTTTCTAGAGTTTTTCCGCCAGAAATCCATAATTCTTGGAATATCCTAGCATTTGTTCTTTGAAACTGGTTGGATAGATCACTCTAACATCAGTTATTTCACCTTTTTCATTTTGGACAGCTTCAATTTGGGGATTTACAAATGCGCTAAAGGGAGCCATGTTGAATTTTGCAGCGCGATCGATTACTTCTTTATGAATTTCAAAATTTACATCTTTTCCATATCCATCGGCTAAAGCAGCCGCGGCAGCGAAATCACCCTCACTAGTTATTCTTTGAACTTCGCGAAGTAGTTCGCCAAAGAGCAATCGCAGCTTATTATAGTCCTGAATGTCATAATACGTTTTTCCATCTCTTTTAACTTCCGCAATTACGTTATCAGCTTTTCCCTTTTCGAGCACCCATCTCGAAATCCAAGCACGATTTCTCATGTGTGCTTCTTCGAGTTTTTTCCCAGGTTCAAGTCTGCGCAATTGAACCAAAAGGCCGTTTCTGATGTAGCTGTCGTATTCAGCCTTTCCAACATCTAAACTTTCCATCAGACCAAGCTCCATCATTTTTGGATCCATCATAAAATAAAGAGCCACGAGATCGGCGCGACCTTCTTCAATAGTGCTTGCGTAGTTTTTTAAAGTAGTTCTGGGTTGTTCTATATTTTCAAGGATTTTTCCTGAGGCATGACCTACCACTTCATGCAAGGCAGTGTGCAATTTGCCGGCTGCATCGCTGTGTTTTTTGGCTAATTCAACCTCTTCTTTATCGTGAGCGAATTCTTCTAAGAAGCCTGGTCCGGATGCTTTTTCATAGGCACCTTCAATATTGCCAAGGCTCACGCTCTTCGAACCAAACTTTGCTCTTATCCAGTTGGAGTTTGGCAAATTCACGCCAACCGGAGTTTGGGGTGAAGCATCGCCGGCTTCGCTTGCAACATTTACAACATTGTATATTACCCCCACTACAGTATCCTTTTTGTGTTCTTTCACTGTTGAGCTATTGTCTTCGAACCATTGCACGTTTTCCATCAGCACTTTCATTCTTTTCGATGCTTCAAAGTCTTTGATTTCTACTATGCTTTCATAGCTACCGCGCAGTCCTATTGGATCGTGATATGTTTCAACAAATCCTTGAATGAAATCTATGTCACCATTTAATGTGCCAGCCCAAAGGATATTGAAGTCATCCCATGTGCGAAGGTCTCCGGTTTTGTAAAATTCAATTAATTTTCTGAGCGATGCGGCCTGCAAGTCATTTTCGGCAACCTTTTCAGCTTTTTCAAGCCAATATACTATTTTCTCAATCGCAGGACTATAAAGACCACCAACACGATAAACTAATTCTGTAATCTTGCCATTCTCCTTTACAAGTTTTGAATTGATACCATAGCTGACTGGAGATCTTTCCCCTTTTGTTTTTTTGGCTTCATAAAACTCATAAGCTTCTTTGGTAGTTACTCCTTCATAGAAGTTTGCTGCGGATTCTGCAACGAGATCTAAGAGTGTATCGCTTACTGTTCTCATTGCAAAAAGCTTTGGATCGAAAATGGCATTAAGAATCTCTCTGTTTAATGCGGTGTTTGTGGCAGACATCAATTCGTTTAAATAAGATTCGTCAAAATCCGGTTTCAGTTTGTTGTTGTTGTAATAATGATGAATACCATTATTCGCCCAAATACTCTTTAAGAAAATTTCAAAATTCTTCCAGTTTTGAGTCGATTTGTCGCCTTTGTAAGAAGTATAGATTTGCTCGAATGTTTTTCTGATTTGCAGGTTGTATTTAAAGTTTTGATCATACATAATATCTCTACCTGCAAGACCGGCCTCAGTAAGATAATACACGAGTTCTTTTTGTTTCAGCGATAAATTTTCCCATTGTGGAATGTAGTAGTGAAGAACTCGCAAGTCCGCGAATTGCTCACTCTGATAGAGTTTTCCATCATCACCATACACTACCGAATTTACAGTCGTATCTTTTGGTTCAACTTCAGATTTTGGAGTGGAACCGGGATCACATGAATTCAAAAAGAAAGCAGTGGTGACAGCTAATGAAACTAGAAACAATTTAAATTTCATACAAAATATATTTTTGGTGTAATAGGACCGCGAAGATAAGCAGCCGATTGGGAAAAGGACAAACAGAACAATTGCCGATCAAAAGTTTCCATCTCCCCATTCCCATATTCACCAATCCACCTATTCCCTCATTCCCTCATTCACCAATTCCCCCATTCACTAATTCCCCCATTCACTAATTCCCACATTCACCAATTCACTAATTCACTAATTCACCAATTCCCCCATTCACTTATTCCCCCTCAGTTCATCAAAAACATCCAAGTACAAATACATGCAATTATCAGCACTGCAGTGATTTCCAATAAAAGCAGGATGTCCTTTTTATTGTCAATTTTCATGACAACGAAATTGAGATTTTTGAGTTTTGAGAGAATGTGATATTTATTGAGCGTAAAAGATTTTGAGACAACGGTAGAATAAAGTGAATCTTTGTGAACTAATTTGGGTCTATGAAATATTGGTTTCTCGTATCAATCTTTTTATTGACTGGTCGGAGTATGACTGCTCAGAATACTAGCCTTGTGGAGAAATATCTCGACGAATTTAGGACTGCCCAAACAGATAGTGCAAGAGCGAGGAACTTGTGGCAGGCGGCATACAATAGCGCACATTCGAATGCTCAAAAGGGAATTGAGTATGGTTATCAGGCTCTCGATTTCGCTTCAAAAATCGGCGATAAACAACTTATTGGCGACAGTCACAATAGTATAGGATATTGTTTTGACTGTTCTGGAAAGCCTGATAGTGCAATGCATCATTATGACCTCAGTATGAAATATCTCAATGAATCAGGAAATACTTGTGAAACAGCCGGAGTGTATGCCAATATCGGGATTATGCATAAGCGCAGAAATGAGCACACCTTGGCATTGGAGTCTTATTTGAAAGGATATTTAATCCAGAAACAATGTCCGGATATTGGGTATCATGGAAGCACGCTTTATGCTATCGGAACGTGCTACAATTCTATGGAAAATTATGAGAAGGCACTTGAGTATTTCAATTTGGCACTGACAGTAGAAAACACAAACGGAAATATTCCAAAGCAGGGAATTGTGCACAATGGAATGGCCAATTCATACACTGGAATGGGAGATTTTGATACCGCTATATTTCAGTACTCGGAATCCATGAGATGCGCAAAGTCTGCTGGCAATGCCTATGAGCTGGCCTATGTATATGAAGGGATTTCGTTGTTGTTTGAGAAGAAGAATTTATTGGATAGTGCAGTGCATTATAGTTCCATGGCATTGGATGTATTTAAATCAATGAATATTCCATTCGACATTGTCTATGAGAGTAATTTACTTTCTAGCTATTACGTAAAACTTGAAAGGTGGGATGAAGCGGAGAAACTGCTGACAGAAGCATATCCCTTAAGTGTTAGTGAAAATCTACATTATGATCGACTGAATATATTGGCTGGATTGAGTAAGATTTTTGAATATCGAGGAGATTACAAAAACGCATACTATTATCTGGATCGTTCGGCTTTGCTTCGCGACAGTTTAAAATTGGATGCTCAAAAGGCGGAGTTGGCAGTGCTCGCAGGTAAATACGAAACAGAAAATCGAGATAAGCAAATAGTATTTGAAAAGGCAGAAAGTAAAAGACAGTCGCAGCTCAAGTATTTTTTTCTTGCTGGAGCCATTCTCTTCTTACTATTTGCTCTGGTGCTCATCAATCGTTATAGGGCCAAACAGCGGAGTGAACGATTACTTGCGGAGAAGAACGAACAAGTAGAAAGAGCTCGTGATCGTGCAGAAAAGAGTGAAAAGGTGAAACAGCAATTTCTTGCAAATATGTCTCATGAAATCCGAACTCCCATGAATGCTATTATCGGCATGTCGGGTTTGTTGGCAGATAAAGAGCTGGATGAAGTGTCTATGCAATACGCTGAAGCAATACACCATAGTAGCCAGAATTTGCTTGTTGTCCTAAACGATGTATTGGACTTGGCCAAAATGGATGCAGGTAAGATCATTTTGGAGGAAGTAGGATTTGATTTGATCGGTGAGATTAAATCCGTGCATAGAACGTTCCAGCAAAGATCTGAACAAAAGGGAGTAAAGTTGGAGTTGAACGTTGGAGCGGGTATCCCTGAATTTGTTTGTGGTGATCCAGCGAGAATGAGTCAAATACTGAATAACCTAGTTTCTAATGCCATCAAATTTACTGAAAGGGGTGGAGTTAAAATATTGGTTTTAGGAAATCCGACTGAAAATGCTGGGGAACATTCTATCACCATTGCAGTGAATGATTCCGGAGTAGGAATTCCAAAGGATAAATTGAAAGATGTTTTTGAGAGCTTTACTCAGGCCAACGAAAGTGATACGAGAAAATATGGTGGAACTGGTTTGGGACTCACCATAGCCTCCAATTTGGTTTCTTTATTGGGTGGAAAATTGACAGTGGAAAGTGAAGTTGGCAAGGGTTCCCAGTTCTTGTTTTCTTTAGTCATGAAGGAGTCAGATTCCGCAACGAAGTCAATTGAAAAATTGGTACAGTACAATGATGTTTTTCATGTTCTCGTAGCAGAAGACAACGAGTATAATTTTATTGTAACGCGCGACACCGTAAAAAAATATTTCCCAAATGCAACAATTACCTGCGTGCAAAATGGAAAAGAAGTTCAACTTGCGCTCAATGAGGATGATTATGATCTCATTCTAATGGATGTACAAATGCCTCTGATAGATGGATACCAGGCTACTCGAATTCTTCGTAAGAATGGACATGGAATGCCTGTCATTGGTCTTACCGCAAGTGTCATCCAATCAGAATTGGAGAAGTGTATAGAATCCGGAATGAATTCTTATCTCATGAAACCCACCTCCCACGCAGATTTAGTTTCTGCAGTGGCCGGTTCTCTCAATTTGAATGAAAAAGTTTTTTCAGATGAAGTGAAGCGTTCAAATGACCAAAAGGACAATTTGTACCTCCAATGGGTGCCAGATCGTTTGAAAGCTATAAGGCGTGCAATAGACAACGGAGATCTAATTGCTTTGAAAAATGAAGTACACAAATTACGTCCTCAACTCAAAGACTGTGGTTTGGATAACTTAGCCTTGCTCTGCGAAAAAATTGAGATGCAAAAATTGCCTGAATCACTACTCACTATTCACCTCCTGAGTGGCGCGGAAGCACATTTCTCCGAATTACGTAATAAAAAAACAGTATGAAGATCAGATCAGTCATAGTGGATGATGATCCCTATATACGAGAGGGCCTGCGCGATATGATCATAGAGATGAATCACCAAATTGAGATCATTGCCGATTTTGAACATCCACTTGAGGCGATTGAGTTTATTCGTCAAAGCAAACCGGAACTCATTTTTCTTGACGTTCAGATGCCAATGATGAATGGATTTGAGTTACTAGATCACCTAGAAACGGAAAATTTTGAAGTCATTTTTATTACGTCATTCAATCAATACGCCATACAAGCCATTCGATATAGTGCGCTGGACTATCTACTGAAACCAATACAGGAAGCGGATTTAGGCGATGCGGTTGATCGCTTCATAAAAAAATCCGGTAAGGTTCTCACTCAATTAAAATTGAAGAATCTGAAACACAATCTGGATCAAGTAGATGAAAGTTTGTTTCAACTTGTTATACCTACTAAGCAAGGTGAATTCACTTTTTTGGCCAATGAAATTTTGCGTTGCGAGGCTGATTCTAATTACACTCAAATTTTTTTAACTGAGGGTAGAAAATTTATGGCCTCTAAAACGCTTGGAGATATTGAAGAAATGCTGCTGGGTGAACGATTCGTCAGAATTCATAAATCTCACTTGATCAACATGAAATTTGCAATTGATTTGACTCAAAATGATGAAGTGGTGCTTGAGGATGGCTCAAAGATTTCAATCAGTAGAAGGCGGCTGAGTGAGGTAAAATCGAAAATAAGGCACAACTATTGATGGCGAGCAGAATGTCTTGCTTATTTTTAGTATTTGAGGTTCCCTTTTGAATGAATATAAAGAGAAGTCATTATTATTCAGTGTCTATAAGTAGCTTTGTACAGAAATTAAACAGATCAACTATATGAAAACTATTTGCAGAATTTTATCAATAGCATTGATACTAGGTCTTGTATCATTTAAAGGATTTAGCCAGGACTATAATACGGCCATTGGCCTCAGAGGCGGTTGGCACTACGGACTTACAGTAAAGCATTTTGTAAATTCAACTGATGCATTAGAAGGGCTGCTTGTAACAGGGAGGGGCGGCTCTGAACTTACAGTCCTTTACGAACGCCATGCTACGGCATTTGGTATCGATAAGCTCAATTGGTATTACGGTGCAGGCGGTCACATAGGTGTTTGGGATAGAGGTCCATGGTTCAATGAAGATAAGCGCGAAACACATACAGTTGTTGGTGTTGACGGAATACTCGGCTTGGAATATAACATCGGTGACATCCCATTTAATATCAGTGTAGACTGGAAACCAGAGCTCAATTTTGTGGGCTACAGCGGTTTTTGGGGCGGAGATGGAGCCCTTTCTATCCGATATACTTTCTAATCGATTTAACAGGTTACCCTAAATTGATGTGCAGAATATATGAGAGCTACCTTCGGGTAGCTTTTTTTGTGTCTCCACTCTAGTCTAAATTTTGGGAGAGCAAATTTGGCCTCATTCCACCATATTTGCATTAAACACACATAACAATGATTTTTCGTTTCAAATCTTTATTGACGCTTGCAATATTGCTTTCCGTAGTTTCTTCGATCTACGCACAGCCCCACAATTTCGGGTGCGATCACTTTCGAAACTTGGGTCCAAAAAGAAAGCCCATGACCTTGCATCAGAGAAATGTGCTCAATGAAGGCATTGCCCGAAGCGATACATTTAATGTTGTCCACTACAATATTTCAATAGATGTGACCGACTATTCAGGGGCTTCCATAAAAGCTTCGACTACAGTGAGTTACATTCCTAAAATGGAGAATCTAACTTTCATCCGATTTGATCTCATGCAAATGGTAGTAGATTCTGTAGTAGGAGAGAATATTTCATCGTTTGATTATGCCAATGATTTTCTGGATATTGAATTTGTGAGTGCACCGGATATGGGCGATACGCTCAACGTAATCGTGTATTACCGAGGCGAACCTTATCAAGATCCAACATGGGGTGGGTTTTATTTCGAGTCGCAATACATCTATAATCTCGGTATAGGTCTTACAACCATTCCTCCAAACTTCGGTAGGGTATGGTATCCCTGTTTTGATTCATTTGTAGAAAGAGCTACCTATGAGTATCATGTGAAAAGTGCAGGAACATATAGAGCGTGGTGCCAAGGTGATTTTACGGGCGAACAGCAATTGTTGGGCGATACAGTGATACGTTCGTTCACATTTGATCAGCCTATACCTACACACCTCAGCGCTATTGCTGTGGCCGACTACCAGAATTATGAATACACTCATACTGGATCATATGGCGAAATACCGGTTACTCTGAGGGCCAAACCTGCGAACATGAGTGCAATGCAAAACGTTTTTGTAAATCTTGGAGCCGCAATTGATGCTTGTGAATATTGGTACGGACCGCATGGTTGGTCGCGCGTGGGATACGTGCTTACAACCGATGGAGCGTTGGAAATCCCTACTAATATTGCATATCCCCAGTTTATGACCAATCAATCTATCACCGAAAACAATGGTCTTCTCTCTCATGAATTAGGCCATCATTGGTGGGGTGATATGGTAACTCCGCACGTTCACAACGACATGTGGATGAAAGAGGGACCGGCAGAGTATAGTAGCCATCTGATGGTCGAATGGATGGATGGAGAGGAGGCATTTGTGGAAGTGGTTAAAGACAATCAACTCTTTGTGCTTGAAAATGCACATATCGATGATGATGGTTTTCATCCTATGTCACCCATGCCTGATGAACAGATATACGGCAGACATACATATTACAAGGGGGCAAGTGTTTTGCACAACTTAAGGGGTTATTTGGGAGACGAATTGTTCAGATTGGGAATGAGTGGTGTTCAAGCTAATCACCCTTATGAAGATATGACTCCAGATCAATTGAGACTAGCCCTCGAAGAAGAAACGGGCTACAATCTTCAACCTTTCTTCGATGCCCAGATTTACCTTCCTGGTTTTGCAACCTTTGTTGTCGATTCTTTCGCTTCGCAATTGTCGGGCAATGAGTGGCAAACAGAAGTGCACATTCAACAAAAGCTCAGAGAATGCCCAGTTTTTTACGAAGATGTTCCACTCGATTTGACTGTTATAGATGCCGAGGGTAATTCAGAGGATTTTGCGATTGTGGCCGATGATGAATTTACCACAGTTACCATTTCATCGACGATTGAACCATACATGATCGTTTTGAATAGATACAATCGACTCAATCAAAATCGAATGGATCATGAAGCGTGGATAACACCTGATATTTCTTTCAATGCTAATATTCCGTATGTCGATTTTAAGTTATACGACGAACAAATTTTAGACAGCACTTTCGTGCGGGTTGAGCATATATGGAGTGGCCCTGATTCAGAAAATCTTGGAGAGGGGATTTTTGAAATATCTACAACCCATTATTGGATTGTGGATGGAATTTGGCCAGAAGGCACCGAGCTCGAAGCAAGGGTTTTCTACAATGGTGTAGATACTTACGACTTGGACTATGATTTATTCAGTTTTTCCGAAGTAGATGCTGTTCTTGTGTACCGAGAAAATAGTTCTGTTCCTTGGGAGGTGTATCCGGATTTTACCATTACAACGGGCAATCTTTTCTCCGGAACTGGAAATATACGAATGGATTTTCTGCGCAAAGGGCAGTATACATTTGCCAATGGCGACCCTTCAGTTTTGGTGAGTGAAATTGAAGGTGATTTGATGGAAATTCAATTGTATCCAGTTCCTGCCAATGATGTTTTAATGGTTTCTACTTTAATAGAGAAACCTACAACAGTTCTGATGGATGTGTATAACGTACAAGGGCAATTGCTCATGCGTGTGAGTGCATCTACCGACGGCACTTTTAACAAGGCGATAAATGTGTCGTGGTTAGAAACGGGCAATTATCTGCTTAAGCTGCGCACAGCAGAAGGCCGACAACTCGGAGTTAAGCAATTTTTGATTCAGCGATAGAGGGAGCCCTATGGTCTAAAGTCGACTCAGAAATGTATTGCGTGATTTAGAAAACGATTGAGTAAAGATGTTGTGCGCTCATCGAAGCTATCACGAGCCTCGTTCATGAGTGTCTCCACTGCAGATAACTTCGGTTTGTCGTAATGAACATTCATTTTGAGGTGATGCAATACTCCCGTAAGTTGCTCTTGCCCGCGAAGATTTCCTGCACGACCATCGCTGACCCCAACAATGAGGGCTTTTTTGTCAGTCCATAATTTTGGTGGAATACCATCGAGAAAAGTTTTCAGCAATCCGGGATAACTTCCATTGTACTCCGGAATGACGAAAATGAACTTATCTACATCCTGAATATATCGATCTAATATTGATTTGACTTTATCAGACCTTTGTCCATTCAAATCAGTGGAAATGAAGTCGGAAGGAAGGTCAGTTAAGCTGAGTACATCATTAGCCTGGCCCATCTGAGAGAGCATCGAAGAAAGAGCTCGTGAAACAGATTCACTGTAGCTATCTGGTCTATTTGTACTGCTGATAAGAGTAATCATGAAATGTTTGATTGATAAGGGTTTGCAAAGATGATGAAGTTTTTATTCACAGAACGTCAACAGTTTTCATGTGCAAAACTTTGGCTCTTGAGAAACTCGTTTCACGGATGTTTCACGATATTTTTGAACCATGAAACAATTCGGCTGCCAAAGTATGGACAGCCGCTTTTTTTGGATCATGTTCGATAGTTGATGAAGTTCACGTATTATGGTCATAGTTGTTTTCTGTTAGAAGTGGTAGGTGTTAAAATCATCTTTGATCCATTTATTTCACCTAATGAAATGGCCAAAGACATTGACGTTAACAGCATCAAGGTTGATTTTGTTCTCGTTTCACATGCTCATTTTGATCATACCGCAGATACTGAGGCAATTGCACGCAACAACAATGCAGTTGTAGTGAGTTCCTATGAAATAGCCATGCATTACGGTGCAAAGGGTCTCAAACATCACCCAATGAACGCTGGTGGGAAATGGGATTTCGGCAAATGGAACCTAAAGTGTGTTCAAGCAGTCCACAGCAGTGTATTCGCAGATGGCAGCGCAGGGGGTAACGCCCTTGGTTTTGCAGTGAGCGGAGGCGGAAAAACATTCTATTACTCCGGAGATACTGCCTTACATCTTGATATGGAGCTAGTAGGTCGTCAGCACAAATTGGATCATGCATTTTTATCCATTGGCGACAATTTCACAATGGGTTACGAAGACGCATTGATCGCTGCTGACATGATCAAATGTGACAATATCGTAGGAATGCATTTCGACACTTTTCCATATATCAGATTAGACCACAATAAAGTAAAACAACATTTCGCTGAAGCAGGTAAGCAACTCAGATTGCCCGCTATTGGAGAAAGCTGGACCATATAAAACATTTATAACCAAGAAAACACATGGCAAAAATCATTTCGATTGTCAACCAGAAAGGAGGGGTAGGAAAAACTACTACTGCCATCAACTTGGCGGCAAGTTTGGGAGTGCTAGAGTTTAAGACACTACTGGTAGATGCAGATCCGCAAGCAAATGCATCTAGTGGTATTGGAATAGATATAGCTCAGGTGAAAACCAGTCTATACGAATGCCTCATCAACGATGTGGATCCACATAGTATCATCCTTAAAACGGAAAACCCTGGATTGGATCTTATTCCATCTCACATCGACCTCGTTGGGGCCGAGATAGAACTCATCAACGTACCCAACAGGGAATATATGATGAGGGGAGCAATCAACAAATTGCGCGATGAGTATGATTTCATTATCATAGACTGCTCTCCTTCGCTAGGACTGGTAACTGTGAATGCTCTGACAGCTTCTGATAGCGTGATCGTTCCAGTGCAATGCGAGTATTTCGCATTGGAAGGGTTGGGTAAATTATTGAACACCATCAAAATTGTTCAGCAGAAACTGAATACAGAGCTCACCATAGAAGGGATATTGCTCACCATGTACGATACTCGTTTGCGCTTGAGCAATCAGGTGGTTGAAGAAGTACGCATGCACTTCCAAGAAATCGTATTTGATACTATTATTCACAGAAATACAACGCTTGGCGAAGCACCGAGTTTTGGTCAGTCTGTAATAATGCACGATGCCGCCTGCAAAGGATCAGTCAATTATCTGAACCTCGCTCGCGAATTGCTGCAAAAGAATGAAATGACACGCATTAAAAACGAAGACAAATACATAGAGGTAGACAATGGCTAAAAAACAGGCTTTAGGTAGGGGTTTAAGTGCATTATTGGAAAGTGCTCCACAAAGTGTTAAATCTGAGAACAAGGCAGTTCACGTTACTGCTGTTGCTGCAGAAATTGGTCATGTAGCAGGTCCTATTTCAGTATTGAAAATTGGACAAATCGAAGCCAATCCATTTCAACCTCGAACCAACTTTGATGAAGCAGGCTTGCGCGAATTGGCCCAGTCCCTTCGCGAACATGGCCTGATACAGCCAATCACTGTAAGAAAAATTTCTGCCAGTAAGTACCAAATCATCAGTGGAGAGCGAAGATTTAGGGCTGCTCAAATGGCTAGCATCACTGAGGTACCGGTGTATATCCGCACTGCAGATGACCAAGCGATGCTCGAAATGGCTCTGGTAGAAAATATTCAGCGCGAAAACCTGAATGCTATTGAAGTGGCCATTAGCTACAAACGTCTCATGAATGAGTGCAGCCTCACTACGGAGCAATTGGCTGATAGAGTGGGAAAGGATCGCACTACTGTGACCAACTACGTGCGTTTGCTCAAATTGCCTCCTGAAATCCAAATTGGAATAATCGAGAAAAAGATTTCAATGGGTCATGCTAGGGCCTTGATCAATGCAGGTTCCGAAGTACACCAACTCAAGATTTACAAACAAACCATTGAAAAAGATCTCAGTGTGAGAAGGGTTGAAGAGTTGGTGAAAGAAGATGAGCGTCCAAAGCTCTTTGCTACAAAAAAGATTCTCCCTTTTGAATTCCAAAAAATGCAAGCCGATATTCGTCTCAAGTTTGGAAAAAAGGCAGCCCTCAAAAGAAGCGAAGAGGGCAGAGGTAAAATAGAGATTCCTTTTGCCACCGACGATGATCTCCAAAGATTGGTTGACCTCCTTGAATTGTAATTCCGCGGTTCTCCGCTTTCCTATAACAAAACAGGCTGTCCAAAGGGCAGCCTGTTCGTTTTTTATGAGATAGAAATTCTAAGCAGTAGCTTTTGGCCTTAGAATGAGGGCAATGACTACAGCTACAATTCCTCCGTAGACAGCGTTTGTCAAGGTGTCTACGATGTATACCTGGTAAGTGGCCAAATTCATGGAAGACCACATCATCAAATTGATTCCGAGCATGGCCAAGCCCATTACTAGGGTTCCCGTCACAAAAGCAGAGCCGATATTCAATTTAGTTGGGCGCATATTCAAAACAAAACCGAGAAGTGTGCACCAAGCCAATTGGGCGAGATAAATTCCCCAAAGTCTCATCGTCGCTTCGTCGCGGTAAAGGCCCTTGTACTTTATCATATTGGTGTCATAATAGGGTTCCATCAGCATTCCAAAAACAACCCAGCCCAAAAGGAAGGAAACAATACTTCCGATGAGAATAGCAATGATTAATCTAGTGTTCATGTGATAAGGTTTTGATTATCAAGTAAAAATACTTATTTCACTTGTCTGGAACACTCATGAAAATGACACTTTTCAACCTAGTTGTAGTGAATATGAACACAAGCCAAACAGGGCTCACTAGTATCCATCTTCTTGGTTATTAGTATATTTACTCTTCTGGGGTTACAATATTCAACCTTAATGAACGGGGAAAGTAGGTTTCGCCTTTTACTTCAGAGGTTCTTAAGTGATTTATTTTAATTTTTTTTGAATCTAAAAGCTTAATATTCTTATGAAATGCCCGTTGAGTCCCGATACTTGCACAGGAAATGAAAATTTCGTATATTATATATTTTGTACTGATTTATTTCAGTTGCTTGTCACCCGCCTATGCTCAAGATTCTACTGCTGTTGAAGAATCGATAATGAAGACAAAATGGAAGATGAGTCACAGTCCTTTGAAAGCCACAGTGTACTCGGCTGTATTTCCAGGTGGAGGTCAATTGTATAACCGAAAGTACTGGAAAGCGCCTATCGTATGGGCAGGAATGGGAGTAGCAACGGGTTTTATTATTTACAACACGGACAAGTACCGCACTTATCGAAACGCGCTAGTAGCCTCGAGCGATGCTGATCCTCTTACTATCAATCAAACACCTTATAGTGCAGCTCAATTGAATGAACTGCAGGATATTTACCACAAATACATGGATATTTCATGGTTTAGTTTGGTAGGAGTCTATTTGCTGAGCATCATAGATGCCAATGTTGATGCCCATTTGTGGTATTTCGATGTAGGCGATGATGTGAGTCTTGGTTTGAGACCCGGATTTGTAAACATCAACCATCCCGCACCTGCCATGGGACTAATACTTAAATTCTGATGCATGTACCTATGAATCAATTGCGCGTAGCACTCATTGGCTACGGTAAAATGGGCCTTGAAATTGAGGAAGCTCTTGTGAAGCGAGGTCATCTGGTGAGTTTGAAATCAACTTCTTTAACTCCATTTAAACCGGCCGATCTGTCCGATTCGGATGTGGCGATTGAGTTCAGCCTCCCTGATGCGGCAGTAGATAATATTTTCAAGTGTTTCGAAGCCAAAGTTCCAGTTGTTTGCGGCACTACAGGTTGGTATTCTCGCCTCACAGAGGTAAAAGAACAAGCCACAGCAAAAGGAGGAAGTCTTCTTTATGCATCCAACTTTTCGATAGGAATGAATGTTCTTTTTCACATAAACAAGCAGCTATCGGCCATTATGAACAATATGGACGAATACGATGTGTCGATTTTGGAAATTCATCACGTAAAGAAATTGGACAAACCAAGCGGCACTGCTATTACTTTGGCCGAAGGAATATTGGACAACATGGAGAGATACGATAGCTGGAAAAATCAGAGTGATGTGGAGGATTCCGAACTTCCAATTCTATCCGAACGAATAGGAGATGTTCCAGGAACACATGAAATCGTTTTTAAATCGGAAGTCGATTCAATTACACTCCGCCACGAAGCCTTCAATCGAAAAGGATTTGCACTTGGTTCCGTAAAAGGTGCCGAATGGCTCGTGCAGAGAAAAGGCGTTTTTACAATACATGACTTTTTAAAATTCTAAATACTTAGTATGATACCTTGGATTCTATTGATTCTATTGATTTTGGTTCAGGCTGCAACCCTACCAACGCTTCTCAAAAAAACAGAGATAAAATCGCCACTTGCATATATTCCAATATTGCATTTTTTACCATGGCTTCGTGTTATTCATCGTCCTTGGTATTGGTTCATCTTATTGCTAATACCCGGAGTGAACCTGATCATGTTTGTGATCATTAATGTAGAAATGGGAATTGCCTTCAATAAGCGAGCTACAAAAGATCAGTGGTTTTTTGGTATCCTTCCGTGGGCTGCATTGTTTCTGCTCGCATTTAGAGATAAGGAAGCACAATTTGTTGGGCCACGCGATTGGACAGGTAAGAAAAAATCTTTTGCACGGGAGTGGGGAGAGGCAATCGTATTTGCTGTGGTAGCCGCTTCAATTATTCGAACTTTTTTTGTAGAAGCTTTTACTATTCCTACGGGCTCGATGGAGAAAAGTATGCTCGTTGGCGACTTTCTTTTTGTAAGTAAAATGGCATACGGGGCTAAGGTTCCACAAACACCTGTTTCTCTGCCATTCGTGCACAACGCACTTCCTGGCGGCATGACCAACAGCTATACCAATTGGTTTACACTGCCATATTTCCGTTTACCAGGCTATAGCGAAGTACATCGTTTTGATCCAGTAGTCTTCAACTATCCTTATGGTGATACGATTATTGTTGACCCTTATTTCGCCGGACACAATTATTATGAAATACTTCGTGGAGAAGCTATGTTGATTGCAGGCAAAGATTTGGGAAGACCCATGTTTGCTGCCATTGATACCCTTGCCATGAGTCAATATCTCACCAAACCTTCGTATTATGAATCTAAGGCCCGCGAGAACTTTGAAAGTGGTATTAGTTACAAATGTGCTATTTCGAAAGGAAGTAACAAACCATGGCCAATAGAAGGAATTCGTTACCGACCTATGGATAAAAAGGAGAACTATATCAAACGGTGCATAGGACTTCCGGGTGATAATTTGAGCATCGAAGATCGTCAGGTTATGATAAATGATCAAGCCATTGAAAACCCTGCAGGGTTGGCATGGAACTACATCATTCAAGTGAAAAGTGCAGCCGCACTGGCAAGGGTTATGGACAAATTCTCATTGGTTGAAAGCGAGATTCAGAATCTTGGCAATTCCGCATTTAACGTACCTCTAAGCTTGGAGCAATCCAAAATGTTAGAAGGAATGAGTGACATTATTCATTACGAAATCAGCAATGAAGAATTGGAAGAAAATAATTTGATGGCCATGTATCCCAATTCAGCTATGGAACCATTTATAAAATGGACAGTAGATAACTATGGGCCTATTCACATTCCTGCAATGGGAGAACAAATAGAGCTTACTCTTCAAAATGTGGAGTTGTACAAAAGGATAATTCACGCTTATGAAGGGAATGATTTAGAATTGAGAGACGGAAAAGTTTTCATAAATGGCGTTGAATCGACAACTTATACGTTTAAGGACAACTATTATTGGATGATGGGAGATAACAGGCATCATTCTGCTGACAGTCGGTTTTGGGGCTTTGTTCCTGAAACGCATCTAGTGGGAAGGGCATCGTTTACTTGGTTCTCTCGAGAAAGAGCGGATTACCATGGATCTACGAAGGTTCGATGGAATCGCATGTTTAGATTCGTTCATTAATAGTATGGGGCAAGCTGTACTTCCTTCTTGTCCTTTCCCACCTATTCCTTGGTTTGTTTTTGCCAATGGAAACGAAGTGAAAATCAATTGGCTCGAACATTACCCGAAGCAAACTTGGCGCAACAGATATGCCATTGCTTCTTCTCACGGAATGGAGATTTTGACTATTCCCATAGAAGGACAGAAAGGTAAAAAGACGGCATTTCGCGACATAAGGATTTTTGGTACAGATTGGAAACGCCGCCATTTACAATCAATCAATACAGCATATGGTAAATCAGCGTATTTCTTGCACATTGAAGAGGATTTAAGAAAAATATTTGAAGTAGAGAAGCACGACTTTTTGATTGATTTCAACAATAGTACTTTGGAATTGACTAAGCGATTTTTCCCTGAAATCATAGTTTCCAATTGCGAAGAATTTGTTGAGACAAATAACAGTATTTGGGAACCATCTTTTGTTTGGCCCGAATTTCCGGCTTACACACAGGTTTTCTCTGATAGACAGCCCTTTCTGAGGGCATTGTCATCACTAGATCTGCTGCTCAATCGTGGAAAGAGATCAGTTGACTATATATTATTGTTAAAAAATGGTGGTCAACTATCGTCGATGAATGAATAACCTTGAGAACTTTGCTCCTTATGCGCAATGATATTACACGAATGTTGATTGGTTTAGGGATCGTGATATCCCTGACGATCATTTGCAGTTTTATTTTTTTCAAACTAGATCTTACTGCAGAGAAGAGGCATACACTCACACCTTCAACCAAAGAAATGTTGGGCAACCTCGAAGATGGTGTTTTTGTTAGGTGTTATCTCACAGGCGAATTTCCGGCGGGTTTCAAGCGGTTGGAGCGTGCGATCAAAGAAAGTTTGGACGAGTTCAGAGACTATAGCAATGGTAAAGTTGAGTATGAATTCGTGAATATCTATGAATCCGGAACCAAGAAGGAGATCGCCGAAAAGGAGCAAACTTTGTCTGAGTTAGGTTTGGAGTTTACTGTGTTGAACAACGATCAAGGAGGCGAAGTATCTCAGCAACTTCTGTGGCCCGGTGCTATCATTTCATATCGAGGCAAGGAGTATCCTGTGCAATTTTTCAAAAGCAAAACACCTACAGCTCAAGATGCGATGATCAATTCATCGGTGAACAATCTTGAGTTCGAATTGACCAGCACCTTGCGCATGGCTATGAGACCAGAACGTCCTGCTATTGCTGTGCTTGAGGGTCATAGCGAACTTCAGGATATTGAGATGGCGTATTTCCTTGATGCGCTGAACAAGGATTACGCAATTGAGTTCTTAACTCTCGATGGGAGATTGGATGCACTCTCAGATAAAGTGCCAAACACCCCAAACCGAATCAACAAATACGACGCTTTGATCGTTGCCAAGCCGGATAGTATGTTCACCGATCAAGACAGAGGACTTATTGACCAGTACATCATGAATGGAGGTAAAGTTCTGTGGATGGTCGACCCTGTACTTACAGACCTCGATAGCTTGAGTAAGCAGCAACAGACCATAGGAAGCTCAAACGAAATGGGGCTTTATGAAATGTTGTTTGAATATGGAGTGCGAATGAATAGGAACATTGTCATTGATCCGATTTGTGCTCAGATAGGTATGGATGCCGGTCCAATGGGCAATCAACGAGGTTATCAAATGTATCCATGGTATTATACACCCTTGCTGTTGCCTATGGAAAATGCTCATCCCATAGCAGCAAACCTCGACCCGATTAAGGTGGAATTTGCAAGCAGTCTGGATACAGTAAATTCGAATCCGAAAGTTCGCAAGACACCCTTGCTCGTTTCATCCAAATTGTCAAAGGAATTTCCTACCCCTGTTCGAATTAATTCGGGAATTGTGGCTCTTGGCCCCGATTATTTTACTGGAGATAAAGTTGCATCGCGGATAATGGCTGTATTGTTGGAAGGCGAATTTCCATCTGCATTTAAAGACAGGGTTCCCATCAATATTAAACAAGACAGCACCATTGCTTTTCGCGAAAAAAGTGTGAATACGAAAATGATTGTTATTGGAGATGGAGACATAGTGCGCAATCCTGTGCGCATGGAAAAACAAGGGCCGTATCCACTGCCTTTGGGCTATGATCGATATGCAAATGCTGTTTTATACGACAACTTGGAATTTCTTTTGAACTGTATGAATTATTTGCTCGACGATCAGGCACTCATTTCGGTTCGCTCAAGAACTATTGAATTGCGTCAACTCGATCCAACCCTAGTTGATGTAAACAAAACCCGAATTATCTGGTTCAATACAGTCTTGCCAGTTGGACTAGTTGTGGTACTTGGTATGATCGTGTTTTTTATTCGCCGAAAGAAGTGGGCTAAAGCAAGAGTTATATGAAGAAGAATATTTTTCTCCTCGCATTATTCATCATTACCGCGGCATTAGCGTGGTGGTTGTATAACAAACAATCGCCAACCACCTTATCGGACAAACCGCTTGCACAACTTGCTCTAGCCGATACCGCTGCGGTAACAAAATTCACTGTTTATGACCCTTTGAGTGGTAAAACGGCTGTGGTTCACCGCGTAGACACGTCTTCATTGTGGACAGTAAACGATAGATACTTTGCACGTCCTGATATGGTTGAGACTTTGTTGCGCACTTTACACCAAATAAAAGTGCGGAGTGATGTTCCCGAAAAAGCCCGTGCAAATGTGATGCGCGATCTTCTGGTAGCAAAGCGAGTGGAGATATATCAAGGAGAGGATAAGCCTTCGAGGATATATTACATTGGTCACAGTACACCTGACAAAACCGGAACTTTTGTGTTGATGGAGATACCCGGAATAGGACGGGGTGAAATGCCTTATATAGCGCACATCGAAGGAAACAAAGGATTTTTAACTCCAAGATTTTTTGCAGCAGAAGATGAATGGAGGTACACAGGACTTTTTCGTTTTCCTAATCTTGAATTCAGTAAAGTAGAATTAGTAAGTCATTACGATCCCTCCAAATCGCACAGAGTGACTTATGGCGGTGGAAACAAGTTATCAGTATTTTTTGATGCTTCTGGTATTGGACTTTTCGATAAACCTATGCTAACTTTTGATTCTCTCCAAGTAAAAGACTATTTGCTCAGGTTTAAGAAAGTTCACTTTGAGACATACAACAATTATTTGAATCAGTCGTCACTAGATTCACTTGTGCTAACCGTGCCCGCTTACACGCTTCGAGTGACCGACAATCAAGGCAAGATAACTTCAGTAGAACTGTACTACAAAAAGGCGTTTAACCCTGATCTGCCCGGCCCGGATGGTCAACCATATCCTTGGGATCAGGAGTATTATTACGCAAAAGCTCCTTCGGGCGAGGTGGCTCTGGCACAGCGCTATGTTTTTGATCCACTCCTTCAGTTGTTTTATTGATAGTATTTTCCTGAAAGGTATTTGGAAATAATTGTGTTATGATTTCCAATTAATTTAGAGATTCCCTTCGGAGGTTCCCTAACTTGCAGCTTAAAGGATTTTATACCAATGTTACTTAAACCCAGAATCCGCATTGGGATTCGCGGTGAAGTGCTAATACCGTTTATCCCGTATTGCGCATTAGGGCAATTTTTGTAGAATGCGTGCGGGATTCTCAAATCTAAGCGATAGAATACTGCATTCATCGGCAAAATGAGGGTGAAATTTTTCTATCGCTTGATTTGGGTTTATGTATCTGCAATAGTCCAATTCCGTTTCACTCCATTGGCCTATAAGAGCTACTTTGACAGCATTTACCACTTCATGCTTATAAAATAGTCCAAACTATTTTATGCGCAGAATTGGTATTAGTTGTAGGAAATTTGAACCGAAGAAATGCAAGTCATGAAGTATTTTTTGGCCATATCGTTTTCATTCATGTTTGCCTCGCAGGGAATTACCCAGCGCTCTGCTATTGGTGCATCCGCCAGCACTTCAAATTATATTGAGTACATTGAAAACAAGGGTCAATGGAGGCAAGATTTTGACTTTCGCGCAAGCTTAAGAGGGGGAACTGTTTTTTTACAAGGTGATGCAATTGTTTTTGACTTTGCCAAAGGCGAAGATATAATCAGGGCACATCAGTGGCAATCGGATGAAGAAGCCATAATGATTCAACATCATTCTTGGAAGGTGAAATTTATGGGTTGTAATGCGGTAGAGCCGATTGGCAGAGACGTGCAAGATCATTACTATAATTTCATATTTGGAAATATTCCTGAGCACTGGCAAAGGCATATCTATCCATGTAAAACCGTTGTCTATGAAAACCTATGGGACGGGATAGACATGGTTGTGAGAAGTGAAAATGGCAACTTTAAGTGCGAATACATAGTGCATCCCAATGCAGACCCTAGTCTTATCCAATGGACTATTGAAGGGGCAGATAAAACAAGACTTGAAGACGAAAACATCATCATAAGCACAAGTTTGGGCACTTTTGTGGAGAAAGCGCCATATACTTATCAGATATCAGAAGGCAAATTGTTGGATGTGAAATGTTCCTTTACATTGACTGATGGGGTCTTTGGATTTCTGGAAGGAACATATCGAAAGGATCAGATGCTGATTATTGATCCAGTTCTCGTTGCCGGCACTTTCGCAGGATCAACCAGTGGCAATCAGCTTTATGGATACTGCGCTAGCTACGATCAGTTCGAAAATATTTATCTGGGTTCAAATCCCAGTTACACCAATTTACCTGCAACAAATGGAGTTTATCAAGTTCAATCCGGTGGACAGAATGATATAGGTATTCAAAAATTTAATCCCGATGGTTCTCAATTGTTGTGGGCAACCTATATGGGTGGAGTAAATTTCGAAGAGCCGCATAAGATCCATGTTGATTTAGAAGGAAATGTTTATTTGCTCGCTAAGTCCCGTTCTCCGGATTACCCAGTAACAGAAAATGCATTTGATGATGCCTTGAGTTTCCTTTCCGACGTTGTAGTTTCTGTTCTAACTTCTGATGGATCTGAGTTGATTGGATCAACCTATTTTGGGTATGTTCAGGCTGATGGGTATTACGCAAACATTGGAATTGGTGAAACAATTTGGAATCCGGATGCACTGGGAGAGATCACTCTAAGCACACAGGGAAATGTACTGGTAGCGGTAAATACTTCTACTTTGTTGAATTACGAGCATAATGAAATAGGTGTTGAGGATAACAGTTATAGAATTGCTGTTTTTGAATTGTCACCCAATCTTTCCGTATTGAACTGGTGCACAAGTATCAATACTGCAGGTGCCGACGATGTATATGATTTAAAAGTTTTGTCAAATGGCAACATAGCAATCGCCGGATCAAGCAACGATTCCAATTTACCGATTGGTTTGGACGCATACCAAGCGGACTATCAAGGCCAATTTGATGGCTACATTATGATTCTATCTCCCAATGGACAAGAAATTATTGCAAGCACGTGGCACGGCGCTGCAGGCGATGATATCTGTTACTTTATTGATGAAGGTCCGGATAACAGCATTTGGGTTTGTGGTATGAGCGAAGGAGGTTTGATACCGCTGAATAGTGAATACGAAGTAACAGGAAGTAAAACATACATAGCGAGATTTAATGCTGATTTAAGTGAATTGTTGCAACGCACGCGAATTGGCTCACAGGTTTCCGACGAACAACTTTCCTATCCCAATGCATTTTTAGTGGATGATTGTGGCGTAGTGTATTTCAGCGGAAGTAGGTCATCGCCCAGCGGAATTTCATTGGGATTTGACCTGACTCCTGATGCAATTGATACAACTGGGAATGCATATTTGTGCGTTATAGAGCCAGACTTAAGTGCATTAAGGTATGCCACACACATTAAGGGAATGCATGTGCATGGAGGCTCGAGCAGATTTAGTGAAAGAGGGGTGCTTTATCAGGGTAATTGCGGTTGCTCAACGGCTATATTATACGAAGAGCTCACTCCATGGTCCTATGCATTGAATTCAAATTCGAGTTGCGAGTCGCTTGTGTATAAGTTCGATCTGGAGTCGGAGATGGTTACTAGTTCTTTCACATTTGATCCCATTACTTCTTGCCTTCCGTTTGAAGTGGTTTTTACGAATTTAAGCGATGCGGATTTATACTCATGGCATTTTGGAGGCGAACAGGGTTGGCAAAATATTCAAGACAGCGTTGTCACTTATGTCTATACTCAAAGTGGCGAGTATCTGGTTCAATTGGCAGTGCAAAACCAAAATGTTTCGTGTAATACATTCGATACACTTTCATTTGTTTTAACTGTTCCGGACATAGCCAGTGATCTCAGTTTGAATTGGGAACTACTGTACGACGATTTATGTGGAGACAATCCCACGATGCTCGCTACGTATGAAATAGGAGGAGCCGATTCTGTTTATTGGATGATGAATGATGAAGTGCTTGGCTCAATGAGCACAATGGATTATTCATTTGAATTTCCAGGGATTTACAATTTGTCCTTATCCGCCATAGATAGTTCCTGCAATTATCTGAATGCTATTAGCGAGGAGATTTATATTGGTCCTATGGTATTAGCAATGATTGATGTCAGCGAAGAAATCCCAAATTGTGCTCCTGTAGAAATTCAATTTGACTCGGAGTTACAGAACGCAAACAATTTGAGTTGGTTTGTAAATGATCAACCCGAAGGCAATGAAATGGATCTGATAATGACTTTTAATGAACCAGGCAATTACGAGGTAATGCTCATAGCTCAAAATGATTTAAGTTGTAATATCGCTGATACATCAACAATTATTTTTTCGCTATTCGACCCCAGTGATCTGTCTATGAGTTGGGAGATACCCGAACAGGATAGCTGTTTGAATATCTTGAACTTACTCGGTTCATTCACAGGAACGGGAGCAGATGAGCTTCAATGGAGTTATCCGGGAGGTACTTCGGAATCTGTAAACATTGATATTCTTATTGATCAATTGGGCACCTATACAATTACCTTAGTTGGAACGGATGAGCAATGCGATGTGAGTGATACACTCCAAGTAATTTACAACTTGAGCGGAACTGCTGATGTATTTATTTCTGCTTCTTCGACCTCGGGATGCGCTCCATTTGATCTGGTATTATCTGCCGAAGGTTTTGCTGGAAGTGTGCAATGGATAATGCCCAACCAGAATACATCGGATGATGAAATATTGAACTACACGATTTCTTCGGCAGGAGAACATGTGTTCACCTTAATTGGATTTTTGGAAGGTGCTTGTGTTTTAAGCGATACAAGTACCATTGTTATTAGTGCATTGCCACCGATGACTGATATTAATTGGGAACTGTCTTCAGAAGGCACCACATGCGATTCTGTGATCATAGTTAGCGGAGTTATTTTGGGGTCAAACTTTAGTTCAATGAACTGGAGTAGTGGATACGGTAGCTTTTCGGATCAACCAACCGTTCAGTTTGTTTATGAATACCCTGGTATTTATCTTTTGGAATTGCAAGTGGAAAATGAATACTGCGATCAAGTTGCAACATTTTCAGAGGAACTAGAAATGCCTGATTTTTACACACCCTTTGAAATCTATATACCCAATGTCTTTACACCCAACCAAGATGACATGAATAGCAGGTTTAGGCCTGTATTTGACCCGGATATTGAAGAACCGGACTTCGAAAAATGGGACATGCGAATATTTAATCGCTGGGGAGATTCTGTATTTGTTAGCAATAGCGCTACTGTTGGTTGGGATGGACGAGAAGATGATATTGACTTGCCTGCCGGGGTATATTATTACGTTGCTTCTTATCAGCGAAGATGTGTAGACATTCATCCTTCCGAAAAATCAGGGTATTTCACTCTACTGAGGTGATGCACGTTCACGAGTGAAGGGCAATCCCTTCCATTTTGTTTCAAATGCTTGAATCCTATAATAAATCTAGGATTTGACGTTTCTCCGCTCTATCAATGCCAATCTGTTATTTTTGCCGGCCATGCTGAAATTGCTGTTTTCCGTTTCCTTTTTTTTTACCATTGGTTTAGGTTTAACCGCCCAAACGGGTTTGGTGCGAGGTGTTGTGCATGATGAGGGTGGAATTTCTACTCCCGGAATTGTGGTGATTCTTAAATCAGATAGCAACAGAGTAGTTACAGCTACAAACGAAGAGGGCAAATTCAGCCTCATTGTTCCTTCGGGTCGACAAGAGGTATTGATATTCAAGTTTTTTTCTTCAAGAACCGAAAAGAAATTTTTGGTCGAGGCCGGTGAAACCCTTGATCTAGATGTACTTTTTGATCAAACGACCTCATTGGGAGTTGTTACTATTTCAGACACGAAATCAAGAGAAGAGCGCATACAAAAGATCGACTTCCGTTTCAATACGCTATTACCAAATATAAGTGGTGGTATTGAGGGATATTTGCGACAAACGGTAGCCAATACTCCCAGCGAACTCAGTGCCAGCTATAGTGTAAGAGGAGGTAGCTTTGATGAAAACCTGGTTTATGTGAACGATATTCAAGTTTACCGACCCTTTCTGGTGAGAGCCGGTGAACAGGAGGGACTTAGCTTCCCGAATGTGGATATGGTAAGTAGTATTGAATTCAGTGGAGGAGGTTTTCAGGCGAAGTATGGAGATAAAATGAGCAGTGTTCTTGATATTCAATATCACCGCCCAGATAGTTTCGGTGGTTCATTCACTGCAGGACTTTTGGGAGGCTCCTTGCAGATGCAAGGGATTTCGAAGAATGAGAAATTTACTCACAACAGTGGAGTTCGATACAAAAGCAATACATACGTCTTAAATACATTAGATACAGAAGGTGATTATAAGCCGCGGTATACAGATTTTCAGACTTATGTTACTTATTCACCTGAGAAGTATGGTCCTCTGGAATTTAGTTTTTTGGGTAACTATGCACGCAATCGATACAATTTTATTCCTCAAACCCGTCAGACAGATGCGGGCACAATCAACGAAGCACTGCGTCTGACAGTGTTTTTTGAAGGACAAGAAGTGACGCAATTCGAGACCTTCTTTGGGGCATTTTCCACTCGATATAATCCCAGTGAAAAGTCACAATTGAAGTTCATATTTTCTGCATTTCGGACGGATGAAAGTGAACATTTCGATATTCTAGGAGCTTATTCATTGGATGAGTTGGAAAGGGATCTTGGTAGCGACGAATTTGGTGAGGTGCTTGTGAACAGAGGTGTTGGAGCCTTTCTAGAACATGCTCGAAACGACTTACAGGCATCGGTTCTCAATTTCACCCACAAGGGTTTTGCGGAAGTCAACAAAAACAATCTTCTCGCATGGGGAATAGAAGCACAGCGTGAACGAGTTTATGATGAGTTGAAAGAATGGACCTTGATCGATTCATCGGGTTACGCCTCACCTCGTCCACCCGATAGTCTTGGTTTCACAAATCCCGGAGTACAGCCCGAAGATTTCATTTATCTCCACGACAGGATTCGCGCGGTGAATGACATTACCAGTTTTCGCTCATCAGCCTACGTTCAGAATACCACATCATGGAAAAATGGTAAAGGAGAAAAATATAGTTTGAATGCAGGTTTCAGGGCTAATTACTGGAGCTTCAATCAGGATATTGTTTATGGCCCCAGAATCAATTTTTCTTATTCTCCGGAATGGATTAAGGTGCGTAAAAATGATGAAGGAGATCCAGTTGATTCAGTTCGAAAAGATATAATTTTAACAGCAGCAGCAGGATATTATTTTCAGCCTCCGTTTTATCGAGAAATGCGTGGTTTCGACGGAAGGGTAAATGAGGATATTGAAGCGCAAAAGTCTATTCACTTCATTTTAGGCGCAAACTATGTTTTGAGATTGTGGGATAGACCATTCAAACTTGTGGCTGAAACATACTACAAGAAGCTGGATAATCTTATTCCATACGAACTCGAGAATGTACGTCAGCGATACTTTGCCACGAATAACTCCAAGGGGTATGCTTATGGAGCTGACCTCTTAATAAATGGTGAGTTTATAAAAGATGTACAATCGTGGATGAGGCTTTCCTACTTGAAAACAGAGGAAGATTTGATCGACGACTTTTATTATCTCTATTTGAATCAAAGTGGCGACACTATTGTGCCGGGTTATACGATTGATCCGATAGCTGTTGACAGTATTCTTCAAATACCCGGATACATAGCAAGACCAACGGATCAGAGAATCAGTTTTTCGATGTTATTTCAAGATGAAATGAAAAGGTGGCCTCAGAACAAGGTGCTCCTGAATTTCTATTTTGCTACGGGTTTGCCATACGGCCCACCAAGTCAGGAGCGCTATCTCGACATTTTCAGAACGCGCAGTTACATACGTGCGGATATTGGTTTTGCTAGAGATTTGATTACTGCAAAAGCCCGTGAGGCAAGAAAGAACTGGTTTGTTCGAACATTCTATGCAGGCACTGTGTCTTTAGAAGTGTTCAATCTACTTGGCAATGTGAACATTATAAATCACCAATGGATTGAAGATGTGAATGGTCGTCAGTATAGCATTCCAACCTATCTCACGGCACGAAGACTCAATGTGCGGATCGGTCTGAAGTTCTAAATGACTTCTGCTACAAGACGTTTCATCATGTTCCTTATTTCCTTTTCAGAGCTTCTTATTATCGATAATCAAGACCTATTTTTGCGCAAATTGTTAACCCGACATGGAGGAAGATGAAGATCGCATGGACATGATGCGCAAAAGGTTGAATGAAATTCATCACTGGCCAAGCATTTATATGTTCAAATTTATTTTACCAAACGATACAGAAGGGGTTACTCGGCTGAAGTTGATTTTTGGTGAAAGTGCGGAATTCAAACAAAAATTTAGTGCCAATTCGAAATACACCAGCATTACGGTTCGCGAAATGATGTTAGACGCTGACACAATTTTCGACCGTTACAAATTGGCAGCAACCATCGAAGGAATTATTTCCCTATAAATAAAAGATATGTTTGAAACACTTCGCAATGCTCTTTTAATTACCCTGCTCGTTGTACTTGTTTATGTCTTGTACAAAAGAGTTTTATCGGCATTAGGGAAAGACGAAATAAAGGAGCGATATGTTTACTTTACTGAAGACTCTTTACAGGATGGAGGTTCGACAAAAATTGGCATTGAAACCAAGTTGGCTCAGGATTTGAAACTGTCGGTATACAAAAATTCTGGGGAGTTGCTCACCACCATTCACCAAGGATCTATGGAACAAGGAATCCATTACTTCGATATGTCTGAGCATTCTCTTGCACCTGGAAAGTACTATTGTGAAATGATTACAGAGAAGCAAAAAGATTCTATCTACTTCAATATCGCCTAAGGTCATGTCAGATTCTGCTCACTCATTGCGAATCGTTTTTATGGGAACCCCCGAATTCGCAGTAGCTTCTATCAATGCCATTGTAGAAGCGGGATATCATGTAAGAGCAGTGGTTACCGCTCCTGATAAACCTGCTGGACGTGGTCGTCAACCCATGGCTAGTGCAGTGAAGAATTTTGCTCTAGAAAAGAAGATTGAAGTCCTTCAGCCTGAAAAATTAAGAGATGAATCCTTTTTGAAACAGTTGAAGACTTTGGATGCAGATTTGTTTGTAGTTGTCGCCTTCCGAATGTTGCCCGAATCTGTGTGGAGTATGCCTCGTTTGGGCTCAATTAATCTTCATGGTTCCTTATTGCCCCAATATCGGGGAGCTGCTCCGATACACAGAGCTGTAATGAATGGCGAGAGCATTACAGGGGTTACCACTTTCTTTTTGAAACACGAAATAGACACCGGTGATATCATCCTTCAGCGAAGTATGCCCATTGGTCCTGACGAATCTACCGGCGAAGTACACGATCGCATGATGCAATTAGGAGCTTCAGTTTTAGTGGAGACATTGGATATGATAGAAAGCGACAAAGTCAATTCTATTGCTCAGAATTCCGTTGTTCATGAGGAGATTTATCATGCGCCCAAAATATTTAAGGACGATTGTCTGATCAATTGGGATCAACCTTTATATGTTGTGCACAATTTCATAAGGGGATTGTCGCCAGTACCCGGTGCATACTCTCGACTGGGAGAAAAAACGCTAAAAATATACATGGGCCGATGTGAGTACATCGAACATTCTGTGCCCGGGGAAGTGCGAAGCAATGGCCGCGATACGCTCGAAGTGGGTTGTTCGGATGGCTATTATTCTCTCACCGATATTCAGTTGGAAGGTAAAAAGCGCATGGGTGTTGAAGAATTTCTTCGTGGTTTCCAGAATATCCCACCAAGGGTGGGCTAGAATAGCAAATTCAAAGAAAGTGTACGAATTACACTTAGCTTTTCACATCTTTGTGATCAGATATAAATTGCGGCATGATCAAATACTTAAAAACAGATCCGTGGCTCATCATCGAAGAGGGCTTTAAAAGAGTACATCATCGCTCTTCAGAGAGTATCTTTTCTATTGGCAATGGACGGTTTGGTCAAAGAGCCAATCACGAAGAAAAATACAGCGGACCAACTTTACAAGGCAGCTACGTTGCAGGAGTATATTACCCGGACAAAACGCGAGTAGGGTGGTGGAAAAATGGTTATCCTGAATATTTCGCTAAAGTTCTAAATAGTACCAACTGGATTGGGATAAATGTTTTTATTGATGGCGAAGAGCTTGATTTCGGTAAGCTTACCATTGCGGATTTCCGAAGGGAGCTTGACATGAAACAAGGATTGTTGAGAAGGAGTTTTTTGGTTCACATGAACGAATCTCTCATTGGCAATCGAGATGGTGCGGATACCAAGCAAGTAAAGGTTGTGGTAGAGCGTTTTTGTTCTATGGCCGACGATGAAACCGCTGTGATACGTTATACCGTTACACCGATAAATTTCAGTGGGACAGTGCGCTTTGAGCCATTTTTGGATGGAGATGTCAGAAACCATGATTCAAACTACGATGAAAGTTTTTGGGAACATGTGGCCTCAGATTCTGCTGGGGGAAGTGGAGTAGTAACAACACGAACACGCAAAACAGAGTTCGAATTATCGGTTGCCATGGAAATTCGAGCAGAGTATAAAGGCAAAGAATTTAAGCCGGGATTTCATCATACCCACAAAGATTTTTACTCCGAAAATTCCTTCGAAAAGGAGGTTCAGCAAGGAGAAGATATAACCTTGTACAAATACATAGGTTTGATTTCGTCGTTGAATTGCGATGTAGTCGAAGTTCCGAAAAAAGCGCTAGAAGCATCGCACAGGGCTGCTCAATCCGGATATATAGGTATGCGCGATAAACACATCTCTAAGTGGTCGGATATTTGGGATCTTGCTGACATTGTTATAGAGGGCGATGAAGAAGCTCAACAAGCGATTCGGTTCAATATTTTTCATCTAAATCAGACTTTCACAGGTGAAGATCATAGACTGAATATCGGTCCAAAAGGATTCACTGGAGAAAAATATGGAGGCAGTACTTATTGGGATACTGAGGCCTATTGTATACCGTTTTATATGGCCACCAAAAACAGCAATGTGGCTAGACAGCTCTTGGTATACAGATACAATCAGCTCGATAAAGCCATTGAGAATGCATCAAAGCTCGGCTTCATAAATGGAGCGGCATTGTATCCAATGGTTACAATGAATGGTGAAGAATGTCACAACGAATGGGAAATCACTTTTGAAGAAATTCATAGAAATGGTGCAATTGCCTATGCAGTTTGGAACTATGTTAAGTATACGAGTGATCATGATTATTTATCAGAATACGGACTAGAGGTCTTAATTGCCATTGCGCGTTTCTGGTCACAAAGAGTGCATTGGAGTGCATCTAAGGAACTTTATGTAATGCATGGAGTGACAGGTCCGAATGAATATGAAAACAACGTAAACAACAATTGGTATACAAGTTACATAGCAACTTGGTGTTTGCGGTATTGTATAGAAGTAATAGAATGGGTGAAGAAAAATGAACCTGCGTCTTATTCACGGATAGCAAAGAAGTGTTCTTTTGATGAAAAATCGGAAGTGTCCTTGTGGAAGCAAATTGATGAGAAGATGTATTATGGCATCAAAGAAGGCAGTCGTGTTTTTTTGCAGCAAGATGGTTTTCTGGACAAGGAACTTCGTCGGGCCGATAGTTTGCCAAAAGAACAACGTCCTATCAATCAGCATTGGAGTTGGGATCGCATACTCCGTTCATGTTTTATAAAACAGGCGGATGTTTTGCAAGGTCTTTACTTTTTTGAAGAGGATTTTGATGAGCAAACACTTCGTGATAATTTTGATTTTTATGAGCCAATGACAGTACATGAGAGTTCATTGTCGCCGTGCGTTCATTCCATATTAGCGGCCCAATTGGGTTACGAGGAAAAGGCTTACGAGATGTATGTGCGCACTGCGCGTCTCGATCTGGATGATTACAATCATGAAGCTCATGAAGGACTTCACATTACCTCTATGGCCGGCACGTGGATGAGTATTGTGCAGGGATTTGGAGGAATGCGTGTGAAGGATGGTGAGGTCATTTTTCAACCAATACTTCCTACAAAATGGAAGAGTTATTCCTTCAATATTTTATTTAGAGGCGAAAGGGTAGAAGTAAAGGTCAATGCAAATGGAGTGGAGGTGAATAAAAGAGCTCAGAACTGATTGCACCTTTTACATGCGAGGTTCTACAGAATGAAAAATGATTGCTTCTATCGTGCATATTGAAGAATTGAGACTTAAATATCCATTATTGGTCTAAATAATATGCTCATTTTGAGCGATTTCTAATCAGGAAGTAATGATGTTGAAAAATATGTGTATCTTTGCGCGCCTTAAAATTGGAACGAGGCGGGTTTAACATACCATTTTAACGTCGGTACTCGCGGTAAAGCCGCTGAGGGTTGTGTTCAAAAGATGGCTGTCAAATTCAAATCTTTCTCAGGGCAGACCATCGCTCTACTATCTGTAATGACAGAGAAAAGGAGTGAACACATTTAAAAACAACAAATGAATAAATTTGAAGAATTGGGCTTGAGCGATCAAGTCCTGAGGGCCATTGCAGAATTGGGCTTCGAAACTCCTACTCCTATTCAGGAGCAGACAATCCCTATGTTGCTTACCAGCGAAGATGATTTGGTGGCACTAGCACAAACGGGCACAGGTAAAACGGCAGCTTTTGGTTTGCCTCTTATCGAACTTCTGGATTTCCAGAAGAAACACGTACAAGCATTAATTCTTTGTCCTACCAGAGAACTTTGCATGCAAATCACAAGAGACTTACAGTCTTATTCTAAGTTTCATCAGAATGCCAACATCGTTGCGATATACGGTGGTGCAAGCATCGATGGTCAAATTAGAGACGTTCGTCGAGGTGCTCAAATTATTGTGGGTACACCTGGCCGTATGGTCGATATGATCGACAGAAACGTTATCGATCTTTCTAAAGTGAACTTCGTTGTTCTTGATGAAGCCGATGAAATGCTTCACATGGGTTTCAAAGAGGATTTGGATTCTATTCTAAGTCAAACACCACAGTTTAAATCTACTTGGTTGTTCTCAGCTACAATGCCTGATGAAGTGCTTAGGATTTCTAAAAACTACATGACCAATCCGAAGGAAGTTACTGTAGGTGGACGTAATCAGGGCAATGAAAACATTGAACACCAATATATGGTAGTTCATGCTAAAGATAGATACCTAGCCTTGAAACGCATCGCCGATTTTAATCCTGATATTTTCGCAATTGTTTTCTGTCGTACCAAAATTGAAACTCAGCAAGTGGCTGATGCTCTCATCAAAGATGGATACAATGCGGATGCATTGCATGGCGATTTGTCGCAAGCACAAAGAGATTTTGTGATGAAAAGATACCGCAGCCGCAGTTTGCAGATGTTGGTTGCCACCGACGTTGCAGCGAGAGGTATTGATGTAAATGATGTTACACACGTTATCAATTACAATCTCCCCGACGAATTAGATAACTATACACACAGAAGCGGACGTACGGCTCGTGCCGGAAAGTCAGGTGTGAGTATTGCTATTATCCACATGAAGGAACTTTTTAAAGTTCGTCAGATGGAGAAAATCATCAAAACGAAATTCACTCAAATCACTATCCCAACAGGTTTCGAAGTATGTGAGCAACAATTGTTGTCGCTGGTGAAACGTGTTCACAATGTGGAGATCGAGGAAAAGGCGATTGAGCGTTACCTTCCTGCTGTATATGCAGAATTGGAAGAGCTATCGAAAGAAGATATCATTAAGCGATTTGTATCTATCGAGTTCAACAGGTTCCTCGAATACTATCGAAATGCACCTGATCTGAATACAAGTGCGCAGAACGATGATAGAAGGTCATCTTCTTCATCATCGAACAATGGTGCTGTGAAGATCTATGTTAATCTCGGTAAAATTGACGGTTTCGATTTCGGAAACCTTAAGCAGTTTTTCTCTGAAAAGGCTAATATCAGTGCACATGATGTTACTTGGACTGATGTGAAGAATACTTTCTCTCTTGTAGAAGTTCGTGTAGAAGTGCTAGACAAAGTGATCTCAGCAATTAACGGAACAAAATACAATGGTCGTTCCGTTACGGTTGAGAGCCGTGGCAATCGCGATGCGGGAATTCCTCGTACAAGAAGCCGTGGTGAAAGATCACGCAGCGATGCACCACCTCGGAAAGACTACGCAGCGTCTAAACCTAAATTCGCCGATAAGGACAAGGGTAAGAGAAAAAAGAAATGGTAGAATAAATAAAAAACCGAACCTCATGGTTCGGTTTTTTTTTGCCTATACAGACCAGGGGTTAAGCCAAGAGCCGTTTGGATTCTAGGTTTATTACCATTCGTAATCCAAAATTCTATCAATCGCGAGTATCTCCATTTTATACGCATTCGATCGAGCATAGTCGTCGCTCAATTCCATGTTCACCATTTCCCTGTATTGCTGTCGCTCTGACACTTCCATGAAAATAAAACACTTTTGGTCCATATCGTAGGTCGCAATCATAGAGGGATTTGATTCTGTCAACTGGAGGAATGCAGGATACTTCAATACTTTTTCAGGCAAAGTGTCCATATATCCAAGTGCATAAAATGGATAGAGTTTTTTCTTTGGCTCAATGCCCTTGCTTTTGAGCTTTTTCGATAGCTGGGTGAGCTTTTGGTTGAATTCTCGAGCCTTTGTTTTCTTGAAGTTAAATTCAGTTCGAGGCACCCACACTCCTTTATCATTTAGGTACTTCATTTCTCCCAACCGAAGTTTATAATCAAAAACACTTGATTTATCAAGGATGTATCCGGGATAGTAAAAGTCCATACCCACGGCTATTGCCATTTCAACTTCTCGCAGCATAGTGAAATGACCCAAGCTGTATTGTGCAAAGTCCTCATGATAAGCACAGAGTATGGCAGCCATTCCTCTGGCACCCACATCAAAAATGGAGAATGCCACTAAGCGATTGCCATCGTACACACAAATCTCGCGCGTGTCGAACAACTTGTTGAAATGAGTATATACAAAAAAATCTTCGAGATAAGAATGAACAAATGCCTTGAATCTTTTTCGATGCAATTGATACAACTCTTCTTTTTCGCTATCGTAAATGGCAGGTCCGATCTTAATGCGAAACCTTTCATTTCCATGGCGAAGTATTTTTCTCTGGCTTTTGCTAAAAGTGAAATTATCTAAAGGCAATCTGATATTAACCGCCGAAGAGAGTTTTCCATCCAAACAAAGTACTTGAATGTTGTATAGCAACGAAGAACTCCTAAACCAACCCTTTGCCAGAACATCATCGTATGCCTGAGGACTAAAAGTGGCCGGTATGAGGGTCTGAACGAGCATATAAGGCGAATATAGCTATTTGGACTCTTCAATGGAAAATTCTTAGAAAGATCAGGGTTTATATTTCCCTGAAGGTACCGCTAGATACAGCCGGTAAATCAGCCGAGTTTCCTTATTATGAAATCGAAGCCTTGAGATAGTCTTAGGCATTCTACTTTATAGTATAGGCTTGATTTTTGGCTCGCTGCCTCATGTGTCATTTTGCGGGCTGTTCTTAGACCGAGGTACGCTAGTCTACTTTTGAAGAAAATAATGCTCCGCACTCTCCATGCAGTAAAACCACGAAACCATTTATAAGGCAAGGGATAGTACAATACTGCTTTGTGATAGTCGAGACCGAATCTCCTTCCACCCGAAACTTTTTCAAGTTTCATTCCATATCTGTTTGCGTAATATTCCAAGGATTTAAAGGAAAGGTGGTTGTAGGAAATCTCGTGGAAACACTCCATGAAGGCCACATATCCCACAAAGAGACCACCCGGTTTCAGAACTCTTCCCACTTCCTTGAAGGCCGATTCTACCGATGGTACATGTTCGAGAACAGCATGCATGATGGCTATATCGTACGTCTGATCAGGGAAGGGCAAATTTTCGGCATCACCTACATGTGTATTGAATCCTCCCTCGAAAGGTTCTACACCATGCCAGGTGCCTCCTGCATTTTCGACAATTGATTTGAATCTGCCAAAACCGCATCCTATGTCTACTACAAGTTTATTTTTGGCAATTTCGGCAAGATCGTAGAGTTGACGGTTGATCAGAATCTCGCAATCGGGTGCTTGATCTTCTAGGGTTAACTGACGAACTCCATGACTAGCGTTGGAAGTTGGATTTTTCATTCTCGTGTGCAAAGTAATAACAATTCTGCATATCAAATAGTCCAAATTACACCAATGTTACTAAAGAAATAGTCCAAAATAATTTATTCGTTTACAGTGATAAATGCTTTTGCGATTTACTTTTAGTTCAATGTAGTGAAACGGAATTGGACTATAATACAAATCCAAATGGTATGCTTATCTCGGAATTTACATTGGGAATCGTGGTGATGTGCTGAACCATTTGCGTCTCTTGAGAAAAGTCTATTGGATTGCGCAAGGGTTCAAGCAGTAGAGGCGTTCAGAGTAAAATACAAGCACATTACATCTTCTATAAAAAGGTTGAATCCGAATGGAATGCATCTTGCTTATGGAGCCGTGTATAGCACGTTAAAAATCGAATCCCATTCCTCCATGCTTTCAGAGGATGTGCTAGGTAAACTCGCCAATCGAACTTCAGTTTCCATTAAACTATAATTTATCGATGGTGCAGCAGCATGATTCATTTCTGGAGCACTCAAAATGGATTTGGTTGCCACTTTTGAAGTTGATTGTTCGATTAATATTTCGGGTACTGCTTCATCAGAATTCATATTGTTGGTGTTGCCCAATGCCTCTGTCGAGTTAGACTCCTTATTAATGTAGCCACTATCTGCAACTTCTTCTTCCATGAGTTCTATAGGAGTGAATTGAATGCTTGCAATCTGCGGAACGGGAGGTAGTTTCTCATTTGAAACCGGAGGAACGTTTTCGGCAATTAAAACTTCCTCAGATTGGGCACTGTCCAAGGGAGTTATCGTTGTTTGTTCTTCTTTATAAGTCGGATTGTCTTTTTGAGCAAGCGTATCGGCTTCGGGTTTGTCGTTCATTACCCAAATTGTTGCTATAACCGCTACAACAGCCAAGCCCACAGTCGCATATCTAAAGGCCGGTTGCCTAAACCAAGGCAATTGAGGTGCTGCAAATAAACTGTTCAACCACACAGTAAAGCCCTTTTTATCCTCTCTAGCCAATTGTGCAAGAAGGTTTTCTCGAATTTCCGGGTCGGGATCGAGCCATGGATCGTTTTTGCTGGCATCCATAACCTCAATCAAGGTTTTGCGCAGAGAGCTATATTCTGAGGGACTGTCGATGTGCCTCAAAACAAATTCTTTTTCTTCCGGATATAAATCAGAAAACTCTTTGTGCATGAGCAATGACTCAATGTCTTCAGGATCGTATTTCATCACTTTTTTCATAGGTCTTTTCATTAGAAGAACATTACCGTGAAAATCCAAACGGTGATTCCCTCAAATACTTTTAATTTCTCGTTCAATTGTTTCAATGTGTAGAAAAGTCTGGACTTTACTGTTCCTTCACTGCACTTCATTACATCAGATATTTCTTGAATCGACATTTCCTGCCGAAATCTTAATTCGAAAGTGGTCCGCTTTGTTTCATCCAAATCGTTCAATGCTTCCTGCAACTTCAATTGAAATTGTTCCCGATCCATTTTCTGATTATCTGATACACTGTGATCGGAGTGAAACGAAATATCCTTATGTGCAGTGCGCCTGACTTCCATTTTGGCGTACTCATTTTTGCACATGTTGTGAGCAACACTATAGAACCAAGTTTTGAATGATCTTGATTCATCAATCGAATCTGTTTTTTGAATGAGCTTAGAGAATAAATCTTGCGTAAAGTCGCGGGCTTTTTCTTTGTCTTTCCATAACATTCGATGAAAATAGTTGTACATCAATTTTGCATATCGCGCATACAAAACTTCGAATGCTTGTGTATCCTTCTTTCCTATCAGGCTCACAAGTTTTTCGTCTTCAAGCGAAGTGTATGTGGTTTTGAATAAAGCCATAGGTCAGTCTAGCATCTTTGTTAATTTTTCTTTCTGACCTGTGAGCTCCGAGATTCTAAGAATATAATCCTTGGTCTGATTTTGCTTTTCAACATCACCAATTCTTTTATAGTAAGCGTGCAGCTGAAGTAAAGGAAAGAGGTAATTGCGATTCAACTCTACTCGGGCATTTATCTGAGTTTTGGAAAAAAGGTTTTCCCAATTGTAGACCAGTGCGGGGATATTTTCAATCTCTAGAGGGCTATACTTCATTGCAAGACCCGTGAGATAGAGGTTCTTTTTGTACTTTTCTATCTGGTCCGGAGAAAGTGTAAGGCTCATGTAGATGGGCGAGGTTGTTTTAGAGTTTACAATTTTGTCGAGTGCATTACCTGCGCTCACTCCCCTCATAGTGGATTCACTCACTCCAGCTTTTTCAGCTACTGTTTCAGCGTATGTATGGTTGCTCATCCAATCCAAGCATACCACTGTGACATCCGTGCGCATGCCTGAAAGTTGCTGGTCGATGATAATAGGATAGGTGTCTACATTTCCATTGGTCAGCAGAATGGCATTTGGTTCTAAGCTATTTAAAACATTTCGGTTGTACTCAGTCTCTGCAGCGCTGTATGGATCTATTGATTTTATTTTTTGACAATAGATCTTAGTCTGTTCGGTATTGCCGTTGATCACATTCATTGCAATCATATCGTCGAGCAATTCAGGTTCGTCAGGTTTCATGGAAATTGCTTTCTTCAAATCCTCAAACGATTCATTCGATTTATTGCCGTTTAGATAACTAGCATAGTACATGGCGAAGGAAGTGGGAACAGCGACCTTCATCTGAATTAGAATGTCGTCAAGAATTTTTTGAGACTGAGGGTTAATGATCTTTGATTTCGCAGTGTAGTTTTTATATCGCTCAGATTTATACCAAGAGATCCAGGCGTTTTCGTCACTGGGATCAATGGTTACTCGATCCTTCCAATATTCTGCGTTCGATTGATACTCGCCAGGGAGAAGGCGCTGGCTTTCAATAGCTTCCACTTCTATGGCTTGGGACACTGCCTTTTCGGAACCCTGAGCCTGAGATAGGCCGGTTATCGAAGAGGTTATGCAGAAGACTATGAGTAATGTGAAGTACTTTTTCATTTCGAGTGTCATGTTCATTTCGGTAGTCTGTACATGTTAAAAGGCTCAAGGTTCATGCTTTTGGAGAATAGTACCGCAAACGGCCATGAATTCGGCCAGAATCATAGCCGTGGCGCCCCATACGATATGATTTTCCAACTGATAGGCTGGAACTTTCATGATAAGACCACTTTGTTGCATCGGCACTTGGTGAATTTGAACTTTTTCATCCCCAATAAATTGTGAAGCGGGTGAGTATATAATATCTTGAACCTCCCTAGGATCGGGAATTAGATTGGGTTTGGCAGGTAATATAGAAACAAATGGATGAACCAGAAAGTTGCTAGGTGGAATGTAAACGGTGCTTAGGGAGCCCACAGGAATGAGTTCGTCTGTATTGATCCCAATTTCCTCCTGACTTTCTCGCATGGCAGTTGAAAGTAAATCGGCATCCCCAGGTTCAGCTTTTCCTCCTGGAAATGCAATTTGTCCGCTGTGCACTCCATCATAATCGGGTCGTTGAATAAGAACTAGATTCCATTTGTTGTTTTCCGGAAATAGGATCAGCATTACAGCACTATTTCGAGGCGGTGGGTCTAGATGCAATGCGTCCGAAGCTGGTAAACGTCCGCGAATGTTCATTAATTGATGAGCTCTTTCTCCGGGGAGATCTTGAGCCAATGAATGTCTGATTTCTTCGATTATATCCAACATATTCGCATGCAAATTAAGGGGTATGTTCCAAAGAGCACATTTTTGTTTGAATTGCGGATGGCTGTTTAGACCTCGTTTCACCCATGGTTCATTGAACCAGAATCCGCACTGGAAGTCGCGATGAAGCGCTGATACAATTTACCCCGCATTACGCATTAGGGCAATTTTTGTAGAATGCGTGCGGGATTCTCAAATCTAAGCGATAGAATACTGCATTCATCGGTAAAATTAGGGTGCAATTTTCCTATCGCTTGATTTGGGTTTATGTATCTGTCACATTCCAATTCCGTTTCACTCCATTGGCCTATAGCAGCTACTATGACGGCATTTGCCACTTCATGCTTATTAAATAGTCCAAACTATTTTATAAGCAGAATTGGTATTATCCCGAATCACGCGATGGCGATATCGGAATTCATAGGTCGAACTATTACTTTGCTCCATCGTGTAGATTCGAGAAACCCGCAGCACATTAACCGCAAGACACTTCCAATGCGCAATGCGGGATTATTTGATGGTGTATATTCATACATCAAGCATAAAAATCGGGAAAGTGCTTGATATCAAAGGGGGTTAGTGCTGTAATAGATTTCCAATGCGGATTCTGGGTTGAATGATTTTGCGAATAGAGGAACTGTGTAGCGAGGTGAAGTGGAATTTGGAGGTTCAATTTATTCTGTCAGTTTGAGTTTCATTTTATATTTTAGAGCCCATTAACAGAAAAATGCCGACTTATCTCCTAAACGAAGAATTCTGGTTTCCTCCGCTTGAAGAACAGGACCATGAAATTGTAGCCGTCGGCGGAGACTTGAGTCCTGAGAGGCTATTGCTCGGTTATGTTTCCGGTATTTTCCCTTGGTACAACGAACCGGGTGAGATCATGTGGTGGAATCCTTTCAAAAGATGTGTACTGTTTTGCAAGGAAATCAAAGTGAGTCACAGTATGCGAAATGTCTTTAATAAGAATCTATATCGAGTGACTTTTGATCAGGCCTTTAGCGAGGTCATGCAAGGATGCAGGAGTGGCGAACGCGAAGGTGAGACTTGGATTCATACTGAAGTAGTTGATGCATATTGTCTCTTGCATGCATTGGGATATGCCCACAGTGTAGAAGTATGGGATGGTGAAGAGTTGGTGGGCGGTTTATACGGAGTCAGTGTAGGTTCAATATTCTTTGGTGAAAGTATGTTCAGCAAAAAGCAAAACTCTTCGAAGTTTGCACTTATCAAACTCGCCGAAAAGCTAAACACTCTTGGCTTCGAACTAATCGACTGTCAGGTTTACAACGATCATTTAGGTAGCATGGGGGCAAAAGAGATAGATCGAGAGCATTTTATTCAACTACTCAATTCAAAAACAGAAGATCGAACGTTCCAAGGCAATTGGTCTCTTATGCCTGAATTTAAAACAGATTTTGCAGATGGAAGCGCCGTGAAGCCCTGAAAGTCTGCAGCGACAATTTCATTTGAAAAATCAAGGTTTAAGAGGTAGAGAGTAAATCAAATAATTCCTCCTCCGCGCACTGCACTTGATCTCCTGTCTTCATATTTCTCAAGCAGGTTTTGCCCGATTGAATTTCATCAGCGCCAATCATGACTACGAAAGGTATTTTTTTATCGTCGGCAAACTTCATTTGCTTTTTCAACTTAGCTGCCTCGGGATAATATTCTGAAGCAATGCCACGTTTTCTAAGTTCAAATAGTAGTTTCAAGCAATAACTGCTTTCATTCTCTCCAAAGTTTACAATAAGTGCGCGCGTAGTCTGACCAATTTCATCCGGAAAAAGATTGAGTTCTTCTAACACGTCATAAATTCGGTCGGCACCAAAAGAAATTCCAATTCCTGAAACCCCAGGTAGTCCGAATATACCTGTTAGGTCATCGTAGCGCCCACCGCCACAGATGCTGCCCATAGCTATGCCATGCGCCTTCACTTCGAAGATGGCTCCGGTGTAATAGTTCAGACCCCTTGCTAATGTAATATCCAATTCAAGTTGACCGTTCAAAAATCCGATTTTCGCAGATTCATTCAGAACGTATTCAATTTCATCAATGCCCTTTATTCCAATTTCACTTGCTGAAAGGCCACTTCGGAGCATCGCAAGTCTCGATTCATTAGTTCCTTCAGAGGTGAAAAATGATTTTATAGAAGTAAGATTGGCTTCGCTAAATCCTCTTTCTTTCAATTCCTTTTCTACTCCATCCCATCCAATTTTATCTAGTTTATCGATGGCCACTGTCATATCAGTCATTTTATCTGAGATACCCGCCACCTCTGCAATTCCGGCCAGAATTTTTCGATTATTGATCTTGATTGTGAATGAAGGAAGACCCAGTTCTGACAGAGCTTTATCGAAAAGTTGAATCAATTCTATTTCACTAACCAAACTTTCTGAACCAATAATGTCGGCATCACATTGATAGAATTCACGGTATCTTCCCTTTTGAGGTCTATCTGCGCGCCACACAGGCTGGATTTGATATCTTCTAAATGGAAAGGTTATTTCATTTTTGTTCATAGCCACATATCGAGCAAAAGGCACCGTTAGATCATATCGCAAAGCCTTTTCGCAAATGGCAGGTGCGATTTTTTTTAAGTCTTTATTTGCTATCCACTCATTATCTACTTTTTTCAGAAAGTCTCCGCTATTGAGAATTTTGAAAATAAGTTGATCACCTTCATCTCCATATTTACCAGTTAAGGTGGAGAGGTTCTCCATACTTGGAGTTTCCAGTGCTTCAAATCCAAATATTTCAAAATATCTTCGAAGTAATCCAAAAATATATTGTCTGCGAGCCATTTCCCGCGGTGAAAAGTCTCGTGTTCCTTTTGGTATGGATGCTTGATTCATCTAGTAAAAAATTTCCGATTGAACTTGGATGTTTTTAGAGGTTCCTAATCCTTTTTATTATTTTGACTTCTCTGCCTTATGAATACATAGACTAGTAACAAAATCAGCCCTATCCAAATAAATCTCATCATTTTGTAAAGGTGTGAATTTTAATCAGGAATATCCTCTGACTAATAGCCCGCGAAGATAGATGATTCATAGACGTACCTTTGCGTCATAAATGATATCAGCTGTTCAATTAAAAGGACATACCGGGCCCCTCTACGTTTTATGCGCTGGCGCACAATCCGGTCGCTTTTTTTCGGCGGGTTCAGATGGTTTTGTGGTAGAATGGGATTGCGCGACAATGGCTCAGGCCGGCAAAGTAATTCGGGTGGGCGAGGCAGTTTACAGCTTGCATTTCGACCGAGAAAATGAAATTTTACTGATAGGAACTTCCGGTGGAAAGATTCATGTTGTTGACTTTCGAACCTCAAAGGAGTTGAGATGTCTTGAGGTTCACAGCAAGGGTATATTTGGATTTTACAAATTGGATGAAGGTCTAAAGTTCATGGCCTTAGGAGGCGATGGGCAAACTAGTTTGTGGTCATATCCCGATTTTGAATTACTGAATTCGCATCAGTGGCATGGAGGTAAGTGCAGGGAATTGGTTGCTATTAGTTCTTCTTTATACGCGATGGCAACTTCTTCAGGAGAACTCATTGTAATAGACCCTTTGCTTTCGATAATTCAAAAGAGATTTGAGGCTCATTCGAGCGGAATGACATCCTTGGCTATTCATCCGAAGAAACCCATATTACTCACAGGCGGCAGAGATGCGCATATGAATTCTTGGAATATTGAGAACGATTTCGAAAAAATATTGTCAATGCCCTTGCACAATTATGCCATTTATGACATGAGTTTTGATCCAAGTACAACGATTCTGGCGACAGCGAGTCGCGATAAAACCATAAAGCTCTGGGATGCTTCGAGCATGGAGCTTATACAAAAACTCGATTTCCATGCCGGCGGGCACACTAGATCGGTAAATGATCTTCTATGGATTTCTGAGAAGCTGTTTGTTTCTTGCGGCGATGAAGGAGTAATCGTGGTATGGAGTTTAAAATAATTGTAGAGGGTCCCTTTTCATCAAACTTCCAGGCAAACACGGTAGCCAGCATGCGAACGTACGTTCAACACAGCGCCATTTTCAAAAATGAGATATTGGCCTTTGATACCCACTAATGTTGAAACGATTTCAGGTTCTTTATCAAGTTTAATGGACCGAACTTTAACAGGATATCGCAGCACAGGGTATTCTATTTTGGTAATAGCGTCATCATCAAAAATAAACTCTTGATATTCTTCAGGCAGAAGACCAAGGGCATCTTCTTTCGCATCGATCATCGGCTGGAGATTGGTGAAAACATTTTTCAACATGTTTTGCCAATGAGTTTTATCGGAAAAATGATCTTTCATGGCAACTTCAATAAGTCCAGCCAACTGCCTGTATGGGGTTTGAGCAATTAGAATTCCTTCGCTGGCTCCCTGATCAATCCATCGGTAGGGTACATTTGATGAGCGTGTTACACCCACTTTTATATCGCTAGTTCGGGTGAGGTATACGAAGTGAGGTTGATTGTGATTTTTTTGTTCCCAATCAAAATCTCGTAAGGCAATTCCTTCATGAATCCTACTAAGTTCAGGACGCAGTATACTGGGTGTAGCCGCGGGCGAGGTGAGCCAAGCATCGTAACTCAAACCTTCACCAAAAGTTTTTTTTATTTTTTTTCCTGTGGCAATACAGTGAATCTCGTTCAAAAAACTGAGCCTCACTTCTTTGCCTACAAAAGGATTGAGTTCAAATGGATCCATTGGCTCTAGTACATCTGCCGTCGTCCATTGATAATGTACAACATCATCCAGTCTGGATGACATTTTTCTTAAATTTCCTGTGATCTTCATCACTGGCAAAACTAAATATTGTAAGACATTTGCGAACTATTGAAGAACAAACATTATTTGAATACAATGGAACACACAGCACTGAAAAATTATGTTGAAGGGAATATGCCGGGTAGTCTTACTTATGCGGAATACCGAGAACTTGTAACAAAGTTGCACGATGAAGGCAAGGTTACAGGTCACGAGCAGTCTGAATCATTACTTGAATACAGCAAATTGAATGAACACCGAATGAATCGTTGGGATAAACATTTTAAGGTTCAGGAGGATTTTGCTACAGATTTTTCATTGCCCAAGGGTAAGTTTTATTGGCTTGTAATTACAGAAGGTTGGTGCGGCGATTCGGCACAGGTGCTGCCAGGTATTGTGAAAATTGCTGAACTGTTCCCACAAATCGAATTGAAGGTAGTACTTCGAGATGACTATCCTGATTTGATGAACGAGGTGCTAACCAATGGCAAAAAGGCTATACCAATTCTGGTTTGTTTGAATGAAGAGGGAGACTTTTTGTGGAAATGGGGTCCGCGTCCTGCCATAGCCGATGAGCTTGTGCAGTCTCATAAGTTGAAGGCTGATTATGATGCCGAAGAAATGAAAAAGGACTTACACCTTTGGTATGCGCGCAACGCTCAATTGGTTGTATTGGAAGAGTTCAAAGAGGTGTTGAAAAATTGGCTGGCCGTTGTAAATTGAAGTCATTCCAAGGTTGAATAGAAATTAAAATCCGCTTACTTCGCATTTTTTTTTATTTTAGCCCTGCTTTCGAACCAAGCATAAACCTTTTAAATCTAAATAATCATGAGAAGACCTCTACTATTAGCATGTGCCTTATTGGGCGGAATGGCCGTTTCGGCTCAAACACTTTTATTTGACGACAATTTTGACAATCTATCAGCCGGCATGGGAGTTGCCGAGCAAAACTCAGGTTGGGACACTTGGGATGGAAGTGCAGGTGTAGACGGAGAAGTTTCGTCAGACTTTGCCTCTAGCGGTTCAAATAGTGCCAAAATTGATGGAACTGGAGTCGATTTAGTATTACCGATTGGCCCGTATAACGGATCAGGTAAGTACGATGTAAAATTCAAAATGTATATTCCTATCGGCTCAGGCGGTGCTTATTTCAACGCTATGCACCAGTGGAGCAGTTCAAGTACTTCTTATCAGTGGGCAGTTGATGTGTTCTTCAACAATCAAGGAAATGTTACTTGGACAGCAGGTTTTGTAGAAGGCGGAGATGCTCAAGTAACGCTTGGTCAGTGGTTTGATATTCAGATTACGGCCGATCAAGATGCTGATTTGGGCTACCTCTATTTGAATGGCGAAATGATTCATTCTTGGACTTGGTCTTTGAACAACGCCAATGGAATGGCAGGTCTGAACCAAATTGCTGCAGTAGATTTCTACGGAACTAATACTTCTCAAGGTGAAGGTCTCTACTACATTGATGATGTGGAGCTTTGGGAATCAACTGGTGTATATGTTCAGGCTGTAAATGGACCATCTGAACCGGCATTTTTCCCTAATCCGGCGAATGATAATCTGACCGTAAGCCTTCCTGAAACATGGAACGGAGCGACTATTCAAGTGATCGACCTCACAGGAAAAGTGGCCATTGAAAGAAGAAACGTTTCAGTTGTGAATACACATTTTGATCTTTCTTCTCTCGCCGGGGGTGTTTATTTGGTGAAAATGAAATTAGAGAGCAACGAACTTACTAGAAAACTCATCATCAGAAATTGATTTTGAGCTGATACAGCATGAAAGCCCTGCCATTGGCGGGGCTTTTTGCTTTTTTGGAACGGACTTTGCTATCCCGCATGAGAAATTCACAATGGTCTTTTGGAAAGGAAATGTTAATAGATCAATTGGGAACAACCTCCATGTGAATTTTGCAGTCAATTGAGCAAACAGTAAGAACCATATGCTAATACAAGTATCCAGATTTATTATCGTCCTTTTCGTGTTGTCCGCCAGCATCGCTAAAGCCCAAAGTCCATACACTATAAAAGGTAAAATTTTGGGGTTGAAAGACACTTCTATTTATCTCGCCAATTACTATGGTAGCAAGTTGTATTATAATGATACAGCCAAGGTGGACTCCAAAGGAATGTTTTCTTTTCCGGGAAAAGCGTACAATGAGTGTGGCAAATACGCTCTCGTTCTGCCAGGTCCTAAGCTGATCGAGTTTATCGTTGACCAAGAAAATATTTTTATCGAAGCCGATACGAGTGGTCGAATCGATGGAATAAAGGTGAAAGAGTCAGAAAACAACCGAATATTTTTCGACTATGTAAGATTCATTAACGACAAAAGAAAGCAACGCGAGCCATGCGATAAACAATTGTCGGATACAGTGAACGTGCCAACAGAGGCAGACAAGGAGCGGTGCAAAGAACTCATCAATAGGCTAAATGATGAAGTGGTTGCTTATCAAAAGAACTTATTAGACAAATACCCGAATCTGCTTGCTGTAAAGTTGTTGAAAATGAACATCGAAATCGAGGTTCCTGAAGCACCGCAAGGCCTTTCGGAAGACGATGCGGGAAAATGGAAGTACTATTATTACAGAGATCATTATTGGGACAACGTAGACTTAAAGGATCCGAGAATGGTGCGCGATCAAGGTTTTCAAAGGTTGTTAGAGAAGTACTCATCTCAAGTGATGCCAATGATTCCTGATACAATATGTGTACTAGCAAAAAATCTGATTGATAAAACAGCAGGCAATGAGGATGGATTCAAATTCATTGTGCATCATTTTACTTATTGGGGTGAAACCTCAAAAATCATGTGCATGGATCGCGTATTTGTATTTATGGTAGAGAACTATTATAAAACCGGAAAAGTATCGTGGCTCAAAGAAGATAAGATGAAACAGATAGTGGAGGCGAGCGATGAAAAGCGTTATTGTCTTTGTGGTGAAATTGCACCAAACATTATTCTTCCCGATACAACAGAAAAAAAATGGGTGAGCATGTATGACGCTGGAGCCAAGTACACGATGGTTGTAATTTGGGAGAGCAACTGTGGTCATTGTAAAAAGGAAATCCCTAAACTGCTTGATGTTTACCACAAATGGAAGGACAAAGGTTTAGGTGTTTATGCAATCGAAAATGAATTGGAGAATAAGGAGTGGAAAAAGTTTGTGCGCGAAAAAAATCTCGATTGGATAAATGTAAGCGATAGCCCAGCTATTATGAAGCAGGATAGCGCAAATGTTCTAATGCTCAAACGGATTACAACGGAGCAAAGTCTCAACTACCGAAAGTATTGGGATGTAAACAGCACCCCGAAAATGTACCTTATGGACAAAGACCATAAGATCATTGCCAAAGGGCTTAGTGCGGAGCAGTTCGATGAGCTCTTACAAAAACTGGAAGATGGAAGCGAAGATCCATTGAAAAACATCATTATGTCCGAACCAGAACCGGAAGATGAGGCTCCCAAGAAGCAGACTCCAAGACCAAATCCGAAAAAAGTAAATCCCCCCAAACAAAGCAATCAATAACAACTGAATAACTCTTCGGCCAATTATCATTGTTTCCGAACAAAGGTGATTGGCTTTTTTTATGGAATTCCCTGAATTTACTCGATAGGAAATACCAATGTTATACCAATCTTACTTAATAAATGGTCTATCCTACAATGCGCGTTGGAAGCCAGTTTTAGGCAATGAGCTGCAGGATTTTGCACCCATGAAGTGCAAAGTGTAGTTAGAGTAGCTGTTAGAGGCCAATGAATTGAAATTGCATTGGACTATTACAGAAACATAAACGTTATAACAGCCAATGCAGGATTACTTTTGTTCTTGGTTATGACTGACCAAGAGATTAGCTAGTCAGAACTATAGGGGTTAACTATTACTATTTCGGCGAACTTTAACGAGAATGATTAAAACTTCAAAATCAGAGATAGAACACTTGTTGGTTAAATGCATGTCGGTAAAGAAGGTGGAATCTTTGGCTAGGCTATGCAAGAAGGACCCGGAGATGCTCGAAGAAATTGTCGAGTTGTCTATTAAAGGAAATGAAACTAAATCAGCGAAGGCTTCATGGGTTCTTTCGAAAGTGGCTCAGAAGTACAAGACACCAATAGATTCTCATACGCCGAAGTTGGTAACTCGGTTGGAAAGTGAATGCACAGGGGGAATTAAAAGAGAATTGCTGAAAGCCTTACTCCATTCTAAAATTCATTCGAGTGAAAATTTGAGTTTATTGGACATACTTCTTTCAATCCCCTTAAGCACAAACGATCCCGGAGTAAAGTACATGGCGTTAAAACATTTTGAGAAGTACATGAAAGTTCAACCTGAACTGAGTGGCGAAATTATTCAAGTGTTGCAGATGAGTCTCGAAAGAAACGGGGGTTTATGGCGAACACAGGCTATGAAATTGATAAATAGAAAAATGAGCCGAAAGCCTTCGAATGATCATTTCTGAATATCGAGGCACATACTCAGAAAAAATTAAATTTTGGACACAACGGGAGAATACATCCTAATCTTCGAGTTGCAATTCTTCGATAGCTTTCATGAACGTTTCGTTTGGAATGCGCTTGTTTCCATCGGCGCGATAGGGAGTTTTGAAACTTTCGATCCAAAACATTTCCATTTCACCTTTTCCTTTTACCTGCATCTTTCCTCTTGGGGCAATGTAGAAATAGTCTTTTAGTTGAAGAGCGGTAGAGAGCGAAGTATTTATTCTTCCAGGTTCTCCATTACCCTCCATTCTGCTTGCCGTATTTACGGTATCCCCCCAAATGTCATATGCGAATTTTTTCTTTCCTACTACTCCGGCAATGATTGGACCTGAGTGAATTCCAATGCGAATAGGCCATTGTGTTTGACCATCTGTTACACGTTGATCATTGATTTGTTCGGTGATATTTGCCATTTCAAGGGCAAATGCAGCCATTCTCAGTGCATGAGATTTGCTTCGCTTTGGAATTCCGCTGGCGCACATATACGAGTCGCCAATGGTTTTTATTTTTTCAATGCAATACTTATCGGCTACTTCATCGAAAGCATTGAAGAAAGTATCTAGAATATCCACTAATTGTTGTGGTTCCATAAAGGTTGTCATAGCCGTGAACCCAGAGAAATCTGAGAATAGAACAGTTGCTTCTTCATAGTTCCGGGCATCGCTCCTTCCGTATTCTTTCAGCTCGTTTACAGTGTCTTTGGGGAGGATATTGAGCAGAAGGTTTTCACTTTTGTTCTTCTCTTCATTCAATTGTTCTGTTCGTTCTTCCACTTTCAATTCAAGGATGTCCCTTTCTTTTTCAAGTTTTCGAATGCGCCAACGATAGATCAAATAAAATGTCAGTAGAATCAAAAATCCAATAAGGCACAGGAACCAAGGAGTTTGCCAATACGGAGGTTGGACTATAAAAGAGTATGCAACCACTTCACTTACTTGTTGAGTAGAATTGATTGCTTTCACCTCGAAAGAATACTTACCCGGAGCCAAACTGCTGTAAGTGATGTGGGTTGTATTTCCGAGTTCAATCCATGTTTCATCCATTCCTTGCAACTTCACAAAGTACATGATGGATGAGGGATCATGCCAGTCACGGGCACTGAAATGAAATGTCAAGTGATTCTGATCATGGCTGAAACATGGTTTTTCCGGCAAGAAATTCCATGCTGAAAGTCCTGAATAATAAATATAGTCGCTTAGTAATGACCCGAAATAGGACTCATCACGGCGAATGCGAAAATCGCCTCCTTGATCTACATTTTTATTCCAATTGACATCTTCAAAAAACAAAAGTATATCATCAATAGATACTAATGGGGCGCTGGAATCTGCGACATATCTGTCGGGAAAGAAAACGGCAAGTGAGTTGTTTGTGCACCACCATATTCTATCAAACGTATCACTTATTACATTATTGAAAACGACATCATCTTCAAGCAACCCCTCTTCTCGACTATGAATAGTCCACAGCCATCCTGATCCATTGGTTCCGCGTTTTTCAAGTTTGCAGATACCCTTCTTCGTTCCTGCCCACACATTTGAATTATCATAAAAAAGTGCCATGATAAAGAGATCGGGAAGTCCCTCCTTGGTGGCAATGATTTCGTATTTTATTTTTGCTGATTCATCGAGCAGTCCGTCAGACGCTTTGAAGACTATTATTCCACCTCCATCACTACCTACCCAAATTTCATCTTCAATCGGTAATATGCTTTGACAAGATAAGCCGCCTTGCGATATTCTTTCGCCTATTCTGAGGTACGTGCGCGATTTGTAATCCCCTTGATTGATAGCAGGAATAACAATTACTCCAGCGTCGGATGCAATCCAAATATTATCATCTCTATCTTTTTTGACGTCGTTCAGATTGTTGAGTATAGTGCCATTCGCAAACTCAACGTGTTTGAGTGAATCATCTCGTATTTCAAGAAGTCCATTCCAAGAGGCAAACAACATTTTTCCATTTTGGTCCTCTTGCATTGCTTTAACACCTTGAGTGTTTTTTACATAACTGAATGGAAAGAACACGAGCTTATTTAATACTTTTCTGTATACACCTAGTCTGCCTGCCGAATACCAAGTACTCCCATCAGCCGCAATGAAGATTTCTGTGGAAACAACGTCCTGAAGTGTGCCTTTAACAAGGTTCTCAATAACCGAAATTTTATCTTCGCCGGCATTAAGGCGGGCGTGTCCACCTGAGCTATATCCAGCCAACACCTCTCCATTACTTTTGGACAAGGACCATATCCTGTTTCCAATTAATCCATTTTCTTCATTGAAGTTTTCGTAGAGTTGTGGTCGTAAAAGATTTAAGCCAAAGTCATAAGTGCCTATCCAGGTATTCCCCTCTTTATCATAGAATAGATTTGTAATTCGATCGCTCGATAATCCATCTGAGGTACTTATTATATCATGGATAGTGTAGGGCAGTCCCACGCCTTCATTTTTTTTCAGAATAAATATTCCTTGGCCATTTGATCCACAAATTATTTCATTATTTCTGCCCTTACAGATGTCCAAGAAGCCTATTCCAGTGTACAGATTGATGAATTCATTTGATCCTTTTTGCAAGAAACTGAGTCCTCTGCGGGTGCCCACAATTAAGCCATCCGGCTGCTCGAGCATACAGAAGATGGTGCTATCAGAAATACCAAAGTATGATGCAGTGTCTATAATCCCGTCTTTAACATGAGAAAGTCCATCGCGAAAATATCCGATCCAAAATTCATTGTTGGAAATACTGAGAGTTGTGATCGCGTTGTTTCGGAGCCCTTTTTCTTCGGTAATAGCACAAAAATGATTGTCTTTTATTCCTATAAGTCCATCGCCGTTTGTACAACACCAGACTACTCCGTTTGGATCCTCTGTAAAGGAGAATATTTTGAACATAAAGCCATTTTGTGGCCCATAGTAATGAAAGAGTTTACCATCGAACTTCACGATTCCTCCTGCCCTTGAGCCAAACCAAATGTTTCCTTTGCTATCTTCAAGAATGTCTTCAATGGGATGTGCGAAAAGAGGGGCAAGGGTGTAGGAGTGGAAGCGATAACCATCGAAGCGAATGATTTCTCCATTGTATCCTCCCATCCAGATATTTGATCTGCTGTCCATAGACAGGGACATTACCTGATTGATGTCAAGATTCTCTGGTCGACCAAGGCAAGAGATATTCTTGCGCAAACCTTCTTTGTATCTGAATGGAAGTGCTTGTTTGGGAGAATTGGTGATGGCACTATCGGGAGTGATGGCTATTTCTTCAAGCACATGTTTAAAGTCCCATTGTGCTTCTATCGACAACGAAATCAGAAGGAAAAATAGGGAGGCTAAAAAAAGGCGGGTCACATGTTTTGGTTGGGTGCGCTGCAAATTACTAGACTTTCGTCACACTCTGGCCGAAATTATTTCCCAATAAACACATCCAAGTGTTTTAATTGCACAGGAATGGTTCCATCTTCAATGAGTTGACAAGCATTTTCAATCCAAATATCTTCGCCTTCAGAATCGAATTCAGTTTTCAAATTGTGTCCAAATAGGCGGGCCAAACTTTGCCACATAAAGGCCGAGAGACCGCCTTTGAGCTCATGAACCAATTCATAGCTGTTTTGGCCCGTTTGGCGATCTACCAATTTTATCAAAATCATTCCTTCTTTGATGGTCAGTTTTTTGAGGTCCTTTTCGAATTGTGCCTTCATTTGCTCTTCGGCTTCATCCAAGAGTTGTTTTCTCTCTTTTTCTGAACTTACAGTTTGGAGTCTCTCCTCATACTGCTTCATTACCTCTCCGGCGAGGTGCGCGTAGGGATAGACCTTTACCACTTTCGCATAAGTTTCGTCGCATTTTTTCTTCTTGTGCCTGTTTTTGGCTGCAGATTCAATGGCTATTGTTCTAAATGTAGCCTTTGCCAATGTATCGCCTTCTTGCACATACCACACTGAGTTATACCAGTCTGTAGAGTAATAATTGAGCACCGTATAGCCACTTTCAGCAGGTTCTTGTGCACCGACCTTTGCTATGGTCAGATACCCTAAAAACAATATTGAAATTAGCACCCTCATTTTCATGTAAATATGTAACGAATTTTCAGATTTAATGTTGCTAGAAGCGCCAAATTTTCAAAAACTCATGGACAGTGTTCCACAAAATCGCCATGGGAGCAATAAATGGAATGGAGATGGGTTATCTCCACGCAAGTGAATTTTTAAATAACCAAAAGGAGCCGGTCTGATTATATTCTTCAAAAGTTTGAATCCTTTCTCTGAGCAAACTTTAAAAGAAAGAGCAGATTTTCTTCTAAAAACCCAGGTATCATGAATACAAAACCGTATGTGTTCGTCGCTACCGCTACTGCCTCAATTATTGTTTGCATAGTTTCTTTTTCAGAAACTGCTGAAGTCCAGTTGCTACCTGCTTCAGCTCCAGAATCACTCAATGTTATTTACGAGCCCGATGAAACCAATATGCCGCCCGATTTAATATCGGCAACGGGCATTTTCAATTATCGGGGTATGAGTGATGTTTTAGGAGAAATGGATGCAAAGGGTCAAAGATTTACTTTTTCCTCGGCAGAGAAAAGTACGATCAAAGGGAAGGAGGGAACAGTCATCACTTTTCCTGCCAATGCATTCGTAGATGAAGAAGGAAATGCCCCGCAAGGTGACGTAAAAATTGTATTGAAAGAGTACTATGATGTACAGGAAATTCTAGCGGCCAAATTGCAAACGAAGAGCAAGGGTCAAATATTGGAATCGGCCGGTATGCTTCACATTGAAGCCACAAGTAATGGCGCGAAATTGAAACTGAAAGATGGTGTTGTATGTGAGATGAAGTTTCCAAAACGCGATGAGAACACGGACTATAAAATTTTTAGTGGGAAACGCGATCCAGAGGGCGTAATGGACTGGGTACTCATGAATGATGATTCATCACTTGGAACAACCTCAGCGGACGTGAATTCCTTTAGTCAGGAATTTGAAAATTTCAGCCGTAATCCGGAAGAGTCTCAGCTTACTTCCAATATCAATGGTGATTGTTTCATACAAATTGTTTCGAGTCATCGAAGGGATTTGTTTTACATCACCGAGATGGATTATTATCAATGGAAATTCCGAGATTTCCCGCAGGACTTGAACGCTTATTTTTTATCGAATTTTAATCCAAGTCTGGAGATGATTGACGATTTCTGTGAGAACAAACTTGCCTGTGAAATTCAAGTTACAATTCAGCCTGACGGAAGTATCAGAAATAGCATGGTCAGAAAATCAAGCAAACCGGAATATGATGCAATGTTTATGGAGTTTGTAAAAGATTTGCCTATATTGAATACAGAGCAGTTGCTAAAAACTCCTGATGACAACAACGCCTTTATCTTGAAATTCGGGAAGGCCAATGGTTCAACGAAGCAAGGACTGGTTGCAGGATTCAGAAGTCAGTACAAGGGAAATGAAGATGAGAAAATTACAACTGTCAGTGCCACTGATCTCAATTTTTATGTTTTCAATGCAAGTCAATTGGGTTGGATTAATGCAGATCGTTTCATGATGGAGGAACAAGAACTTGTCGATGTTTATGTACAAACGTCGATGTCAGATTCTTGCTATGTTTCGATGGTATTCGACGACATGAATAGTGTTCTATTGGGCTCGAATGAAAATGACAAAATTTTATTCAAAGATGTCCCGAAGAATAAGGCAGTACGAATAGTTTCGGTACGATGTGTAAATGGCAAACCGGATATGAGTTCCGTAAAAGCCATTACAACCGGATCAGATATCAAACTTGAAAAATATGAACCTTTTTCGCTGGCCTCTCTCGACAGCGAATTCAAAGGATTCATGCAATAGAAATTGGTGAATCAAAAGAAGCCCGGATCGTTCCGGGCTTCTTTTTTCATGAGGCACTTACAAGAATGTTCTTTTTCTTTTCCACTCACCGCTTTTTTGTTCGCTTTTTGTGGTTGTATTGGCTGATTTAGAATTTGACAAGGCATAAACAGCGGCAATGGCTGCTATCTTTTCATTCAATTCGTTTTCGTGTTTCAACACATCTGGAGTAAAATATTTTTGGACAAAATGAGTGTCGAAATTACCTGATTTAAATGCATCGTGTTGAATTGCCCATGAGCAAAAGGGAAGTGTGGTTTGCACTCCAGAAATTTGGTAGTCATCAATTGCACGAACCATTTTAGCAATTGCTTCTTGTCTGTTGGCCGCATGCACAATCAATTTTGATATCATAGGGTCGTAGTAGATCGGAATACTCATACCTTCTTCAAAACCGTCATCTACACGCACTCCTGGGCCGGTAGGACGACGATAAGTATTAAGTTTTCCGATGTCGGGAAGAAATCCATTTAAGGGATCTTCTGCGTATACGCGCACTTCAAGTGCATGCCCGTTAATGGCAAGATCTTCTTGGGTGAACGATAATTTTTCTCCTCTGGCGATACGTATTTGTTCTTTTACAAGATCTACGCCGGTTATCATTTCTGTAACAGGATGCTCTACTTGTAAACGAGTGTTCATTTCAAGGAAGAAGTAGTTTTTATTTTCATCGAGAAGGAACTCCACTGTTCCGGCACCTAGGTAATCGCAACTTCTGGCGACATCACATGCGCTTTTACCCATCGCTGCTCGAATTTCTTTTGTAAGAACAGAGGACGGAGCTTCTTCAACTACTTTTTGATGTCGGCGCTGAATGCTACATTCTCTCTCAAAAAGATGAACAACATTTCCATGAGCATCTGCCAATATTTGTATTTCAATATGCCGAGGGCTATTTACATATCTTTCTATGAACACGGATCCATCGCCGAAAGAAGATTCCGCTTCAGAGATGGCTCGTTTCATTTGAGATTCGAGTTCTTCTAATTTTTCTACAATTCGCATTCCCTTACCTCCGCCGCCAGCGCTTGCTTTGATAATTACCGGTAGTCCAACTTCTAGAGCTGTTTTTTTAGCTTCTTCCGGGTCGGCAATGGCATCTTCTGTTCCCGGAACCATAGGGATATTGTATTTACGAGCAGCATGTTTGGCCGCGAGTTTGTTTCCCATAGTTTCAATACTTTTTGGACTTGGTCCTATAAAAGTGAGGCCGGCTTCAGAAACGAGTCGCGAGAATTTTGCATTTTCCGACAAAAATCCATAACCGGGATGTATACCATCTACACCCAGTTTTGTTGCAATCTCTATGATCAATTCACCTTTAAGATAGCTTTGATTGCTCGGTGGCGGACCAATACAAACAGCCTCATCGGCATACTTTACAAATGGGGCATTTCTGTCGGCTTCAGAAAATACAGCCACAGTTGCGATCCCCATCTCTCTGGCAGATTTCATTACGCGAAGCGCAATTTCGCCGCGATTGGCTACGAGAATTTTTTTCATGGTGCGAAGGTATGATGGAGAAAATGGCGAGTGGCTTAATCGGTTAATGAAGATTTCATTTTATCGGCGCTAAACAATTGTGCCGGTTTGTGTAAAACTCCTTTCTGCTTTTCTTTCAGCGGTTTCACCTTGTTTGTGCGAAGA
>JAWXBG010000046.1:0-28392 GCA_034439875.1 Flavobacteriales bacterium
ATGAATGCAGTATTCTATTGCTTAGATTTGAGAATCCCGCACGCATTCTACAAAAATTGCCCTAATGCGTAATGCGGGATAAACGGTCTAAAACTTTTGCGAGAGCACTTGCTCTCTTTGGGGTTTAGCACTTCATAGAGAATCCCAATGCGGATTCTGGGATTATAAGAAAAAAGTTAGAAGCATTCTTTCTGAGAAATAGATAATTGATATATCAACTATTTCAATTTTTTCAACTTCACAAAAATATAAGGGCCTTTCTCGGCACCCCAAACCTGTTTATCGCTCGCATCCCATCCTCGATCCCAACTTCGAATTAGATTTGGCAATATCTCCACTTCCGAAGTTGCGTATGTCGCACCGCGAAGACTGCTCAAACAGTGCTTTTCTGGCGTCGATCCTTCGAATATGTCTTTCACTTTCTTACGGATATATATTGCACAACCTTGCCTACTATTTAGCGAGTCGATAGAAAGTCCATCCAATATTTTGGTATTTTTCCAAGCCAACACATAATTCTCAGGATTTGGCAATTCATATACCTGGCTCACTGCAGTGCTGTCATCTTGACGATACAAGTGATATATCCGCTGACGATAGGGCTTTTCCTGAGCACTAAATACCGACTGTTCCACATAAAACCAATTGCCGTCCTTTCTCTTCTTCCAAATGGGCCTCATGCGAAGCACAATATTGAAATAGGCCGAATCTTCTTCAGATTGGCGCTCACTAGAGAATTCGCCAGCCATAGCCCTTGCCAAGGTCTTCATATCTTGATCAGATACAGATTGTTGAGCACAAACCAATGATGAAACAAAAAATAAAACAAGAACTACTGTAACGTAGTGAACAGAAATTAACTTCATGAGATTACTTAAAAACGAGTGGTAGAATTATTTAGCGAATATGCTCCAAAATTTCGATAGGACGTATTGCCAAATGCGTTGAGGAGTAAATGCACTCCCCGTTTTGAATGAGGAGCACTTGAGGCGACTGATGCTCTAAACTATACTTAACCGCTATCTCATTAGAAAGCGGTCTGTAAGACAAGATATCCAAATAGTACAAATCCATCCGATCAGCGAGTTCTGGCATACCTGCATTCATTCTGTTCAATGCAGTGCTGCTTATGGAGCATCGAGTACTATGCTTCATTATAAGAACAGGCATTTCGAAGGATCTGGAGTTGATCGACTCCAGTTGGGTTTGTGTGTTAAGTTCTTTCCAAGCCATATATTCTATTTCAAAAGAGCAGTGATTTCAGTACTCAAAGGATCTACTTTGCTTCCAAAACCCTTTATCCACTTGCCTTCAGGAGAAACTAAGTATTTATGAAAGTTCCATTTGACCTCATCATTTGACACTCCATTCAATTTTTGAATTGTGAGCCATTGATAAATGGGATGTTGGTCCGATCCCTTCACATCAACCTTTTCGCTCAAAGGGAAGGTAACCCCGTAATTTTTTGTGCAGAACTCCTTGATTTCTGTCGAATTGCCAGGTTCCTGGAAAAGAAATTGATTACATGGAAAGCCTATAATTACCAACTTTTCTGCGTAAGTCTCTTGCAATTGCTGAAGTTTCTCATACTGAGGAGTGTATCCGCACTTGGATGCCACATTCACACAAAGAACATATTTTCCCTTGTACTGGTCCATTTGCACATTATCACCATCTATAGATACAAAACTTAACTCGTGAAAAGACATTTCTCCATCAGAAATCAAAGTAACCGGATGTTTCTTTCCGCCTCGAAAGGCATAAACGATAATTGACATCGCGACCAAAATGGCAATAATAAGAAGAGGTTTCATATTCACAAATTTACGTGAAGCTACAACCCGCTCAACCTACTATTGTTCAATTCACTCTGGACAACTCAATAGGGACGGACTTGCTTCAAGTACAATTTCCCGTTTTTATCCAGCTTAAACTCAATATCCAACGAAAACGGAGCATATTCCGACCTTTTTCCCCAGTCTGTTTTGTAATAGAAATGCTCTTTCACTTGTTCAACGGCTACATAAAGCCTATAGGATTGTTCCTCGGTCAATAATGGACTCTCTGGCTTGAGAGAAGAATATGTGATAAAGCTTCGGTTCACATCCTTTGATTCATTGCTAAAAAGCCATGCCGGCGTGGCAATGTATTGCTCACAAATAGTACTATCTGGAGGGTCTACTACCGGAATATCTCCCAGTTGGAGATTCACAGTATGTCCGGTAAATTTAGTTCTGTACAAATGACTTGAAACGACAACCCCATTCACATCTTCATCGGGAAACCCACGGTGAACAAGAATACCCATTTGGGTTGAACGATGATCCATTTTCCAATACTCCCTCTCCATGTATGCCCCGAAATTCCAGGTGCTCGCCCATACTTCGCGAATTGCATCTGCAACAGTCCTTGATGTATCATTGATTGTTCCCGTTGCACTACTGTACAATCCCGCACCACTGAATCCCTCCGCGTCTTCAGCATTGCTACTACTTCGGAATCTAAATCGATCTCCGCAATCGCATGCTTTCATCATGTCCTCTACCTCTCCTATCAAATTGCCATTCATCGGTTGCTCTCTAATCAGATTTCTAATTCTCTTCAACGACGCTTTTATTGCAACAGTTGTTAGATTTACTGACCCATTATTGAGAAAACTATCTATTGCACTTTTAATAACCGGTTGGCGCACGTGCTGGTCGTAATAATAAAATGGAATCGAAAACGATCCCTCCGGTGCGCTAAACATTGAATTTCTTCGAGTGGCCAAGAAATACAATTCCCCAAAAGCCGCTGCCTTATTTCCAAACTTAGATTTTTCCTTCAATCTAATATCCACCGCAGTCAGAAGCATTCGTTCGTCCAGATCATAAACGAGTTTTGTTGTCTCTGTGAAACCAACCTGCTCAATTCCCATGTCACCTACCTCAATGCAATCAACGCCTTCACTTTGAACAGTCAATTCAACCCATTTTCCATCTAAAGTCATAATATCTGCTCTCTGCATAAAATTGAGGTCGGCAGCCGCGGGAATTTTTCTACTTCTTCCTAAAATCGAAATGTGTGAAAGTGGGGTTTGAATCATATCGGTTATCATTCCTTTACAATGTGGGATGACTGCCGGAGTCCCTTTAAAAACAATAATATCTCGTGGATCCACCGTATGAAACAAACTATCCAAATTGGCAATGACGCGAAGTCTGCCCCTACAGATACCTCCATACAGAAGTTGATATTCTTGCCCACGATATAACTCCGAAGGGAATATGGTCTTCAACCCCTCTGTCGATATAGGGAGGGTTCTCAAATGATCAGAATTTATAAGAACTTCGAGCTGATCACCAAAAAATGTTGATCCCGAAATATTTCGGTACACCGTTTCTATTTGTTCAACGCTATACTTTGAACTACTTGTAAATTCTAGGATATACTTCTTTTGTCCTTTAAAAAAGTTCAAATTCGCCAGAACAAATTGTTGGGAGAATACAGAAGAGTAATTGTTGTTGTTGAACCACTGCAGTCCAGCTGAAAAGCTCAGTTCGGCAGTGCAAAAATCATAATGCATTTCATATTTGTTCGAGTTGATGTAATACAGTTGTTTGTTGTTTAGGTTGTACACGACTTTCACAGAACTTACATCTCCATAGACCTCAGACAATGGCTTTCCTTCGAGTATTTCAAAAGTACTCGTCTCGGAAATATTCGACTGAAAAGGTGCGTTCGGATCAATAAAAGTTGAGTCTGCGACAACAGGTTTCGAACTCTTGCACGCTGCCATAAAAATTGCAAACGAAAAAGCCATGGTCAGAAATGAAAAAAACACCCAACGGAATACAATTTTCTCACTAGCTAGCTTTTCTGACATCTACTATGATTTTATGGTTTTGAGTATTATTATGCCTGTAAAGCTATTAATCCAATAGCGATGTAGGCTATTTCCTGAACGTAAAACAGCATCGCCAATGATGCACACCTTTGCCAAATCAATGCGAAATATCCGAATCGACGTCGCGATTTCAATTTAGGCTTGATGTTACGTATGGATATAATAAGATTGACAAGTGCCAGAATCAATGGCATCAGAAATATGGCCAAAAAAAATAACGACGTCAGTACCCCTTGGGTCCATACCAAAACTTTTTGTGGCCCATGTCCCAAATGAATAAACATGGCAAAACATTGTTTCAAAAAGATAAAATAGCTTCTGCGCTGCATTAAATATTTGGAGGCAAATAGGATCCTCTCACAATATCTATTATCACATTTAGATTTCAATTTAACCCGAATCACGCGATGGAGATATCTTAATTCATAGGTGGAACTATTACTTTGTTTCATCGTGTAGATTCGGGAACCCCGCAGCGCATTAACCTCAAGAAGCTTCCAATGCGCAATGCGGGTTTAACCCAGAATCCGCATTGGGATTCGCTATGAATTGGTATAAACCCCGAAGAGAGCAAGTGCTCTCGCCAGCTTTTTTTGAGGGTGTATATTCATACATCAAGAATAAAAATCGAGAAAGTGCTTGCTATCAAAGGTGGTTAGCGCTGCAATAGATTTCCCATGCGGATTCTGGGTTTATTGGGCCCAAATGAACGCATAAAAGGCAGAAACTGGAATTTCATCGTCAAATAAGCACTATTAAGCCCAGATTTTGTAGTTGGAATTGTCTTGAGGGAACCTCTAAAAACCAACCGAAAGTTTAACAATAGTATTGCGTTTATAAACTAGTGAAGGAGAAGTAATGCATCTCGTAGCCTAAGTGTCTGATATTCCTAGGAAACGTGATGAAAATAGTCGTAATTTTGCATCCCAAAAAAAAATAAGCGTGCTTACAGTTTCAAACTTATCCCTCCGCTACGGCAAACGAACTTTATTTGAAGAAGTCAACCTAAAATTCACTCCCGGCAACTGCTATGGCGTGATCGGTGCCAATGGTGCCGGAAAATCGACATTTCTCAAAATCCTCTCTGGAGACGTTGAACCGGGTACCGGAGATGTGATCATTGGAAGTGGTGAAAGGATGAGTGTCCTCAAACAAAACCACTTTGAATTTGATGCTTTTCCTGTACTCCAAACTGTACTCATGGGAAATGAAAAACTGTGGGACATCATGCAGGCTAAAGACGCCATTTATGCCAAACTAGATTTTACTGAAAAAGACGGTGAACGAGCAGCGGAACTCGAAACGCTTTTTGCAGAAATGGATGGTTGGAATGCCGAAAGCGAAGCAGCCAACATGCTAAGTGGCTTGGGTGTAAAGGAAGATATTCATGGAACACTCATGGGCGACCTGAGCGGTAAAGAAAAAGTGCGTGTTCTCATTGCTCAAGCATTATTTGGCAATCCGGAAATTCTACTTCTTGATGAGCCAACCAACGACCTTGATGTTGAAACTATCACTTGGCTCGAGAATTTTTTGGGGGATTTTGAAAATACAGTTATCGTTGTTTCTCACGATAGGCACTTCCTCGACGCGGTTTGTACTCACGTGGTAGATATCGATTTTGGAAAAATACAGCTCTTTGCCGGCAATTATTCCTTTTGGTATGAAAGCAGTCAACTCGCATTGAGACAACGTGCTGATCAGAACAAAAAGGTAGAAGATAAACGCAAAGAACTTCAGGAATTTGTAGAAAGATTTAGTGCAAATGCATCGAAGTCTAAGCAAGCTACTAGTCGCAAAAAACTATTGGAAAAACTTGTCCTCGACGATATCAGACCTTCTACACGCAAGTACCCAGGTATTATTTTTAGACCTGATCGTGATTGCGGTGATCAAATACTAAGTGTAAACAATCTCAGCAAAACATCTTCTGAAGGTCAACTACTTTTCAACGATGTCACTTTTACTCTGATTAAAGGTGATAAGGTTGCTATTCTATCAAAGGATCATGCAGCTATCACAGCGTTCTTCGAAATCATTACCGCCAATGAATCGGCCGACAATGGAACGGTGGAATGGGGCAGCACAATCACACAGGCTTATCTGCCAAATAACAATGCGTCTTATTTTCAATCGAACGACAATCTCATTGATTGGTTGAGAGAATATTCAAAAGACAAAGACGAAACTTATATCCGTGGTTTCCTCGGCAAAATGCTTTTCAGCGGTGAAGAAGTGTTGAAACCTTGTAACGTGCTCAGCGGAGGAGAAAAAGTGAGATGCATGATCTCAAAAATGATGCTGGCTAGCGCCAATTGTCTCATTCTCGACGAACCAACCAATCACCTCGACCTCGAGTCAATCACGGCATTCAACAATGCAATGAAAGATTGGAAACATGTGGCTCTGTTCACTTCACATGACCATGAGTTTACACACACTGTAGCGAATAGGATAATCGAAATTACTCCAAGTGGTATCATCGACAAACGCATGACTTACGATGATTATCTCAGCGATAAAAATATTCGTGTGCAGCGTGAAAAGTTGTACGAAGGAATTACAGCCTAAATCAGTGTCACTTTATTCGATCTGGATTTTCGCGTAAAAACCCTTTCCAACCTCCTGCTGTTTTGGGAATATTGAGTCCCGAGGAGGTTTGATAGAAATGACATACTGCTGCGGCTAATCCATCTGTTGCGTCCATTTTAGCTGGCATGTCCTTGTCTGGAATCGTAAGCAATCGCTGCAACATAGCAGCAACCTGTTCTTTACTTGCACTCCCCTTTCCGGTAATAGACTGCTTGATTTTTCGTGGAGCGTATTCTGTGATCGGAATTTTTCGGCTTAATGCAGCAGCTATAGCTACACCTTGCGCTCTGCCTAACTTCAACATACTCTGCACATTTTTGCCAAAGAATGGAGCTTCCACAGCCAATTCATCGGGATGGTATTCATCTATCAACTGCGAAGTGCGCTCAAAAATTCGTTCGAGTTTTAACGCGTGATCCCCCAGTTTTTCCAAATGAAGAACACCCATTAACATCAGCGACATCGCCTTTCCCTCCACCTTGATGAATGCATAACCCATGATTGTAGTACCGGGATCTATCCCCATTATGATTCTTTCCTTAGCTGCCATTGAGACCTCAAATGTCGTGAATCATAGGCTTCATTTTGAGAAGAAAACACTTTTGAAATTGGCCCTTACGAACGCTCGCCTGCGCGCTAAATAGCGTACTTTTCCCGTCAAGTTTGCAATTAATACCGTTTGGATGTATGTAAAAGTCCAATTTCGTCCCACTACATTGGACTAAACATCAATCACAACGGCATGCTGCAGCGCATTACCCAAAACAGACTTGCAAGGCGCAATGCAGGATGGACCATTTATTAAGTAACATTGGTATAAAATGATTCTTTTCACAATCATATCGGTTTTATCCATTATTACTTACGCTTCGTTTATGAATCGCATTGTAAACGGATGGCTAACCACTATGCCTGCATCCCAGTATGGCGGACTGCGCATTGTCCCAAAATTTTCAATCATTATAGCCTACCGCAATGAAAGCTCCAATATTGAAGCGTGCATGCGACAACTTCTAAACCAAAAAACTACATACCCCTTTGAGATCATTCCCGTAGATGACCACAGTGAAGATGAGAGCAGGAAGATTGTTGAATCCTTGCAAAAAGAAAGTCCTTTGATCAAGGCAACATACCTTTCACTGAATCAAGGCAAAAAAGCAGCTATACTTCTTGGTATCGAAAAATCCACCGGAGATGTAATCGTTACGCTTGATGCGGATATCAGAGTGGGCGATCATTGGCTTGAAGCACTCGGAAACCATGAGAGTAATACAGAATCGGCACTCACCATTATGCCGGTAATGTTGGAAGGTGAAACAACCCTTTTCGAAAAAATGCAAGTTGTGGAATTCCTATCCATTATGGGGACCACTGGCGGCTCGGCAATGAATCAAGATGCCATTATGTGCAACGGAGCAAATCTCGCATTCAGTAAAAAAATATTTAAGGAAGTAAATGGTTTCGATGGCAACCAACATCTTTCTTCGGGAGATGATATGTTTCTTTTGATCAAGTTGAAAAAGACAAATCCAAAACTTATTTCGTATCTCAAAAATCCGGCTGCAATTGGTTGGACAAAACCTACAAAGGATGTAAAATCATTCCTCAATCAACGCATCAGATGGGCTTCTAAAGCCACAAACCTCAAAGACAAGTCGATCATGGCGGCTGGAACTGTAGTGCTTCTAATGAACGCGATAATTGTCTTGCACGCTCTATTTGTAGCTCTGGGACTCAAGAGTCTACTTAGCTTTCTGCTCGTTTTAGGCATCAAGTCTTTTTTTGATTGGTCGCTCTATACCAAAGTTTCCCCTTTCTTCAAAAAAACTCAAGACTTATCTGTTTTTGCTTTTACCTCTCTCATTTTCCCGTTTTACTGCATACTAGTTCCGATAGCGGGCTTAGTGTATAAACCATCTTGGAAGGGAAGGGACATTGTGCAAAAAAATGCTGCGAAACGATACAACAAGTAGACTCACAACATTGAGAAGCACTCACATTCTATATTAGCGGAGCACTTTAAACCCAGAATCCGCATTGGAAATCTATTGCAGCGCTAACCCCATGTGATATCAAGCACTTTCTCTATTTTTTTTCTTGATGTATGAATATGCACCATCAAATATTCCCGCATTGCGCATTAGAAGTGTTTTGAGGTTAATGCGCTGCGGGATTCTCGAATCTAAACGATGGAGCAAAGTAATAGTTCGACTTATGAATTCCGATATCTCCATCGCGTGATTCGGGATAATACCAATTCTTTTTATCAAATAGTCCATGCTGCATTGCGCATTGGAAGTTTTTTTTGGACATTGCGCTGCAGCATCTCGCATGCACGAAGTGGTAAATGCCGTCAAAGTAGCTGTTGTCTCGGCTGAGCCGAGATTACAGATACATAAACCCAAATCTAGCGCTAGAAAAATTGCACCCTAATTTTGCCGATGAATGCAGTATTCTATCGCTTAGATTTGAGAATCCCGCACGCATTCTACAAAAATTGCCCTAATGTGTAATGCGGGATAAACGGTATGAGCACTTCATAGCGAATCCCAGAGCGGATACTGGGTTAAAAATCACTACTAGTTCTTATTACAGCATTGGTATAATATCTTTTCCACAAAACGGGATAAATTCTATAGAACTGCGTGGTAAATGATATCAATTGCATGGCTGCTTTTTTCTAACATTGCAAGGTGATTGGACAAAAATCAATATCTCCCGGCAAAATTGCATGGCGAAAATTCAGAAGTAACCCTCTTTCTCTCGGCGGATCTGTGTTTATTCTGGCTATTTGCATGGTTTCTTTGATTGGTCCGTTTATAAGGCCCGATAAAACCATTCACGCGAATGATCAACACCTAAGCCTAGCGCGACAAAAACCTGGATTCACTGCCAATTTTGTACACGTCATTAAAGCCCATCAAGAAAAATCATCATGGTGGACTACTTGGATGAATGGAGGTAGAAATAATTCTTGGGAAGGTTTGGCTTATGAAAAAATTTCCATATCCAGAGATAGTGTCATCATTCTACCTTTTAATTCGCTCAACAACGAAACAAAAATCTTCGCTGCTCACGACATAGAAATTGCCTGCATAGAATGCGGCGAAGCACATAAACGGTTTGGTTTTGAAAAAAAGTTTATTCTAGGAACTGATAAATATGGGCGTGATCTGCTTAGTAGACTCATGGCAGGTGCATTTATCTCATTGGCCGTAGGATTCATTGCAGTCTTAATCTCCCTTTTGGTTGGACTCACCATTGGTCTCATTGCTGGGTATTACAGAGGTTGGATTGACAATTTGCTGATGTGGTTTACAAATGTCATTTGGTCTATTCCGACTCTTATTATGGTTATGGCCATCACACTGATTTTCGGAAGTGGTTTTTGGAAAATATTTCTGGCTGTAGGACTTACCATGTGGGTAGAAGTAGCTCGAATTGCACGCGGACAGGTTCTTGGAATTCGCGAAAAAGAATACATAGAAGCTGCTCGGGCGCTGGGTTTCAAAGAGAGTCGGATCATCTTTAAACATATTTTGCCCAATATCATGGGACCCATCATTGTCATTTCAGCAGCAAATTTCGCGTCGGCGATTCTCATTGAGGCCGGTCTTTCTTTCATGGGACTTGGGGCTCAAATTCCAACCCCGAGTTGGGGTAATATGATAAAGGAGCACTACTCGTTTATCACCACCGACATGGCCTATCTGGCTATTATTCCGGGTTTGTGCATCATGATGCTCGTCCTTGCCTTTATGATGGTGGGAAGTGGCCTACGCGATGCTTTGGACACTCGTTTGTAAAACAAGAGTCCATTAGATTTAAACCCAGAATTGGTATAACATTGGTATACAATCAACTCTCTGTTGATATATCAACGAATCGAACACTCTTTACAATTGCGCGATTAATTCGCCGTAACCTCAATTTCTATCCTACGGTTGGCTTGATTCTCCCAATCTGTCTTGGGGTCAGGATAAATCATTTCATCGTTGCCGGCACCTCGAATAGTGAGGCGATCTTTGCTGATTCCGTGTTGGATCAACCATGACTGAACGGCTTCAGCTCTGCGCTCTGATGCCTTTTTGTAAAATGATTTGCTCTTTTCGTTGTCCGGACCATTCACATGGCCAATGACACAAACATGAGTCGTTGGATTCAACTGCATCCACGTCTGCACTTCTTCTAATGCCGGAACAGACTTATGATAAATTTCCGTTTCATCACCCATGAAAGTAATGTCATCAATGCTCGTTTTCAGTCCAACAACTATAGGTTTCAATTCAACAGGTTCGGTGTGAATCGGCATTTCATCGGGCCAAAATTTATGTGCGAAATACATAAAACCAGGCGACACTACGGAAACTGTGTAAAGCCTATACTTCTTTAAAGTAAGCGTGGTGTCATCTATGGATTCTAATACTATCGTTTGACGTGGATTAAGGCCTTTGATCATCACATCTGCTTTCATCCCTTGACGTGTTTTGCTATTAAAAACTTCAATTTGCATCACCTGATCTTCAGACTCTGAATCACCTTTTTTGATTGCCTTTTCTGCCACGAACTGAGCTGAAGCAAACAAACTCAAGGTCCATAGAACAATCACTGACTGAACGCGAATGATATGATTCAATTTAAACATGGGTAGGGTCAATATGTATACAATAAATGATTTCATACGAAAAACAACCAAAATGGTTAGTCGGCTGATTTCAAATAACATGCCGCTTTTCCTATGACCTGATAAAAGTAATGATTTTTTTGCGGTAAAACACCATTACCACAGTTGCCAAGAGGATGTATGGCATAAGCATTAGGTAAATTATCCCATCGTTCAGCTCCTCACCTACCGAGATGTTTTCACGGCTTGCGTTTTCCGCATTGACCTTACACATAGCGCATTGAGCAATCATAACTGTGCTCGAAAGCAACAATAGAAGAAGTATTGTAATTCGTATTGTTAAGTTTTTCATGGCTATAAAGATAATAATGTTAAAATTTAAGCTGTGTAATAAGGGCTGATCATAAAGTATACGAGCACCCCCGTGATTGCCACATAAAACCAAAGAGGCAGTGTAATTCTCGCTAGCCTTCGATGTTTGTCGAATCGCTGACTCAATGCTCGGGTATAAGAAAATAGCACCATTGGCACTATAACTGCGGAAAGTATGATATGCGAAATGAGAATGAAGTAGTAAAATTTCCTGATAAATCCTTCTCCACCGTATGTCGTGGACTCATGGGTAGAGTGATACGTTACATAGGAGAGCAAAAACACCACAGACAGTAGCAGACAGGATACCATAATTCGTTTATGAAGGATAATATTCTTCTTTCTAATGGCAATAAAGCCAAAAACCAGAAGAATGGCAGTCAGACCATTTACTGTTGCATTTAATAGCGGCAATTGATTTAAAATATCGCGAAGTGGTCCCTCTCCGATCTCCATTTTTTTCATGAAGTATAGAAGAGTAACCAACACAGGAATTACGAGTGATATGCCAATAACCAGTCTCTTGGCTTTGCGCTGGCCCGCTTCACTCTGTACATCAATTGCCTGACTCATTGTTCAGAATTTTCAGATCATTAAATAACTTATCTACTCCGACAGTTGAAGTGCCGTCGTAATATCCTCGTATACGCATTGTCCTATCTAGCAAGGCTATTTTATCGGTGTGAAAAACGCCTCCCTGAGCTGTATCAGATGGAAAAGCCGTTAGGTAATAGCCTTCTTGGGCAAGATCAAAAACATATTGGGCATCGAAATACGCTGTATCAACCGTCAAAAAGTGCCAATTGTTCAGGTTGGCACCCAAATTATTCGCGTAATTTTTTAAAGTGTCAGGGCGGTCCAACAAAGGATCTACGGAGTGAGAGAGAAAAACAACTTCCGATGACAATCCAGCCTTTTCGACTAACAACTGAAGGCGCGCCATCTGGCTGCTCAACATCGGGCAAATGCTCTTGCAGTGAGTAAAGAAAAAATCTGAAACAACAATTTTACCTTCTACTTCTTTTTGAGTGATGGTCTTACCATCTTGATTCAAAAAACTGAACTTCGGTATGGGATAGTACAAGGTGTCAATTGTTGTGATGCCATTCGAATCAGGCACCATTTCTTCTTCAAACTCACCGAAGTAACCTAGCTTATTCGTGTTGTCAAAAACAGTTTCTGGGGATATCGTTTGTTTGTCCTTGCATGCAAAAGCCAACAATGATATGAGGGCCGCCAACCAGATTCTATTTCCCTTGCTTTTCATCTTCATGCTTTTTGATCTTTTCTTGCTTCTTCAAAAGTGCTATATCTTCCATTGCATCTTTTACATTCATCTCACTTCGAGCAGAGTACTTTCCCCTAATGTGACCTTCTTTATCCACAAGAAACAAATCTGCATTGTCCTCAATCTCACGAATCAAAAAAGCACGATGCAAGTAGTCATCAATCGAATCTTTTTCTCCGACCAAAAACTGCCACTTTCCTGGATATCGATGGTACATTGTTTTTTCATCCACATACCTTTTCAAACCTAATGTTGTGTCTACAGCCGGATTGGTTGAAAAACACACCACAGCTATATCTGGTTCATCACGATACTTCCAACCCACTGACTTCAATTGAGCAGTAATCTCGAGCAAATAAGAATCTTCCAAGGAAAAGCAAGCTGCAATCCAAATTTTCCCTTTGAGAGAATCGGAAGTGAAAACAACGCCTTCTTGATTTTGAAATTCAAATGGAGGAATTATATAGTCTATTGGCATCTCTGAACCCGTAGGATGCTCTGCGCTGAAATAGGGCAAAGAACCAAAGCGGTGGTCCATTCCTTTTGCAAACAACAGAATACAGGTGAGCGGAAATAAAAAAAGTATACCACCTAGGGCGATATACTTTTTCAATGATTTGTTGATTGACATTTTCTACCTCAACGGTACGAATTATTTAGTTCTTGAACTGATACTCCTTCCCACAAACCAATATAAATCAAATACATGATAAATAAAGCGTAGGGCAACAAAACCACATATTTTAGATTCCTGCGCTCATCTCCGAGGTGCATGAATACAAGCACAATGTATGCAGCCTTAACAAGTGTCAAGAACAAAAAGCCAAGCTTTACTGCTTCCCACACATTTCCACCATCGCGTTTGAACTGAACACCCATAAATACCTCCACAACTGTGAGGGCAGTGAGAAGTCCGGTTACCTTCCATATTTTCTTTCTAATGGCAGCACCTTCTTGTTCACCATGACGCGCATTTACTGAGTAGCTGTCATTTACTATAAGATCATCTCTTTCCATGTTCAATAATTTTATACTAGCAGGCGATTACACCAGATAATAAAATGTGAATACAAAAACCCATACCAAATCTACAAAGTGCCAATAGAGACCGATTTTCTCGATCATTTCGTAGTGACCCAATTTATCGAAAGCTCCTTTTATCACCATCAACCAAATGATGATGTTGATGAGAACACCCGAGAATACGTGGAAACCATGGAATCCGGTTACAAAGAAGAAGAAATTGGCATATTGTTGTGGGCCATATTCATTTTTGCTCATGTTGGCTCCAAAAGCAAATGTGTGGTCTTCGCGGGCTGCCCAAATCTTTTCTACTTCAGTGCCACCTGTCACCATTTCTTTGGCAACAGACTCGGAACCTTTGCCCACTCTCACGTACTTATTTATAACCAATTCGCTTGGTTTCAATTCGCTGAGACTTGGGTGGTGAGCCGCTTCTGCATGCTCTGAACCATGACCATGACCGTTGTGAGCCGCCGCTGGGGCAAATTCTTCCGCTGCGGATAAGGCGTGTTCATATTCATGACCGAAAGTAGGGGTCATGTGAACCCAGGTACCCGCGTTTAGATGCAATGTTCTACCTGAATCGGTTGTAACATCTACGGGCTGGGAAATTTGAAATCCTCCACCTGAACCATGTATGTAGTGAGACCATTCCCAAGCTTGAGAGCCTAGAAAGAAAAATCCTCCAAGGATGGTAAGTCCCAACCATTTTACTACTCCCTTTTTATCCAATCGGTGACCAGCTTCCACGGCCAAAACCATGGTGACAGATGACACGATGAGAATAAAAGTCATCAAAGCCACATATATCAGTGGATAAGCTCCAGAAAGTCCGGGAAGGGCTTCAAAAACCTGCTCCCCTACAGGCCAAGGGTTGGCTGTGCCGTGTCTCACTACTCCGTAGGCTGTAAGCAGTCCTCCGAAGGTCAATGCATCGGAAACTAGGAAAAACCACATCATCATTTTGCCATAAGAAACACTGAAAGGAGATTGACCTCCCCCCCAAAGTTCCTCTTTACTAATTGGCTTACTATGTCCTGACATATCGTTGCTGAAATTTGGGCGCAAGTTTAACATCTAATCGGCATGCATGGAAGCAAGATGATAAAAAACATGAATGTTTTCTTTACAATGCACTTGTTAGTAAAGGAAAAATAGGAAAAAAAACAGGTATATCCACAAAATTCCCATGAAGTGCCAATACATCCCACCGGCATAAAGACTGATCCAATTGCCTTGGTTGAGCACGCTCTTTTTAATTCTTATTATGTTGATCACCATATAAATTAAACCTAAAATAAGGTGAAAAATATGGACGTAAACCAAGACTGCTATCAAGGCCCCGGAGGCGTTAAAATTGTTTTCAACATCAGAGGTCAAAGGTTTTTCGGGTTCACCAGGTAAAAAATAATCGTTGCCGTCTTTGATCAGTGTAATTCCATTCTTTTCGATTGTGAAATCTTTTCCATATTCCCCTTTGAGTTCGCGGAGGGGGTTCCAACGACTATATACCTGACCGTCAGTAGTTCTGAGCACCGAACGTCCCATACCCTTGTCTGAAAGTTGCTGCCAACCTTGAGCCTGGGTGAGGGAAAACGCTATTCCCAGAATAAAAGTAACCACCATCAGAGCCATTGCCCTTCCTTGCATTCCGGCCTTTAGAGATCTCAATGCCATTACAGTAGTGAGACTAGACACAACAATAATTCCCAAACTTATCCAAAGTTCGGTGGGCGGAACCACATGAACCCAGTAGAGTTTTCCATAAAGCACAATCATTGCGCTTGTGATACCTCCGAAAAGCATCACAATGGCAAAAATGATTAGCCACATCATCATTTTTTTCGTCCTGATTTTTGTTTCAGCCGAAAGGCCCTCAAAAACGTCTGTTTTTACATTTTGACTTCTTTCACTATTCATAGCCTTCTACAATTAAGAGATTTTATCGATAACATAAAACAACTGCACCACCGGGAGATAAATGAACGATGCGAACATTAATCTGCGCGCATCTGAGGTATCACAACTTCTATATAATTTCAGCGCCAACCAAGTCATCACCATTCCCGCCAATACAGAAATCACTGCTGAAACATCTCCGACCAAAGGTTGTTCTGCGGGTAAGGCCCAAGGAATTAAACTTACCGGAATTAGGGCAAGTGAAAATGAAAACATTTGAAATGCCGAACGTTTCGTGCGTCCTTCGATAAATGGCAAAAGTTGGTACCCTCCCCGCTGATAATCCTCATGTACCACCCAGGCGATAGCCCAAAAGTGTGGGAATTGCCAAATAAATTGTAGGGCAAACAAAATCCCAGCCTCGAGGCCAAAGTCATTCGTTGCTGCAACATAACCCAACATCGGTGGAATAGCCCCCGGAATAGCCCCCACAAAAACAGCCAGACTACTAACCCTTTTTAAAGGAGTGTATACAAAAACATAAGAAACGAATGAAAAGAGACCGAGAAGTCCCGAAGCAGGATTTATAAAAATCCACAGACCCGCTATTCCAATTGCCGCAGAAAGTGCAGAAATGATGGCTGCTTCCAAAGGACTGAGTCTACCCGTGGGTATTGGCCTGTCTTTGGTGCGGTGCATTAATGCGTCCCATTGACGTTCCAAAACTTGATTGAAGCCATTGCTCCCTCCTGTGAGCAGAATGCCTCCCACAACCAACACTGTAAGCACCTTCCAATCGATTGAATCTGCGCCCATCAAGTAGCCCAAAAATGCGGAAAGGACTACAATTACTGTAAGGCGCATTTTGTACAACGTCGCTATGTCACGAACTTTACTCATCAAATAAACCGGCCGGGTATGATTGAAGACGGATTTTGCAATTGTATTCAACGGCAAAACTAATCCCTAGCCTTCGCGCATTTATAAATTTGAAATTGTTTTTCCAAGCGGACTAAAAACTTGTCTTTTAAAGCTTCCTCTAAAAATCAGTTGTCAGAACATTTACAGGTATTCTGACACCTATTTGAAGGAAATGTTCATTTAGAGTTTCAAACTCATTTTTCTCGAAACGCCAACCATAATTGAAATATGCATCGACGCCTAATGTCTTCGAAATGGGGTGTGAAACTTCCAACCTACTGAAGTGCAAGGTGCTTTTTAAACCTTGCAACATTACGTTGTCGTATTGACGAAATGGACCGCGATAAGATCTAAAAACATTTCCTCCCAAATTTAACTCATCTCGGTCGCGGCCATATGCAGCCCAAATAAATTCATAACGAAAACTCCATTTCTTGAATTTGTAAGAAACCTGGTTTACCCATTCATAAAAGTTTGCACCCAATGGATGGGCCAAGGGTTGATTCAAATGACCCCATGCCTGCACAGGACTTCCATGCGTATATGTAAATGGCCGCACCAAATTCCACTCGGTGCGAATATGCAATCCAGGGGTGAAGATGTCGAAGAGACGAAAACCCACTTGTCCTCCAAATTTATTGGCCCACCAACCGGTTCGAAGTTTGAGACGATCCAAGACAAACTCGTCCAACACAAGCTGCCCATACATTTGAACTGTCTTGGATATCTTGGCTTTAAATCCGCCACCTAACAATACATTGTCTGCTGATCCTTGGGCAAACTCAACAGGTCGATAAAAAATTACGGGATTCAGATAATTGAGATCAAGTGTTCGACTGGATAAGGTATCGCGATCTTGCCAAACAACCATTTCAAAGGCCGAAATATTCAACCACTTCGAAACATCCCAACTCAGGGAATGAAGTGCAACGAATTTTTTGCGGGCATCTTTTAGGTCCTGACCCGACGAAATATCTTTCATCATCGCCCACAAATTGGTGTACTTGATTTTCCAAATTCGAGTCGTTAATCTCAAATAAGGATAAGCCGGAGCCAGATCGCTCAAAACAAGTGACCGATGTCCATCGCCCCAGAAATGCTTGCCTTTGCCCGCTTCTATTTGAATGTATTTTCCCGCCTTGTATGCTATGTGTCCAAACGTAAATAAAGACATAGGTGTGGAACCGCTGTCGGACATATTATAACCAACACCCGGAAGAACTCGAAGTGAATCTGCGAAGGACCTCAAGTATTGTGGACCATCCATTGCATAATAGGATGCTCCGATACTTCCGGTAAGTTTATTTTTATTGTTGTAATCAAGATAAAATCCTGCATTTCCATTTCCAAAAAATGAAGCTTTATCGGTTTGAGTAAAACCTCCAGAAATATCGAAAAGCGGTTTTATTTTTAGATAATTCTGATAAGTAGCAGCAACGTATGAACTGTCTATTACAGCAAGTATATCTGAGTCGAGCGATCCTGCAGCCGGCTGTATAACCGCATGTCCACTAAATGATCTTGCGTTGATAATACTGTCTGTTACCGTCCGCGACCAACCCTTTGAAGGTATTTGAGCATAAAATGACAAAGAGATAAGCCACAATCCTATGAATAGAAAGGGCTCTCGCAGACTCATTTGTTAGATTTTCTTTTGATCATAAATACGATGTTGGTAAGCAACACCGCTGAACCTCCTACCACCGCAAGCGAAAAATTGGGTGTATGGGCAGGAGTGAAAAAAGTGAGTAGTATGATAAAAATGGTAAATGAATATAAAATCAAAGATGTACCCACATGACCAATACCCAACGAAAGTAATTTGTGGTGAATGTGATTTTTGTCTGCGGAAAAAGGAGATCTTCCTTGAATGGTTCTCTTGATAAAAACACGAAGTGTATCGATCAATGGATATGCGAGTATGGCCATGGCTAAGACTGGTTTTGACACCACCGACATTCTTCCGGGAAGTTGATCCATCGGAAACTCTATCATTCTTACTGCTAGCACATAAATAACGACTCCGATAATGAGTGAACCTGAATCGCCCATAAATATTTTTGCGGGATTCCAATTGTAAAATAAAAAACCGGCGAGAGATCCGCCCAGACTGGTTGCCAGAAGTGCCAGCGGCAAATCTCCTGTTCCATAGAACCAGAATGCAAAGGTCATGGCGGCAATAAATCCGATACCGGCAGCAAGGCCATCAACTCCATCTATTAGGTTGATCGCATTTACAATAACGATGTACACGAACACGGAGAAAGCAACACTCAACCAGAAAGGCAATTTATCGTCGATGAAAAACAAACCCCAAAACTGAGTGATACGAATGTCAGCCATCATTACAAGAATAAACGCAACGACCAAGTGTATCAATAGTTTCTTCGTTGGGCTTACACCAATGATGTCGTCCTTAAGACCTAAAAAGAATAGAATAAACATAGATGCGATAAGGAACTTAAACTCCTGAAGGGCACCAAGAACTTCATAGTTCTGACCCAGATCGCCGGCACTGGAAGAGGGAAACCATAGGCAATATCCAATGATGGTGCCTGCGAAAATCATAATTCCTCCAATAGTAGGAACAGATCTTCTGTGAAGTTTTCGTTCATCACCCGGTTCATCTACCAAATGTTTCAATTTGGCCACCTTGATAAGGGCCGGCGTGGCGATAATCACCAACATCAATGCTGTAAGGAAGGAAAAAACTAAGTCCGTCACAGTCTGGTTAAGGTTTTAGAATGCATCACTCCTGTCACTTTCACGGCCCAAACCTACGAGAAAATTCATTGATCCGGCTGCACTTCCATGTGACATTTTAGCTAAAATATGGAGCACACGAATTCAAAAATCGTTGTACCTAGCCCAAATTGAGGTGCGCCAAGAGAAGAAAAGTAAGCTGCTATGTTGCTTCTGATCTCCCCATTTGCTTAGGCGATCAGTGAATCCTACTACTATTTGCATGTTGGTTTTGGGATTCAAGAAAAACCCGGTCTCAAAATCCCATTGAGTGATTGAAAGATTTGATGAATCGGGAACAGATACTTCGCCAGTATAAAAGAGATTACCGTCACTGCCCTTGTTGTGCTCAATCATTGCGGATTTTAAACGGACAAACCACTTTTTGTAACGGTAATTCACGATGGCCAAAAACTCCTTAGTGCCAGGGCCGGTTGGGTGACCAAGCGATTGATTGTAATGCTCATAATTCTGCAATGCGTATTTGCTGGCATAAACGCCCGACGATAGAGAATTATACTCCAATTGCAAGTCAAGGCCTTTCGCTAAATCTAACCACTTCAATCCCGCCTGATATGCCGTCTTTTTTTCTTTTGGATCATCAATCAAAAACTGTCCGTAGACACTTAAACCTTTGTGAATTCTCCATCTGGCATTCATTCCTGATACTACATTTTGCTTTTCACCAAATCCATTCACTGCTGCATTTAAACCATAAACGGGCAAATACGCAGTGAGCGGGAGGCCTCTTGTACCTGTGCTGTCCCACCTTTGCCATACAATGCCTTCGAATAGACCTAGCTCAAGATTTGGTGTTGGTGTGTAACTGAAATAATGAAAACTGGCAGCCTTTCTTTTGAACAGCGATTCAGGAACTTCTCCCAATGGCATCCTTTCTAGTGTTTGCAAGGATGCGTAAATACTTGTGTACTGAATCTTATTGTCCAATGCATTCACAGTGGCCCTGAGGTATGGATAAGAAAAAGCAGCGTCCGACAAAAGCACGGAACGATATCCATGACCAATGAAGTTTTTGCCATATCCCCAAATCAAATTCAACCAAGGGCGTGCGCGAAGGCTCATGTAGCCAAAAGACATGCTGTAATCGTATCCCGCTGTTTTATAAACTTTCCACCTTCCCATACCCGGAATCACTTGAAGGCTGTCGGCAATATCTCTTTGATATAAAGGCAGACCGACTTGATTTTCAAGAAAACCAGTCTGAAAGGAAAGGTTTTTACCAATACTTCCTTGCACCAAAGCCCCTCTGGTGTTGTTGAAGAGAAGCACGCTGTCGCGATAGGCACTTGTGTCTGCATAATCTGAGGTGAGCGTGAAATCGAAAAGTGGATCTATGTACAATTTGAAATCCTCTGTTTCGACTTTTACCAAATGGTCTCTCCACAATTTCACGCCTATGAGATAGTAGTACTTCGCAGTATCGCGGGCAAAGCCAATAGTTTTATCTAGGTTGAAACGCGATTGCAGAAATGGTTTTACAGCTAAATGCGAAGCTGAACTGTCCAGTGATCTTTCAAGATTGTTTTGAGTAATGGGATGCAAAAACAAGAGGTGTTCCTGCGAAAAGACATTTTGCACCGAAGCAAGGCATAAGGCCAATGTTATCCAAAAAAATACTCTAGTCATACTCCGCGAAGCAAAGTTTCTTGATTGTCATATTCCTGATACACCGCCCGAATTCCCGTTTCGAGATCGATCATGGCCCGCCAACCTAGCTGGTTGATGCGACTATTGTCCATAAGCTTTCGCGGAGTTCCATCGGGTTTCTCTGTGTTCCATTTTACTTCACCCGAAAACCCAACAATTTTCTGAACAAGTTGAACTAGATCGCGAATACTCACTTCTTTTCCGCTACCTACATTGATGAATTGGCGCTCATTATAATTCTTCATGAGAAATAAGGAAGCAGAAGCAAGATCATCTACATGCAAAAACTCACGCAATGGTGCTCCACTACCCCAAACTTCTACAGAATCACTTTTACTTTCCTTAGCTTCATGAAACTTTCTGAGCAGGGCAGGTAAGACATGCGAATTATGCAGATCATAGTTATCGTTTGGGCCGTACAAATTTGTAGGCATAGCAGAAATAAAATTCCGCCGATATTGATCTCTAAAAGCTTCACAAAGCTTAATTCCCGCTATTTTGGCTATTGCATAAGGTTCGTTGGTGCTTTCTAAAGGGCCAGTGAGCAATGCCTCTTCCTTCATCGGCTGCGAAGCATCTCTCGGATAAATACATGAACTTCCCAAAAAGAGAAGTTTCAGCACATTGAAATCGTGAGCGGCCTTGATCACATTCATTTCGATGGCCAGATTGTCGTACAAAAAATCGGCACGATAAGTATTGTTGGCCTGAATACCACCCACTTTGGCTGCGGCAAGAAAAACAAATTCAGGTTTCTCATTCTCAAAAAATCGCTGCACAGCAGTCTGATCGCGCAAATCAAGTTCGGTGGAATTTGATCCTTTCAGGTTTGAGTAGCCTTCTTGTTCCAGAAGTCTCCATATAGCCGAGCCAACCATTCCACGATGTCCGGCTACATATATTCGGCTGTCCTTATTCATAGTTCGCAAATGTAATACCGTATAGGTACCTCTCATATCAGATCAGGATTCTACAAAAAACGAATGATACCACAGCTTTCAGAGCAAGTGCGCCCTTGCGCGAAGCACATTGTTTGACAAGCGTTTCACTTATAATGCCCAAAACAAAAACGGTTTTCCTATTTTTGGAACCACGACTGCATATATATGGACCCTCAGATTAAAGAAGAAGGAAATTTCAGATTCATTGAAGAAGGTGAAGGACCTGTAATCATTTTATTGCATGGGCTCTTTGGCGCCTTGAGCAACTTTAGAGAAACTCTGGACTATTTCACCTCACATAATTACAAAGTAGTAATACCCATGCTTCCTTTGTACAGCATGCCTGTGCTTAGCACCGGAGTGAAGTCCATATCGAAATTTTTACGAGATTTTGTGGTGTACAAAAACTGGAATAAAGTAAACCTACTTGGCAACTCTCTCGGTGGTCATGTGGCATTGATGTTCACCAACGATCATCCTGAAAAAGTAAACTCACTTATCTTAACTGCAAGTAGTGGTTTGTACGAAAATGCCTTTGGAAGCAGTTTTCCTCGACGTGAAGACAAAGAATTCATTAGAAAAAAAGTGGCTCTCACATTTTTTGATCCTAAACATGCAACCGATGAATTGGTAGATGAATGTTTTGAAGTAGTGAATGACCGCAATCGCGTGCTTCGAATTTTGGCTCTAGCCAAAAGTGCTATTCGTCACAACATGTCGAAAGAACTTCCAAATATGACCATGCCTACTTGCCTCATTTGGGGTAAAAACGATACCATTACTCCTCCGGAGGTGGCAGAGGAGTTCAACCGACTTATTCCAAATTCAAGCCTCTTTTGGATTGATGAATGTGGACATGCACCGATGATGGAACATCCAGAGGAGTTTAATACAATACTCGGAAACTGGCTGAAAGAGAAGGGAATCTAATTTTTGGGACCTCTAAAAACCTCTTTCACGTTTCGACCAAATTAAAAAAATGAGCAATTCTATTCAAAACACTCCGGTCCAATTTCGCCGAATACTTCACCAAATTTCGGTTGTAGAGCGCCCTGCTATGCTCCCTCGACCTGGCTTGTCTTTGACAAAATTTATCTCCGCGAAACATAAAACAGGTTTTTAGAAGTCCCCTTATGAATGTAATAAGTGCAGATTTTGTAAGCTCAGTTGCCTTTGTTGAAGATTGTCCGAAAGAACCTCTTCCTGAATTTGCATTTGTGGGACGAAGTAATGTTGGCAAAAGCAGTTTAATAAACTACTTGGTCAACAAAAAAAACCTGGCCAAAACGTCTTCTATGCCGGGCAAAACAAGAACGATCAATCATTACGTCATTAATCAAACCAAAAGACCTTGGTTTCTGGTCGATCTACCCGGTTATGGTTTTGCGAATGCTCCTGAAAAAGCACGCAAAAAATGGGAGAAAAACACTCGAGAATATATCATCGATCGTAAAAACCTGATGTGCACTTTTGTGTTGATCGATTCTAGACATAAACCACAGGAACTAGACTCGGATTTCATTCGCTGGCTGGCCAAAGAACAAGCTCCAATGGCTGTCATTTTCACCAAAACAGACAAACTCAAGCCGGGAGTACTAGAAGAAAATTTGGAATTACACTATGCGATGCTTTCAAAATTTTTAGACGGATTGCCCAACGTTTTCATCTCTTCCGCCTCAGAACGTACAGGAGCAACCGAAGTTCTTGACTTCGTAACTCAAGTAATGAAGACCTGGATAGCGGAAAAATAAAGACAGACTATCCTACCGGATTTTCAACCTTTCTGCTGCCGTAAAAATTGAGCGAATGGTGATTAATATCTATTCCGAATATTTCTTCTAAAGTGGCTTTAATATTCTGAATACGGGGATCGCAAAACTCCAAGACTTCACCGGTATCAGTTAAAATGATATGATCGTGCTGCTGATTCTGATACGCTTTTTCAAAATGAGCCGTATTTCTTCCAAACTGATGTTTACGCACAAGATTACAAGCCAAAAGCAATTCGATGGTATTGTACAATGTAGCGCGAGATACCCTATACTTCTTGTTTTTCATGTGTAAGTACAGTGATTCAATGTCGAAGTGTCCCTGAAAATCGTATATCTCTCGAAGAATTGCAAAACGCTCCGGTGTTTTACGGTGTTTGTTTTGTACCAAATAGGCTGTAAAAACATCCCTTACTTTTTCCTGTAGCGTCGATAGACTCATGATGCAAAAGTACGAAATTGGAGAATACTAATGTTGTTTAGGCTGCGAGTAATGCGGATTCTGGGTTTAATAGTCCAAACTGTTTTGAAAGCATGAAGTAGCAAATGTCGTCAAAGTAGCTGTAATAGGTCAAAGGGAATGAAACGGAATTGGACTATCACAGATACATAAACGGTATAATAGGTTCCATAAATGGTTCAGTTAGAATCAAACCTCTGCCATCTGAAATGAAGGTAAGACTTATTGCAACTTATAGAATTTACTTCTGAAAATATTGTGCTCTTCAAACACCTTTTTTTTCAAACTAGGCGGGCAACGGGCGCTTGAAGTTTTCAAATACAAGTCATGAGATTTCTCAATCAAACTCACTTTCAATTCTATCAACTGTTATAACACCATCAATTGCCTTGAGTTTTTCAATCAAGCTATTCAAGTGTTCTGTATCGTGAACCAATGCGCGTACTTTTCCTTCGAAAACACCGTCGTTCGCTTCAAAAGAGATACTCCGCATGTTCACATTCATATCTGATGAAATGATGTTTGTAATCTTTTGAACTACTCCTTTATCGTCCAATCCACTGAAACGAAGTCCAACTTCAAATTCTATGACCGACTTATTAGGCCATCTTGCTTTGATAACACGATACGCATATTTCCCCAAAAGCTCTTCTGCATTCGGACAGTTGCTTCTATGAATTTTTATTCCTTCTCCAACCGTTATGAAACCAAACACTTCATCTCCATTGATAGGATTGCAACATGCCGCAAGTGTATAATCTACTCGCTGTCCTTCATCTCCAATGAGAAGGGTTTCGCCTTTTGCGGGTGCCGAAGTAGTCACCTTCTCTTCTTTGTTATGCTCGACAATTTGACGATCAAATCGAATTTTCCCTCCCTCAATTTTGAAGCCTTTCAGTTTCTTTAAATCGATTCTACCCCTTGCTATAAGGTAATACAGATCAATGGCATTATCAATATTATAATGCCTCAACATTTCATCGATGTTTACACTTATCCAATCTACTTTCAGCCCTGACCAACGGCGCTTGAGCATTTCCTTACCGTCCTCAGCTATTTCTTTTTTCTCTTCCTTTAAAGCTGTTTTGATCTTTTGACGGGCACTTGCAGTAACTACCAGAGCTAACCAATCTTCTTTCGGATGTTGCTTTTTACTTGTGAGTATTTCCACCTGATCGCCACTGCGCAATACATAACTCAATGGAACCAATTTAAAGTTGACCTTGGCGCCGATGCATTGATAACCAATTTGAGAGTGTATATGAAAAGCAAAATCGAGAGCTGTGGCACCCTTTGGTAGCGTTTTTAAATCTCCATTTGGAGTAAAGATGTAAATCTCTTCACTGAAAAGAGAGAGCTTGAAATTGTCAATGAATTCAATAGCGCTATCGCCGGGATTTTCTAATACCTCTCGTATCTGATCTATCCATCGGTCCAACTTATCCTCGGGTGTCTCTGCCTCGCCCTTGTACTTCCAGTGGGCAGCATAACCGCTTTCGGCAAAGTCGTCCATCCTCCTCGAACGTATCTGCACTTCAACCCATTTACCTGTTGGACTCATCACAGTTGTGTGCAAAGATTCATAACCATTGGCCTTCGGTATCGATATCCAATCGCGAAGTCGCTCAGGGGATGGCTGATAAAAATCGGTAACGACAGAATACACTCGCCAGCAATCTGCCTTTTCTGTCTCTGCTGTACTATCCAGAATGATGCGTATTGCGAAGACATCGTATATCTCTTCGAATATGACTCCCTTCTTGTGAATTTTATTCCAAATACTAAAAACACTTTTCGTTCGACCTTTTATCTCAAATTTTACCTCAGCCTTTTCTAACGCTCGCTTTATCGGCAATGTAAAGGCATTGATAAACCTAGTCCGCACTGCCTGTGTTTTCTGCAATCGACTTAAAATGTCTTCGTATTGCTCGGGTTCTTTGAACTTAAGCGAGAGGTCTTCAAGTTCTGTTTTGATATTGTACAAACCCAATCTATGAGCTAAGGGCGAGTACATGAAAAGTGTTTCATTGGCAATCTTCAACTGCTTATCTCGCGTCATGTGATCGAGAGTACGCATGTTGTGAAGCCTATCAGCAAGTTTGATCAAGATCACACGAACATCGTCGCTTAGTGTGAGCAACATCTTGCGGAAATTCTCTGCTTGGTCGCTTGTATTGGTGTAGTCCGATACTCCGCTGATCTTGGTAAGCCCATCGATAATAATCCTCACCTTCTTGCCAAAGAGATTCTCGATATCTTCGAGGGTGATGTATGTGTCTTCTACTGTATCGTGCAAAAGAGCACAAACAATACTGGTAGTGTCGAGGCTCAGTTCTTCTCCTGCAATGCGAGCAACTGCTATGGGATGATAAATATAGGGTTCGCCACTTTTTCGGCGCATGTTTTTATGCGCTTCCAATGAAAGATCAAAAGCCTTGCGTATAAGAGTTCTGTCTTGACGGCTTCGCGACCTGTGACAAGCCCTCAAGAGGCCGCGGTAACGACGTAAAATTTCACGTTTTTCTTCTTCCAGATCTATCTCAATTCTATCGCCCATGCAGCTATTAAATCAGTCCCTCATTTTTTCGTTTATGATCCCAAAATCTTTCCTTCACATTTCCCGAAGCCAATTCGAACTCCATCTTTCTCAGCATATCCTTTTAATGTAACAGTATCTCCATTTTCGATAAATGTACGAGTACCTCCTTCATTGAGTTGCATAGGTTTGGTTCCCTTCCATGCTATTTCGAGCATGCTGCCAAAACTTCCTTCGTCCGGACCACTGATGGTTCCACTTGCCAACATATCGCCGCAGCGCATGTTGCAGCCGTTTACTGTGTGATGAGCCAACTGCTGAACCATGTTCCAATACATGTGCTTATAATTGCTTCGTGAAACGATAGTCTCTTTGAGTCCATCAGGTTTTATAGTTACTTCCAGATTTATATCGTAGTTGTACTTTCCTTCATATTTCAAATATGGAAGTACTTCCGGTTCCTGAATTGGTCCCTCCGTTTTGAATGGCTCCAAAGCATCTAAAGTCACAATCCACGGACTCACCGTGCTTGCGAAATTTTTGGCCAAAAAAGGACCAAGTGGAACATACTCCCACTTTTGAATATCGCGCGCACTCCAATCGTTAAACAACATCAAACCAAAAATATAATCACTCGCTTCGGCTGTAGAAATTGTTTCACCTAGCGGTTTACCATCAAAAGTCACAAAAGCTATCTCAAGTTCAAAATCCAATTGTTTAGTTGGACCAAACAATGGTTGAGGTCCATCTGTAGGATTTGTTTGGCCTTTTGGACGATGAATCGGTGTTCCACTCACTACTATGCTCGAAGCCCTACCATGATATCCTACCGGAAGATGCTTCCAATTGGGCAACAAGGCTTTATCGGGATCGCGAAACATGATACCAACGTTTCGAGCATGATCCATACTACTGTAAAAATCAGTATAGTCACCCACCTTTATTGGTAATAAAAACTGCACTTCATCTTGACGAAATAAAACTTGACGCACATGGTGTTCCTTGTCTCGCAAATCTGGCATATCACTTCTAAGCAATTTGGAAACTCTGGCTCGCAATTGAGACATGTGTTGTTTTCCATATGACATCACCTTGTTTAGGGAGTCGCTTGCAAGATCTTCCAGTTTGAACGGAAGATTTTCGAGATAACCCATTACATGAAGAGCCTTTAGGTCGATCAATTGATCGCCGATAGCGCAGCAAACGTGGGGGAGTTGGCTTTCTATTCTGAAAATTCCGAAGGGAAGATTTTGTATAGGAAAATCGCTATCGGGAGATACATCTACCCAACTGCGCAATTTGGGGTCGTTTGTTTTCGGGTCCATGGCTGATTACTCCTTAGTGGAGATGCCAAATTTACTGTAGAGCCGTGATTTATCGAGTCTACTTTTTTTACGAATTCTGCACACGAATAGTCCAGATCATTTTTTCGTATAAGGATGGACTTTGGACTATTTAGATACAAATACGGCATTAACACTTCATGATTATAAAATAGTTTGGACTATTTAAAAAGCAGAATTGGAATTACAGGCGTTGAGTCGCTAAATACAAGCTTCTACAATTTACCACTACCCCCGTAAAAACACCCCCTCTTTTCGGGTGAAAATACCCTTGACTTTGGCATTGCAGAATTCATACGTTTACCAGAATAAAAAATGAGATGATTAC
>JAWXBG010000047.1:0-23086 GCA_034439875.1 Flavobacteriales bacterium
ATTATTTGATGGTATATATTCATACATCAAGAATAAAAATCGAGAAAGTGCATGATATCAAAGGGGGTTAGTGCTGCAATAGATTTCCAATACGGATGTTGGGTTGAAAGTAACATCTGTTCGGTCAGTCGGTTTGAAGTAACCAGTTTTCGCCTTCAAAAATGGTTGTTCTTTGTTTAAAACTCCCCCTACCAAAAGCCCTTTCTCGTATCGTACTTTGCATTCTTATAATTACATACTAGAAATAATGAATGTACTAGTTTTGGGGTCAGGGGGAAGGGAACATGCGCTATGCTGGAAAATTTCCAGGAGTTCGCAGCTTACCGCATTGTTTATTGCTCCCGGCAACGCTGGTACTGTAGATCTAGGCACGAATGTGGATCTTGATCCACTTGATTTTCCGGCGGTAAAAAAGTTTGTGTTGTCCAAAAACATTATACTTGTTATTGTGGGTCCAGAGGCACCACTTGTGGCAGGCATTGCGGATTATTTCCGCAAAGACAAACAGTTGAAAGACGTCTCTCTTATAGGCCCAGATAAAGCAGGAGCACGACTAGAGGGAAGTAAAGAATTTGCAAAAAAGTTCATGCAGAAAAACGGAATTCCTACCGCCCGATATGAAACATTTACAGAAGAGAATATAGAAGCAGGATATAAGTTTTTGGACGGATTGAAGGCTCCTTATGTGTTGAAAGCTGATGGACTTGCAGCTGGCAAAGGGGTTTTGATATTAGATGATTTGAAGTTGGCGAAAGTAGAACTGAAAAATCTGCTCACTGGGAAAACAGTGGGAGAAGCCGGGAAAAGGGTTGTGATAGAAGAGTTTTTGAAGGGTATTGAAATGAGTGCTTTTGTTGTAACCGATGGAACGGCATACAAAATGCTTCCTGAAGCAAAGGATTACAAACGAGTTGGTGAAGGCGATAAGGGGCTGAACACGGGCGGCATGGGAGCTGTTTCACCAGTGCCTTTTGCTACAATGGAGTTCATGGAGAAAATAGAAAACCAGATCATCATTCCCACCATGAAGGGATTGAAGAGTGAAGGCATTGAATACAACGGATTTATTTTCATTGGTCTCATGAAGGTGGGCAGCGAACCCTATGTGATAGAGTATAACTGCAGATTAGGTGATCCAGAGTCGGAGGTAATTATCCCAAGAATTAAGAGCGATTTGCTGGCAATATTTGAGGGAATTGCTACAAAAACCCTATCTGAATGTGATCTCGAAATTGATGAGCGCACTGCCGCTACTGTGATGTTGACTTCAAAGGGTTATCCAGAAAAATATGAAAAAGGCAAGGAAATAACTGGCCTTGGCGGAGTAACCAATAGCTTGGTGTTTCATGCGGGCACTAAAATTCAGGGGGATAAGATTCTAACGAATGGAGGAAGGGTTTTAGCCATTACATCTTTTGGAAATGAAATTGAGGATGCACTTCGCAAATCTTATGCGAATGCCGAGACGATAGACTTTAAGGGCAAGTACTACAGAAAGGATATAGGCTTCGACCTGAAGAAGGTGTCCACTAAAGCCTAAATGAAGAAAAGGTAGATCCGCAGAGAGAGCAAAGAAAGTATTGCCACCTAGGCAATTCCGCCTTCATTCTTCGCTTTTTTGTTGAAATTTTTCTGCATGCGCAACCAAAGGAACAAACCGAACAAACCACCGGCAATGCATACCCAGTTGAACCAATGAGAAGAAGGTTCAAGTATGTTGCGGAAAAACCAAAGGAGTCCGTCAGCGATCGGGTAGAGAAAATCTTGCAGGTTCATGGTTGAAAAAATTGTGTGGCAAAAATAGAAATTACTGTCGATACCTGTACATCACCTATCAATTTTGTCAACTGATTAATCACCATGGTCCTAAGACAGTATTCATCCAATCAACCGCTGTTATTTCTGTCTTTTCCGGCAATAATTTCGGCTATCGTGCTCCCAACAGCCTTTGCAGGAAATCTACAAGTACAAAAGACATATTTTCCGATAGATTATTTATTTAAACTGCAGGAAATCAGCTCGCTAAGCATTGGAATTCTCGCTTCCATCCTTATTTTTGGAGGGGCAGTTCTTACCAATTTGCTCTACAATCGGTTCGAGTTTCAGAACCAGGCAAGCTACGTGCCTGCGCTTTTGTACAGTCTTTTGGCTTCAGCTTTTTGCCTGAACTCGGTGTCTTTACCGTCGTTAGCGTCCAATATTTTTTTGCTTGCAGGGCTCTTTAGATGTTTGCAGGTTTACCGTCAATCTCGTGCTTTAGGAGAGTATTTTCAGGCCGGATTCTGGTTTGGAATGGCGTCACTCACTTTTCCACCTTTGGTGGTTATGTTGCTCAGCTTGTGGCTCATGGTGCTTTTTACCAGGGCCTTCAATTGGAGAGAGTTTGTGCTACCCCTCTTGGGATTTGGTGTTCCTTTTTTGTATTGGGTAGTTTGGCAGTATTGGTTCGACAGTTCATTTGATTTCATCTTGTTCCGGGGTTATTTCACATTGGCGGATCATTCGCCATGGGAAAGTTATACTTGGAGCGAAACATATTTTTTTATAGCTACGGGCACTGTCTTACTCTTGGCGCTTCCCGGATTTTTATTTTTGGGAGATAGACCGAGTAATAAAAGCAGAAATCTTCGAGTCACTTTTTTGCTAGTCGTTTTAGGGCTAATTGCCGCGATGGGAATAGAACGGGCGCTTATTTATGAATACACACCTTCAATTTTGATCATTCCATTTTCGATTATGGGAGGATTGTGGTTTTCCAATTACAGGTACTCACTCATAGCGCCCTTCGCATTTTATTTCTTTTTAATATGTCTTAGTCTTTTTACTCTCCACAGCAATGGAGTTTTTGGTGATTTCTAGGGGGAGAATCCAAAAAACTATTTTTCTAACATCCGGTTGTCCGGCCAGAAATAAAATAAAGATTTTCCACTTTCATCTTTGTGGGGTTCTTTAACCCGGAATCCGCATTGGAAATCTCTTGCAGCGCTAACCCCCTTTGATATCAGGCACTTTCTCGATTTTTATTCTTGATGTATGAATATACACCATCCAATAAAAATCTGGCGAGAGCACTTGCTATGTTTGGGGTTTATACCAATTCATAGCGAATCCCAATGCGAATTCTGGGTTTAAGAAACACTATTATTCCTCCTAGCTCCGTAGATGCGGCATCTTACTTTTTACACTATCATAAAGAATAATCTTACTTTGAGATTACCTTTGCCACATCAATCAAAGAACCCGTAAATGAAATTTGGAGTAGTCGTTTTCCCAGGCAGCAATTGTGACGAAGATTTGGTATACACACTGCGCGATGTAATGCATCAGCAAGTCGTGAAATTGTGGCACAAGGAGCAAGATCTTCAAGGATGCGATTTCATATTTCTCCCCGGTGGCTTTTCATACGGGGATTATTTGCGAAGTGGTGCCATTGCACGTTTCTCACCAATCATGAATGCCGTCGTTGCACATGCAAACAAAGGAGGATTTGTAATGGGCATTTGTAATGGATTTCAGATACTTTGTGAAGCGAAACTCCTTCCGGGAGCACTTTTACACAACGCAACCAGGAAATTTATCTGTAAAAACGTTCACCTAAAAGCACAATCGAAACTGACGCTGCCATCTGCAAACTTAGATTTCAAAAAACCATACATTATTCCAATTGCTCATGGCGAGGGAAACTTCTTTGCCTCTGACGATGTGTTGCGCGAAATGGATGATGAGGATCAAGTTATGTTTCGCTACTGCGATGAAAACGGCAAGATCACTGAAGAGTCAAATCCCAATGGATCCATCGAGAACATTGCGGGAATTGCAAACAAGTCGAAAAATGTTTTTGGTATGATGCCACATCCAGAGCGGGCCTCAGATTTTGAATTAGAGAACATCGACGGTAAGGAAATTTTTGAAAGTATTCTTTCGGTTGTGAACGCGTAAGCAGAAACGACAATAAATCGGGCAATTTCCCGATATTTGCATTAGGTTGCGAACATTAGCCAGAAAGCCTTGTTCAATAGCACATTAGAAAGCCTCATGAGTAATCCATACGTACCGGGCCCATTGTTATCGGAGATTGAGACTCCGAGCGACCTTAGGGTTAAAATTGCTGAAGAACAGTTGCCACAACTGTCTAAAGAGCTGAGGCAGTACATTATAGATATTGTTTCGGAAAAAGGCGGCCACTTTGGTGCTTCCTTGGGAACAGTAGAGCTCACAGTAGCGCTGCACTATGTTTTCAATACACCATACGACCTATTAGTTTGGGACGTAGGTCATCAGGCATACGGACACAAGATCCTCACCGGACGTAAGTCTACTTTTCATACAAACCGTAAGTACAAAGGCATATCAGGTTTCCCGAAGAGAAATGAGTCAGAATATGACACATTTGGAGTAGGGCATTCCTCCACTTCGATTTCTGCAGCGCTGGGAATGGCTGTTGCTTCAAGGATCAAGGGAGAGTTGGATCGTCAGGTAGTGGCAGTGATTGGCGACGGAGCCATGACCGCAGGTTTGGCCTTTGAAGCCTTAAATCACGGTGGCTGGGACAATGCAAATATGCTTGTGGTGCTCAACGACAACTGTATGAGTATAGATCCGAATGTGGGTGCATTGAAAGAATATTTGACCGATATCACCACTTCGCATACCTACAACCGTGTGAAGGAAGAAGTATGGAACTTACTAGGTAAAATTTCCAAGTTCGGGCCTAGCGCCCAAGCCATTGCGCATAAAATTTCAGAGTCACTAAAAGGTTCGTTGATTAAAGAGAGCAACTTTTTTGAATCACTGAAATGGAGATACTTTGGACCCATCGACGGACATGATGTCGAATACATGGTAAAGGTGCTGAAGGATTTGAAAGATATACCGGGCCCAAAAATTCTTCACTGTGTCACCACAAAGGGGAAGGGTTATGAACCCGCCGAAAAGGGCAGCCCAACAAAATGGCATTCTCCGGGTCTATTCAACAAAGAGACCGGTGAAATAGTGAAAGTTGTTCCCAAGAGTCCTCAACCACCCCTCTATCAAGATGTATTCGGTCACACGATAATAGAATTGGCGGAGAAAAACGAAAAAATTGTTGGGGTCACGCCGGCAATGCCAAGTGGTTGTTCTTTGAAGTTTATGATGGAGGCCATGCCTAATAGGGCTTTCGATGTAGGCATAGCAGAGCAGCACGCCGTAACTTTCTCAGCAGGAATGGCGACTCAAGGGTTAATTCCTTTTTGCAATGTCTATTCTAGTTTCATGCAGCGCGCCTACGACCAGGTAATACATGATGTAGCGATTCAGAATCTTCAAGTAGTTTTTTGTTTGGATAGAGGAGGGGTTGTAGGAGCAGATGGTCCTACACACCACGGCGCTTACGACTTGGCATACATGCGATGTATACCGAATATGATAGTTGCATCGCCAATGAATGAAAGTGAACTTCGCAACCTGATGTATACTGCTCAGAACGAAAATCACGGGCCATTTTCCATACGTTATCCCCGTGGAAATGGGGTGATGGTTGATTGGAAAACGCCCTTTAAGTCTATTAAACCGGGCACAGGTCGCAGAACTCGGAGCGGCAGTGACATCGCAATTCTAACCATAGGTCCGATTGGAAATGAGGCACTCAAGGCATGCGAAGTATTATCTGAAAAAGGGATTTCGGCAGCACATTATGATATGCGGTTTGTGAAGCCGATAGACGAAATACTTTTACATGAGGTCTTTGGTAAGTTCAAATATGTTGTAACTGTCGAAGACGGCTGTATTCAAGGAGGCATGGGCAGTGCGGTGCTTGAGTTTATGGGCGATCACGGATATTCTGCTCAGATAAAACGGCTTGGTATTCCTGATCACTATATAGAACACGGCACTCCGGAAGAGCTGCATAAGGAATGTGGTTACGATATGATTTCTATTGCAGCCGCCTGCGAAGAATTGGCTGGAGCGAAGGAACAGGGTAACCAGCAAATTGCTTAATTGGCATTATAAAGAGAGGACTTAAAGTCTTCTATTCTAAAAAGATTTTGATAGACACTAGGAATTTGGCTTGTTGATATCGCATCTCCTTTTATTATTTCATACCCAAACTGGAATGTGCTATACTTTCAAGGGATATGCAGACCAGAGCCTTTCATTCTCCTCTTTTCCCCATACAATTTACACCAGTTCTGCTTTTTAAATAGTCCATCCTCCATTTTGCATTGGAAGTCTGTTTTGGGCAATGCGTTGCGGAATCTTGCATGCATCAAGTATTAAACCTAGAATCCGCATTGGGATTCTCTATGAAGTGCTAAACCCCACAGATAGCAAGTGCTCTCGCAAGATTTTTATTTGATGGTGTATATTCATACATCAAGAATAAAAACCGGGAAAGTGCTTGATATCAAAGGAGGTGAGCGCTGCAATAGATTTCCAATGCGGATTTTGGATTAAATACCGTGAGAGCGACTATTATAGACCAATGTAGTGAAACGGAATTGGATTATTGCAGAAACATAAACCTTGTTAGAGGTACGTAGATGTTCAATTCGGACTGTTTTCGTCTAGATGAAAACACCAAGGGCAATAAAGGAACACACAATCTGTTGAGGATAAAGGAAAATTTTACTAGAAACCAAGTTACTTATTTCGGATAACTTCGCATCTGAATAAAGCCCTTAAACTCATTATTTATGAATAACAAAATCTATATCGCAGTCATTGTAGTACTGCTAGGAATCGTTGCATACCTCGGGTATACAGTCAACAAAAAGCAACAAGAAATTGTATATATAGACAAAGAGAATAACACCATCATCAGCGAGCGCGATGGATTTGCCATGGAATTGGAGCAACTCCGTTTGAGTTACGACACACTCAGCACGGACAATGAAGGCCTGAAAGCAGAAATTGCCTCAAGTCGGGAGGAAATTGAAGCAATCGAGCGCAAGGTTAAAAACTCGAACTATGACATTGCTAAGGCACGCAAGGAACTGGAAACTTTGCGTACTTTAATGAAAGGGTACATTCATCAAATTGACTCGTTGCAGCAAGAAAATGAGAGATTGGTGGTAGAGCGCGATGCCGCTTCGGAAAGAGCTATGACAGCCGAAGAAAAAAGTCAACAACTCGAGGCCGATGTAAATGTACGTGATCAAGTAATCAGCAAGGCATCCGTATTGGTAGCAGGAGAATTCACCGGTACGGGAGTTCGTGAAAGAAGCGGCGGAAAGCAAGATGAAACAGATCGAGCCAATAGAGCAACATATCTGAAGTCATGTTTTACGCTTCGCAAAAACAGCATCATAAAGCCAGGCACCAAAAATGTTTACTTGCTTATTACAGGTCCTGATGGAAAGGTGCTTTCAGGCAAAAATGAAAAAGTATCAGTAAGCGGTCAGGAGATTTCATACAGCGCTCTTCGTCAGGTAGATTATCAAAACGAAGACATTGATGTGTGTATCTACTCTCACGAATTCCCAGACAAAGCGCTTACCAAGGGCAACTATGCAGTGAGCATTGTAGAAAGTGGTGCCGTGATTGGAACAACTACCCTGGTGTTGAAATAGACCGATTCGGTTTTATAAAAGATATAGATACGCCCGGCAACTGTCGGGCGTTTTTTTTGATTATTCCGATGCCTTTAGAAATTTGGATTTATCCCTTGGAGATGTATTCTAGTCTAATGCGTACCAATTCTGCTTATTAATTGGTACATCCTTTATTGCGCATTGGAAGTCTGTTTTGGCTAATGCTTTAAAGGATCGGGCAGGCATGAAGGTTAAATCCAGAATCCGCATTGGTATTCGCGCTGTAATGGATTTCCAATGCGGATTCTGGGTTAAATGCCGTGAGAGTAAATGTTATAGACCAATGGAGTGAAACGGAATTGGATTAATAAGGATACCTAAACGGTATAAGCATGAAAATAGGATGCTCTTAAACTTGGAAAGAACGCAGATCCAATGATGTCATTCATCCTGCATCCCGCAATTGCAAGGAGGCGACATCACAATGTTGCATTTAGGAAGGATGTTTCTCAATCGATCTTGAGTCCTTTCTGTCATCAGATTGTGAAGCAAATCAAAGACCTCAAGTTTCTCGAGCATTCCGAGGCTATTGGGGTAATATTCAATCGGATTTTGCCACAGAATAAAATACTTGAGGTCAGCGAGGTTTTCAATTTCATCCGGGATTCCGGTTATAAAATTTTCCGCGAGATTTAGTTCACGTAAATGGCGCAGTTCGCACATTTCCGGCTTAATAGTATCTAATGCGTTGCGTTGAATGTCTAACTTTTGCAAGAACGTGAGCTTGCTGATCTCGGAAGGAATGACAATGATTTTATTTCGAGAAAGTTTTAATTCATTGAGGTTGACTAGTTGAAAAATTTCGACCGGAAATTCTTTCAGTTTTTGTTTGGAGAGATCTAGACGGTATACGGAAGTTGGGCTAATTAATGCCTCATCAATACTTTCATAGACCTTGCAAGTATCTAGATAATCAAAACTGATCAATTGCGCACGCGAAACATGCCCAACAGCGAGCATCAACACTAGAAAAAGTGTTCGTGTAATGGTGCGTTTCATAGTAATGACAACTTTATATCTTCTTTAATTTGCTCAGACAGTTCAATCACCGAGCCAAATTTCTTTTCGTCTCTAATACGTTTTAAAAAACCAACGGTTATATTTTTTCCGTATACATCACGTTCGAAGCCGGGAATATGCACTTCTACGCTCATATTGCCTGAACCTGAAACGGTTGGACGTACTCCGATATTGAGCACTCCGCGTTTTTTTTCTTCATCGATGCGAACCATTACTGAATAGACGCCTTTTGCGGGTAAAAGTTTGTCGGGTTCAATATTTCCAATATTGGCAGTGGGAAAACCGATTTGACGTCCTCGACCTTCACCCTTTACAACAGTACCATGTATTTCATAATCGTAACCAAGAGACTCATTGGCTTGATCAATGTTTCCAACTTCCAAAGCGGTTCGAATTTTAGTAGAGCTCACTTTGACATCTTTTAGTTTTTGAGCCGCTATTTCTACCAAATGAAAACCAAAGTCTTGAGAGAGTTCTTTCAATACCAAGAAGTCTCCTTCACGATTTCTTCCGAACCGATGATCATAACCAACCACGAGGGTGTGCACATGAAGCTGGTCTACCAACATATCACGCACGTACTCAAAAGCTGTTTTTCTGCTGAACTCCTCGGAGAATGGATAAACCACAAGATGGTCGACTCCCGCCATGCTGAGTAATTCTTCTTTTTCCTCCATGGTCGAAAGAAGGCGCAGACCATGATCACCCGGATGCAACACCATTCGTGGATGAGGATAGAAGGTGAGGAGTACTGTTTCGCCATCATTGAATCCTGCTATGTGACGCATTTGTTCTAGGATGGCCTTATGACCTCTGTGAACACCATCGAAAGTGCCAATGGTTACCACAGGGTTGCGGATTGTTGTGAGTGCTGTGATATCCCTATGTACTTCCAATTTCCGGTTTAATATGTGAGTTGGAATGAGCTCACCATGATTAAATCGGCGATGAGGAATAATAAACCAAAACAGCAGCGGTGTTTACTTATGTAATCCATGTTATATCAATGTTACTTAATAAATGGTCCAAAATGTTTTATGCGGTTACAGTGGTAAATGCCGTTGCGATTTATGTTTAGTTCAAAGTAGTGAAACGAAATTGGATTATTACATAAATCCAAGCGTTACTATATATGAATGGCTCTTTTGTCGGTTGCGTCGAGGGCAGCCTCTTTAAATGATTCTGTATATGTTGGATGCGCATGAGAAATGCGGCCGATGTCTTCTGCAGAAGCCCGAAATTCCATTGCCACTACAGCCTCTGCTATCATGTCGGCACAGCGAGGACCGATCATATGAACACCTAGAATTTCATCTGTGTCCTTGTGAGCGAGCACTTTTACAAGACCGTCGGTATCCATGCTTACTCGGGCTCTTCCGCTTGCTTTAAATGGAAAACTTCCTATTTTGTATGGTGTGCCGGCATCCTTTAATTGTTCTTCAGTATAACCTACCGATGCCACTTCGGGCCAAGTGTACACTACACCTGGAATTAAGTTATAGTTAATATGCGGTTTCTGACCGGCTATTTTTTCAGCTACAAATGTTCCTTCCTCTTCGGCTTTGTGAGCGAGCATTGCGCCTTTCACAACATCTCCAATTGCCCATATTCCGGGCACATTGGTTTGTAGGTGCGCATCTACTTCCACACGTCCTCGTTCATCAAGTTTTACTCCGGCTTTATCAAGTCCGAGGTTTTCTGTGTATGGCTTGCGCCCCACTGCTACAAGGCAATAGTCTACTTCAAGAGTAATTTCTTCCCCTTTGGCATTATCAGCTTTTACGTATACTTTTTTCCCTTTTGAAGTTACCTCTTTTACTTTGTGAGAGAGATAAAAATCGAAGTCCAATTTTTTGAGGCTTTTGAGCAGTTCTTTACCCATTGTGCTGTCCATAGTAGGTATGATAGACGGCATAAACTCTACCACACTTACTTTGGTGCCAAGACGGGCGTATACGCTGCCGAGTTCAAGGCCAATAACACCGCCACCTATAACAACCATGCTCTTTGGAATCTCTTCTAATTTGAGAGCTTCGGTGCTAGTAATAATGCGCTTTTTATCTATGGTAATAAAGGGTAAAGCAGTCGGTTTGCTGCCAGTAGCAATGACAATGTTTTTTCCTTGTAGTTCAGTGGTTTTCCCACCGTCGTGAGCAACGCTAACTGTTTTCGGACCGGTAAAAGAACCGAAACCGGTAAACACTTCAATTTTGTTTTTCTTCATCAAATAGTTGATGCCGGCAACAGTTTGATCTACTACATCTTGTTTGCGTTTCACCATTTGGCCAAAATCTACACCAGGTTTCGATTTGAGCACGATACCGTGCGTTTCAAATTGATGAACGGCTTGATAATAGTGCTCGCTACTATCAAGAAGGGCTTTGGATGGGATGCAGCCTACATTGAGGCAAGTTCCGCCAAGGTTGCTGTATTTTTCGATGAGCGCGGTTTTCATGCCCAATTGAGCACAACGGATTGCAGCTACATATCCGCCCGGTCCGGAGCCGATGATGATAACGTCGAAGGAGTTCATAGATCAAAATTGTGAGTGCAAAGATACGCAGAGACACAATTTGTGGCGTTTCTACGGCGGCGTATGTGCACCATCATGTATTTCCAATCGGTAGTGGGTCGATTTGTCTCGCCTTACACGGGCCCAAAATATCCTCCTATTCTCTTATGAGATACAGATAACCACTATAATTCAATTGTTCCGACATACAAGGTAGTTGGTAAGTGAACGTATAGAAATAGGTTCCTCCTTGAGCATTGTTTCCAAGAAACACACCATTCCAACTATCTAGATCATTCTCCGATTGGAACACAATCTGACCATTTCTATTAAATATTTTAAGATCATAGATAGTGCATTGATCTGCGAGAGGATAATTATTATCGAGTAATAATTCTTGTGGATGTACAGGCCTGAAATAATTATTTAAAGTGTCTTTACCCGGAGTGAAAACATTAGGGAATATCAAAGCATCGTTTGGGTTGAGGCCGGTGACTTGTATTTGGACGGCAATTTGTTCGGAGGAAGATCCCGGACAGGGTAGGTTGTTTGCCGTGAGATTGATGATATATTCTCCGGGGTTTGAATAGGTATGTGTCACAGTTGAAGAATCGTAAAAAGATCCGTCACCCATTTCCCAAAGTATATTTAAATTGTCGTTTCCGAGCCATTGAGTTTCTACGAACGCACTGTTACTGCATTCTTGAGGCAAGTTGATATCATAGAGCATATTAATTTCTTCATTGGCTAAAACATTGAACCATGTTGAGTCTGAGATTTCACAAGAAGTTCCCTCATTGATAGTTAATAGAACCAGATAATCGCCTTGGCTGCTGTACTGATATTGCGTATTCATTTCATTGCTGAAGTCTAGTTGAGAATCAGCATCTCCAAAACTCCAGAGATAAGAGTTGGCCCCCACGGTTTCGGCTTCGAACAGAATAGTATATCCCGGACAGGGGTCTTGTTGTTCAAGAATGTCTATAAATGGATATGGCGGGATGTCAAGTTCCAATTCAAAGAGTGAATTGCAATAACTATTATCTGCGGCAATAGTTGCATTCACAATTTGATTGGGGTTGTACAGAACAGAGACAGGATCTATAGATTGAGAGATTTGTGGAGTTCCGTTAGAAAACGTCCAATCAATGGCAGTGTTTTCTGGTATAGCACCTGTTGGCTGAAACCCGAAGAGCCATTGTCCATCGGAGCATATAGGTTCAGAAACCACAAATTGAACATCAACAGGAGGGCTGACCACAATATTTTGAATGAGGGTATCGGCACAAGAACCTGGCTCGGCAATAAGTGTAATTTCATATTCGCCTGTTTCTGGAAATGAAACAGAGGGATTTAGAACAGAGCTAGTATCCGTTTCTACATCCATTATCCCGAAATCCCACAAAAAGTTGTTTGAGTATTGCGAAAGGTTTTCCACCTCAATATCGAGTCCACTGCATTCGGGAGTGGTAAAATGAGCCTCTATGTTGCCACAAGAGCGCACGAAGACGGGTATATTGTACAAAATGTAGTTTATCAATTCACCATTTCTCCATTCATTTACTTTCAGACCAACAATAAAAGCACCCTCTTCGGAAGGCATACTTGTTATTTCGAAGGTCGACGGATTAATGTTGAAACTCGGAGTACCGGGAATGGGATTTTGATAGTCGTAACCATCTGCATATGTGACTAATACAAAATCTGAAATCGGGTAAGGAGGATCCCCAAACAACCCATCATCACCTCCATCATGAAATCTATAGAGATGATATAACTCAACACTGAGCGAATCGTTTTCAGGATCATAAAATTCTAGTCCTCTCGAATTGAGTTCATTGAGACACAAATACATAATTGCAGGAGAAGTAACTACAGGTGCAGAATTGATTTCAATACGAGATATAGGGGGTATATATGTAAATTGTTGATAGTGTATGATCTCGTTTAAAGGTAGGTTCTTGTAAATATTATTCAGATGACCAAAACTATATAATATATACAATCCAGAATCAGGGATATCAAAATTGAAGTTCCGTTCAAATAAATATCTGCGGAATCCGACTGAATCGAGTGGAATTTTACATGAGTTGTATGCTGTATCGAGCACTGTTAATATTTCAGGAGCTTCATTCGTGTGAACCGCAGGGTGAGTGTTTATAAAAACGCACTCTCCATTCAAATAGTACGAGCAAGTGTCCACATCCATCATGTAGTAATCGTCTATGTCGTATAGAATCGGAAACCCGAGTGAATCATGGAAATATACTCCTCCTGAATTAGTCCATGCAGTAGTGTCTCTATATTTTTCTATTATTAATGTATAATCATTGAGTCCATTATATCTATAAGAGACAAATCCACCTCTCACTTGGGCAACACTCACTTTATAATATAAGCAAAGAACAGGAATTAGAATTAAGAGTTTAAAGGAATATGAAAGGCTCCGTTTGCGAGCACAACTAGTTTCTGGACAAACGGAGCTTTCACTTTTCATTGTTGATGAAATTACAAAAAAGGCTAACACTCACAGGGTTCTATGCACATAGTGCCATAAAATCCAAAGAAAATAAGTTGATCAGCGCCTCCAACATAGCCGTCACCGGTTATATCTCCATTATCACAGGGAGTGACATAAGCACCATAATTTCCAATGAATATTAAAAGATCGGGGGTCCCGACCACACTCGCGCAGTCCCCATTATAGCAGTCAGCCCTGCAGCAGTCTCCCTCGGTACATGACCTGTTTCCTGATGATTCGTACCCTTCAATTTCTCTGGCAGCTTCATAAATCAACAACTCTCCTTCCTCATTTTTAAACGAGTATGAGGGTACGTGCAGGCTTTCATCCATCCTCACAAATACAATTTTTTCGGCATCAAAGATTTCCGGATTGAGATTGAACCAAGAAAAGTTTGGATCGTTGAGATCGACAATAGGGTAGGATTTCTGACTAGTAAGTGCTAACTCTTCTGCAGCCTGCTTGCATCCGGTCGTGGAAAAGAAGATGAAACTCATTGAAAAGAAAGCTAAAAAAGTGAGAATCTCAAAAGGAGCTTTCCTTAGAGAAGGTTGATGGAACTTCAAAATTGTTTTTGAGTTTTTTCCATTTAGAATTTTTGATGGGGGGGTAAAATTTTTCATTTTGAATAAGATAGTTTAAGAATGGATTACGAATATACGAAATGGGAAGTTATTATGTCAAGAAAATTAACATTTAGTATTCGCATTGAGACGCAATTTATGGCGTCTCGATATCATAGAGCACGTGCCTACATAATTAATCACTTCAGCCACCTATTTTTCGCTTATCCCCATGCGCGTGCAGATGCGATTTATCGCGTCTCTAAATAATCCATCGCGTCTTTGATGATCCATCACACATCCCCACGGGTGAATCACGGTGAATTGCGATGGAGCGCTATGGGATAGGATAGATGACAATGGATGACGATGAGATACTAGAGATGCCTATGAGACGCGATGAATCGCGCCTTCACGGGGGATTTCGAAATATTTAATGTTGGGTTTTCTTCGTCTAGCTTTATATTTGGGCAAAACCCATAAATCAAAAGATTATGTCATTAGTAAAAGTGATTGAAGTGATTTCTTCGAGCAACGTTAGTATCGACGACGCTATTCGCAAAGCAGTCGCTGAAGCATCTAAGACCGTTCGCAACATCGATTCTGTGTACGTGAAGGACATCAAAGCACATGTGAAGGATGGGAAAGTAACCACCTTCGGAGTAATCTGCAACTTGTCATTCCGCCTAGATACTGAAGCTGCAAGCTCTCCAAAAAAGAAGGATTCCAAAAAGAAGAAGTAAGAAGATACGAGCGTTTATAGCCGCTCAGGATCGGAATATTTCCTGCATCTGTTGGGCTGACTCCTGAATTCAAGATTCAGTATTTATTTGTTTTCTGTTTTTTGATTTATGTATAATGACTAGGGAATAGATCAAAAAACTTGTTCAGGTATCAGAATGGACTGCCCATTTTGTAGCCCTCAACGCGGCTAATGGGAAAAGGTTTTCGGGTGAAAAGGTAGTTTTGATTCATTGGACTTGTGCGATGCACACTGGAGCACGTGGTTTGACAAATAGAAGATTTTAGAGGTTCCCTTTAACCCAGAATCCGAATTGGGATTCGCTATGAAGTGGTAATACCCTTTATCCCGCATAACGCATTTGGGCAATTTTTGTGGAATGCGTGCGGGATTCTCAAATCTAAGCGATAGAATACTGCATTCATCGGCAAGATTAGGGTACAATTTTTCTATCTCTTGATTTGGGTTTATGTATCTGTAATAGTCCAATACCGCTTCACTCCATTGGCCTATAACAGCTACTTTGACCGCATTTACCACTTCGTGCATGCTAGATGCTGTAGCGCATTACCCAAAAAATACGTCCAATGCGCAATGCAGCATGGACTGTTTATTGTGCAGAATAGGTATTATCCCGAATCACGCGATGGAGATATCGGAATTCATAGGTCGAAATATTACTTTGCTCCATCGTGTAGATTCGAGAATCCCGCAGCGTATTAACCCCAAGATGCTTCCAATGCGCAATGCGGGATTATTTGATGTTTTATATTCATACATCAAGAATAGAAATCGAGAAAGCACTTGATCTCAAAGGGAGTTAGTGCTGCAATAGATTTGCAATGCGGATTCTGGGATTAAGTAATGTTGGTAAAAAGTATCTGTTGAATTAATCCAAGAAATTTCAGTCGTCTGCAAATTCCCTTAAAACGAAACTTGAAATTTCGCTCTCAGACCTACTTTGAAAATATCGGGATTATCGAGGTATGAAAGCCTCCAGAGCATATCTATTCTGAACACTTTGAAAATATTTTCTATGCCGATAGCTGCTTCTACATAAGGTTTACCAAGTGTGTAAATATCGGGATTGCCATCTTCATCAAAGTCGCGACTTAAAATTAAATCATTTGCTCGATCATAGCCACCAATAAGGGCTTTGGCTGCCACAACTTCTCTCCATTTGAGTTTTCGCATCAGAGGGATCCGATTTAAAAATAAACCCTCCAGATGATAAGTGGCCCATACACTCGCCCATTCATCACTCACAAATTCAAAGAAATTCATAGTGTTATATGCAGTCTCATCATAGAAAAAAGTTTCATTTCCCTGATGCAGCATGAGCGCAGGATAGGGAAGATTACCAAATATTTTACCGGCCTCAAAAGTTACATTTACAAATCCAAGGGGCCCAAAGCGCCAAGTGTCACTAATTCGACCAATGAGTTTTTGATATTCAAAATCGCTGCCCAATATTCCGGGTGAACCGATGCTATAAGCTATTTCCAACTCAGGATAAGTAGTACCCAGACTTACACGTTCAAACTCACCGTACACGAATTTTTCTTTGTAGGCAAAACGTGTGTATAGAGTGAACTCAGAAGTGGTGATGTCATTTACCGGCAATAGTGTTTGACTATCCGGCGAACTTCTGACATATCTATAGGCATTGCCAGCAGGCTTCAATACTCGATGAGTGAAGGTCAATCGATTCGACCAACCATACAACCATTCGCGTTCGAAATAGCTGGATACTTCGGTAACGTCGGTAAGTTTATTGGCGGGGTTTCTTCTAAACACAGATGAAAGCACGTTGTCTTGGCGGAAAGCGCCTGTGCTTTGACCAAGTTGTTCCATATCGCGTTTGGCATTGCCACCAATCGCCATACGAGGATTTTTATTGAGCATCAATAGGAAACCACCTCCATATTTCCAACGTTCATCACCAAGCCCATATGCGGCATAACCTTCGAGCATTATTTTCTTACTGAATTTGTTGCTTGTCCTACCACCCATGCGCAATCGGTTTCCTTCAATGGGATTGAAGGAATAAAATGTATAGTAAGGTCCAAATTCCCAAGGACCTACAACTTTATAACCATTTACAAAAAGATTAATAAGATTCGAAATGGTTTTAAACTGAGGCACCACTTTCAACGAATCTACCATGCTGTAGATTCTCTGTTCCTTATCAGTTAATGGAACGTGCCGCGCTTCATTCCAGAATTCCTTTGTTTTGTCACCGGCGTCCTCATTCACAATGATATCGCTGATGCCGCTGTAAAATCCATCGTCACGGGGTTTATTGATTACGAAATTTTTGTAAGTACTCGTCTTTCGTCCATATACCCCCATCTTTTTATCGCTGATATTGAAATCAACAAGCAGTTGATCTTTTATGAGCATCCACACTTCGGGCTCCACTTCATCGTACTCTTGAGTAACTTTAAATTCTTTAATCCAGTTGATGTTTGCATCATCTGCAATGGTAGCCTCAATGCGCTTTACGGCGTATGTTGTATCGTTTATCCACATCTCTCCGAAGAAGAGCAACTCTTGTTTTCGACGGGGGAAAAACTGCAATTGATAACACCACTTATTGTCTATGTAAGCACTATCTATTATATCGAAGTCGTAGAATGCAAGGCAGTATGCAGATATAGGGCTTACAAAACTTTTATCGAAAGCTACAATGTTGTTGTCATAGACATTTACATTTTGGTACATGTCGCCCAAAAACTGTTGGACCGATTCATTTTCTACACCACTAACCTGACTAGCTTTAATAATTTCTTTAGAGGTTTTGGGATTTTGTTTGAAGTAATAATCCGATAAAGACTCTGTCATGAATACCGGCAGATAGGGTTTCGATTCAGAGGTATCAATTCCTTCAAAAACAAATGAGAAAGGTTTGAAAATGCGCTTTTGTTGGAATTTATCGGTAATATTATTTAAGTCAAATTCAACTTTGTTGTATGCTTCGTATTCATAGCCATCTAGCTTTTCCCTGTTGTTGACTTTTTTATTGCGAAGTACTTTTTTTACCAGAGCAATGGCCGGGTTGGGACCATCATCGGGCCGAATAACAATTGTATTGAGTTCTCTGCTAGAAGTACTCAGTTGAAAATTTAACACTTGCTCTATCCCTTCTTTCACATATTTGGACTGAGAAGCAAAACCGGTTGCCTTCACAGTTAGTGAGTCGCTGCTATAGTATGTTTCAATTCTATAGTTACCGTCTAGGTCGCTTGTGGTTCCCGTCTTAGTCCCCTTGAAGAAAACTGGTACATATGGAATAGACTCACCAGTTGCGGCTTCGGTTACTCTTCCGGACACCACAGTTCGCTGAGCAGATACTTTATCACATGAAAAGTGAAAAAGCACCAATAGCAACAGAGGTAATTTTAGGAATGAGTTTATGTAGTAGATCAATTTACCGGCCATCAGAATTCAATGCTTCAAATGTAAATAGGTTCACAATACTAGGGGCGCTTTAAATGGCGTTTTTTGAAAAGTAGATGCGTATAAATTCCAGCTCAGATACCGCGAAGGAGAGACTTGGGGTCGTTTATCGAACCAAGAGAACTTTCTATCGCTTGTATTTGATGTGCATACAGGTTGCTCATTATTCATCAGTTGTAACGTAATTGAGGCCATGAAGTTCTATGGTGATTGGCTGAAAGCTTCAATTTTATTAGTAACTCATAGATTAGTATGTATGAATCAACAAAAAAGTTGGTGAAATGAAGAATAACAAAACGGAATATCAATACTCTGATCACTCCGTTGTGGGTTCCCTATAGTTCGCCGAGGGCTGCCTTTTTCTTTTCGACCCTTATGGTAAGGTAGATGCTCACTTCGTAAAGCAGCAATAAAGGAAGTGTAACAAGAATTTGACTAGTCACATCTGGGGGAGTGATTATGGCTGCCAAGACCAAGTTGACCACGAAGGCATGTTTGCGATATTTTCTGAGAAACACAGAGGTAATCATTCCAATTTTGGCCAAGAAGTATATCAATATGGGAAGTTGAAATATGAGACCTGTACCCAATACCAATGTGGTCATAATTTTTAGATAGGAAAGTGTGGTCGGGGTGTTGACCGTATCGGCAAATTTGAATCCGAATAGAAACTGGATAGAAAGAGGAGATAAAATGAAATAGCCAAAAAGTATTCCGCCGAAAAACAGGGCAGAAACAAAAAACACGATTCCGCGCACCGAATTCACTTCTTTTTGACGAAGACCGGGCTTTATAAACAGCCACAACTGATAAAAGACCCAAGGAAAAGCGATGGCAATACCGCCGGTAATACAAACTAGGATGTATGCAGAAAAAGCTCCAGACATGGAAGTATTCTGGAGGTTTTCGGTAAGAGCAGGCAAACAGAGGGCGTCATTGAGTCCTAATTGTTGGGACAGAGAACAGAAAAACCGATAGGTCCAGAAGTCGGGATTGCGAGGCCCCATTATCACCTCATACACGAAAAAATCATTGAATATTACAATTACAGCTACACCCACGGCAATGCCGATAGCAGCGAACCAAAGTCGGCGACGGAGTTCCTCTAGGTGTTCGAGGAAAGACATGTTTTTTGTGGTTGGCTCGGCCATTTTTGCTTTACGGTCGCAAACCTAGATCAGAAGTGTGAAGGTGCGGTGAGTTTTCTAAGAAAACCATAAGACCAAGTAGCCATTCAAAAATTACATAGGTTCCTTTAGAAGTTGCCTGACTCAAAAAATACCCTCTTTTAAGATATCGTGTAAGTGCACAATCCCTTCATATTTACCATCTTTGGTTACAATAAGTTGGGTTATAGAATTACTTTCCATTATATGAAATCCGTTGACTGCCAGTTCTGAAGTCTCAATAGTTTTGGCATTTGTGTTCATTATGTCCCCGGCTTTAAGTTTCAACATATTGGAGCCCTTCTCTAGCATACGCCTAATATCTCCATCGGTGATAATCCCTTTGAGCGTTTTCCCGGAGAGCACAGCCGTTGCGCCTAGTCGTTTTGAGGAAATCTCGATGATCACCTTTTGAATAGGCGCATCGGGACTTACACTAGGATTAGACGTATCGCCCAATAGATCGCCCATCCTAGTAAATAGTTTTTTGCCCAAAGCACCACCGGGATGATATTTTGCGAAGTCGCTGGACGAAAAGCCGCGTTGCTCCATCAGAGCTACTGCAAGAGCATCGCCCAAAGCAAGTTGTAAAGTTGTGCTCGTAGTAGGGGCCAAATTGTTGGGACAAGCTTCTTTTTCTACGGGTGTATGCAGAATGTGATCGCTTTTTGCGGCCAAAAAACTGCTTTTGTTTGCAGTCATACCAATTACAATATTGCCCATACTTTTTACAAGAGGAATGAGCATTTTGATTTCCGGGCTATCGCCACTTTTTGAGATGCACATCAGCATATCGTTTTTCTGAATGTTGCCCAAATCGCCATGTATAGCGTCGGCTGCGTGCATAAACAAAGCAGGTTGCCCGGTGCTATTGAGGGTGGCCACAATCTTTTGAGCGATGTTGGCGCTTTTTCCAATGCCGGTTACTACAAGTCGACCTTTAGACTTCAGCAATAGTTTTACAACGCTCTCAAAGCGCTTATCAATCGTATTGCTTAGTTGCAAGAGCGCGTCGGACTCAAGTTTCAGCGTGTTTCTTGCTGAATCGAGTATGTTCTTTTTTGGATTTTTCATCACTGCAAATGTTCTTCTTAAATGCTTGTTAAAGAAGCAAAATTAATTTTTAAAATATGGCTTTGCTATATTATATTCGCACTCCCGTACAAAAACGAACGAGTTTCAACGGATTCAATAAATGAAGTTCAACTAAATAAATGTCTGCTATTTGAGAGTAGTTTACTATTTTTAGACGTTACAAAAGTAGATTTTCAAGATGACAACAGTTGTAGAGCTTTCTCCGCGCAATGCGCTTAAGCAGTTTTTCGGTTTTGATAAGTTTAAAGGCTTACAAGAACAAGTGATCGACAGTGTACTGGCCGGCAATGACACTTTTGTGATCATGCCTACGGGTGGTGGCAAGTCGCTTTGTTATCAGTTGCCTGCGTTGATGCTCGAGGGCACGGCCATCGTGGTATCACCACTCATTGCCTTGATGAAAAATCAAGTAGATGCCATGCGTGGTTTTTCCACGGTTGATGGAATTGCTCACGTGATCAATTCTTCACTGAACAAAACAGAAATTGCACAAGTAAAAAAAGACATTGTAGAAGGGCGTTGTAAGTTGCTCTATGTGGCACCGGAATCCCTCAATAAAGACGAGAATGTCGAATTCTTTAAGTCGGTTACTATATCATTCGTAGCAATTGACGAGGCACACTGTATATCAGAGTGGGGACATGATTTCCGCCCTGAGTATCGCCGACTCAAGCTCATCATCCAGCAAATAGCTGATGTGCCAATTATGGCCCTTACGGCTACTGCCACACCTAAGGTTCAACAGGATATTCAGAAGAACCTAGGTATGATCAATGCCAAGTTCTTTAAGGCATCCTTCAACCGTCCCAATTTGTATTACGAGATCCGCCCGAAGATGAATGTCGGAAAGCAGGTCATACAATATATCAATGCCAACAAAGGTAAAAGCGGAATTATCTACTGTCTTTCTCGCAGAAAAACAGAAGAACTCGCAGAGCTTTTGCAAGTCAATGGCATCAAGGCTTTGCCATATCACGCCGGCATGGACGGTCATCAGCGTTCAAGCGTACAGGATAAGTTTTTAATGCAAGATGTTGATGTGATTGTTGCCACCATTGCCTTTGGAATGGGAATCGACAAGCCAGATGTTCGTTTTGTATTGCACCACGATATTCCAAAATCTCTTGAGAGTTATTATCAAGAAACCGGTCGTGCAGGTCGCGATGGCGGTGAAGGTGTTTGTTTAGCTTTCTACTCTCCCAAAGACATCGAAAAGCTAGAAAAATTCTTGCAGGGTAAACCGGTAGCGGAGCAAGAAGTGGGCATGCTTCTATTGCAAGAAGTAGTTGCCTATGCTGAAACCAGCATGAGTAGAAGAAAATATTTGCTGCACTACTTTGGTGAGGAATGGGACGAGGTGAATGGCGATGGAGCAGGTATGGATGATAACTCTAGAACACCGAAGGAGAAGTTTGACGGTAAAGAAGAGGTAAAATTGATTTTAGATTGCATTAGTTCATTCAGCGAAATGCACAAGTCGAAATTCATCTGCAATGTGCTCATTGGAGTGAAGAATGCAGAAATGACTACATACAAGGCCCATCTCAACGATTATTTTGCGGAGGGAAAAGAGCATCCTGAAAAATATTGGAATGCCATTATTCGTCAGATGTTGGTTCGCGGATTGCTTCGTAAAGAGATTGAAACCTATGGCACGTTAAAAATTACAGAACTAGGCAAAAAATTTGCAAAAGCACCCGAGACATTCCTGGTTGTTAAAGAGGAGGAAATTGGTGAAACTGATGATGATGATCAATTACTGATCCCTCGCCAGGCAGGTGGTGGAGCAGCCGACGAAGCTCTGTTTGTTCTTCTAAAAGAAATGCGCGCACGTGTTTCGAAAGAAAAAAAGTTGCCGCCGTATGTCATATTCCAAGATCCTGCATTAGAGGAAATGGCTACGCAGTACCCCATCACCATGGATGAGTTATCTCAAGTGAGTGGTGTTGGTAAGGGTAAGGCGATGAAGTTTGGAGCGCCGTTCTTAAAATTGATAGAGCAATATGTAAAGGACAACGAAATTGAACGCCCTGAAGATTTTGTAGTTAAAAGTGCCGTGAATAAAAGCGGACAGAAGGTACAGATTATTCAGAACATCGACAAAAAAATTCCTTTACAAGACATTGCAAAGGGACTTGGAAAAACAATGACAGAATTGCTCGATGAGTTAGAATCGATCATAGCTTCCGGTACTAAGATTAACATCGTGTACTTCATCAATGAAGAATTAGATGATGATCAGCAGCAAGATATTTTCGATTACTTCATGAATTCTGAGGTAGAGGATATTCGCGATGCTGAGAAGCATTTCGATGGTGAATTTGAGGAAGAGCATTTGCGCTTGATGCGAATCAAGTTCATGAGTGAAGTCGGATTTTAATCGAAGAGGAGGGGAAGGAGGAGTAGTAAGATGGCGTCCCGATGGGACTTGTAGTAA
>JAWXBG010000048.1:0-4494 GCA_034439875.1 Flavobacteriales bacterium
ATCATGAATGAACATCCAAACTCTCCGTCTGAAATTAACCAAACTGCACTTAGAGACGTAACGGCTCGCGATATTACTGCCAATATCGATCAAAGCGTTAACAAAACTGTCATTTATCAAGCGCCAAAGGTCGATCGATCTGAGATGATCGACAAGGCGATCGATTTAATCATCGGGAGTGTTGCACGATCGATCGACATTTCCCAAAAGGAATCGATCGATAGCAAATAAATCTATCGATCTGATTCCATTAATTTATCTCAAATCCTCCAAACATATTCTCAAGTGATTCCTCGACGGATGGGAGACTTCTAGCTAAGTTCACTTGTATTAGATTTTAGTCATACCCTTTCTAACCACTGCGAAAACAAAGAAGTAAAAAATTAGCCCGACTGAAGTAGCTCCGACAAAATTAACCCCAAACGCTAAAGCATCGACATTCATAAGCAGTTGCCAATTAATCAAGTAGTAAGCATATTGAATAGCTAACAAGGTCAACACTCCCACTCCTAAACAGTCTATGACAACCATGTTTTTGCCAAGAAATCTTAGGCATAAACTAGATAGTGCGACTGTAAAAGAAAAACATATTGCTTCAAAAATGAATCCATTTAAGCCAGCCAGAAAGGTAATATCAATAATCCCAGTCGAATTAGTTCCAACTATCCATAAGATCACGGATAATCCAGTCACAGCGATCTTTGGGATGATGTTTTCTTTTGGCTGGTTATTTTTAGCGATAATAACGACTATCAAGGAAATTAGGCTCAATAAGCTGATTAACCCAAGTAAAAAGAAGAGGAAAACATATTGATTCAGGGTGAAGAAAATTCCTTTCATTTTGCCAGAGCCATCAGCACTTTTTAGCCCTGCCGTAATAAATGGATCTAGCTTTTTGCCCTCTTCAAACCCAATGACAAAACCTTCTTGTTTACCTTGTTCAACCCCTGCGGCAAGACCTTCTTGTTTACCCTCTTCAATCCCAGTGGCAAAACCTTCTTGTTTGCCTAGCTTAAATGGATTTTGCTTTCTGAGATTAGCTAGAATTTTTTTAGAAGCTTCTTGTACTTCTTGTTTGCCTTGCTCAATACCTAGGGCTTTCCCTTCAATGATTCCCTGACCCAATCCTTCCTCTCTAGCCGTCCCTCGCTCTCGATCTAATACTTGTTCCTTGCCAGATATTATCCCCTTAGACATACCTTGGTTGAAATAGCCCTGACAAAGATCATCACGAGACTGGCAGGACGTTATCAAGAACGCCACACAAAGCACTATCAATATGATTTTCCGATGTATAAACTTCATTTACTTCTTGCCTTCTTCTAATGGCAGCAGATGTGAGTTTTTTGACCAATTTCTAGAAAAGCTGGATATTCCCCGCCTCTTTTAGCTCTTTTTCAGCCGCTGATCGGATCAAGCGGACTAAATATTCAGGTTCAGGAACCCCGATCAGCAGTAGTTGTGGGTCAGTTGCATCTGAAGTGATCAACTCCACGTTCCCCAGACCAAACAATCTGAGGAAGAACGGTTGTAGGAGAACAACGTCGCGTAGACGCTTGATATCAAAATAGTCATTTCTGCGTGAGAATAGCCCTTTTCGGACGATGATTTCTTTGGTGGTGATGGTATAGTGCACTGAAACGACCTCAAGATAAGCCCATAAGGCTCCTAAGGCAGCAATCGCAGTAGTCAACAAGAAGTACTCCCAAGCTGGTGCAAAAATAACGATAGGAATTGGGAAGCTACTGTAGAGAATATACTTATGTAGATTTAACATCTGCGACGGTGGGCCGTCAAAAATCAAATTCCCACTCATGACTTACTCCGTTTTATTGAATCAGATAAATCTCAAGAGTTCACTGCCTTATGCCTTAACCGCTTGCTCTTGAAGCTAATAATCAAGTTTTAAAGCAAAGTCTTTTGAGTGATGCAAAATTTACAAAAACGTATTAAAAACAAGGTTGTGCACGACTTTTTTGCAAATTTGTACAAAGAGGAATATAGTAAAAAGTAGATGTAAAACCTAGACTTTCATGGTGGTTGTGCGTGACAGCTAAAGAGTTTGCAGCGAAATTCACAGAAATTCAAAGCCATGCCAAGGCTGGGTTATGGGCAGTACTAGAACTCTGGCTAAAAGGAAATAAGAACGAGCAAGCAATTGGCAAGGAAATCGATAAACATCGCGTTACTGCCGGTCGGAAGATTGACGAAATCTGCAATCATTTTTTTGGCACACATAACAGACACGATCGACAGGAAAGAAAAAACCTACTTATATCTGAGTTCCAGAAATATAAGCCCAGTTTTTTGCATGAAGAGCTAAGGGAACATGGGGCAAAAACTAACACTCATCAAATACCCGATCGCCCAGTTCCATCTTCAGATGATCCACCTACCAACCTCGCTGACAAGGGCAGAGACAGCAACATGTTCTTTGGGCGAGGAGAGCAGCTTGACAACCTAAATGAAGACTTGGAAAACCACAAGGGAATATCTATAACGGCTGTCTCTGGCATGGGCGGCATTGGGAAGAGCGAATTTGCGATCCAGTATGGCAAAAAATTTCTCAATGAATATTCAGGTGGGGTGTGGTGGTTGTCGGCACAGGCGGCGAATCTGCTCAGTGAAATAATTAGCATCACGAAGCTTAGATTTCCAGAGTTTTCGATCGATCTTTTACGCGACCTTAGTGAAACTGCTAAGGTGGATATGTGCTGGCAGCAGTGGGTAGGCAAAGGCAGGGCACTGATTATCTTTGATGATATTGTTAACTTTCGCAATACAAAGCCGTACTTGCCCCAGCGTCAGGATCTCGTCGTGCTGATTACCACCCGAGATCGACTCGATAACAGTATTAGATCGTTTCCATTAGACGAATTGAGCAAATCAGCAGCATTGGATCTTTTAGCAGCAGAAATTGGTAAGCCGATCGAGGCAAAAGATCTAACAGCAGCAACTAATCTCTGCGAACAGTTGGGATATCTACCGCTTGCCCTAGAACTGGTAGGCAAATATCTTGCACTGGATGATATCTCGATCGACAGACTGATCCTCGAACTACAGGCAAAGGGGATGAAGCATTTCGCCTTAGAAGGAGATGTGGAAAACTGGACATTGACCGCAGAAAGGGGAATAGCGGCTGCCTTTGAACTTAGTTGGCAGAAGTTAAAAACATCAACCAAACATCTGGCAAAACTGCTCAGCATATTCGACCTCTTACCTTTTGAATGGAAATGGGTTGAATCTATGGAAGCCCGATTTTGCCGTGAAGATATTCCGCCCCGCGAGTTTGATAGCATGACCTTAAGCCAGAGCCGCCACGAACTGATCAAGCGGAGTTTGCTAAAAACAGGCAAGACCGAGGAGGAATCGACTTACAACCTTCACCCTTTAATTCGTCAATTTTGTAGAGAAAAGCTGGAAGGTAAGCGATGAATGATTTAGCCCAGACAGAGACAAGTAGTTCTCTTGTCCACCCAATCGAGAGCCAAAGTACCGAGCAAAGAAATTACGCTCAGAAGCTCAAACATGCCTTTGCCAAAACGATGGCAGACGAAGCAATCAAGATTGAATCAACTTTGACCCTGAATGATATTAACGAACACAAGTCGATCGTTCCTCACCTAATCGTTGCCGCGAGAGAGTTTGCCGACCTGCTCGAAGATAGCTCTGACATCCTCCATCTCTTTAATGGCATTGGTAGATTTTGCCAGGGACAAACTCAATATGCCGCTGCTGCAACTTTTTACGAAGAATGCCGAGATCGGATAGAAAAGCGATTAGGAGATCGCCATCCCGCTGTCGCCACCAGTCTCAACAACCTCGCAACGCTGTACCGTTCTCAAGGGAGATATGCAGAAGCCGAACCACTCTTCAAACAAGCGCTCTTATTGACGCAAGAACTGTTAGGAGATCGCCATCCCGATGTCGCGGGTAGTCTCAACAACCTCGCATTGCTGTACTATTCGCAAGGGAGATATGCCGAAGCGGAACCACTCTACCAACAAGCGCTCTTATTGACGCAAGAACTGTTAGGAGATCGCCATCCCAATGTCGCCACCAGTCTAAACAACCTCGCATTGCTGTACTATTCGCAAGGGAGATATGCCGAAGCGGAACCACTCTACCAACAAGCGCTCTTATTGAAGCAAGAACTGTTAGGAGATCGCCATCCCGATGTCGCCACCAGTCTCAACAACCTCGCATTGCTGTACAATTCTCAAGGGAGATATGCAGAAGCCGAACAACTCTACAAACAAGCGCTCTTATTGAGGCAAGAACTGTTAGGAGATCGCCATCCCTCTGTCGCCACCAGTCTCAACAACCTCGCATTGCTGTACGAATCTCAAGGGAGATATGCAGAAGCCGAACCTCTCTACAAACAAGCGCTCTTATTGAGGCAAGAACTGTTAGGAGATCGCCATCCCTCTGTCGCCACCAGTATCAACAACCTCGCATTGCTGTACGAATCTCAAGGGAGATATGCAGAAGCCG
>JAWXBG010000049.1:0-3890 GCA_034439875.1 Flavobacteriales bacterium
CACCCTCACCCATGCTCTTTGTATTTCTGAGCTCCATTCTTTTCTGCGTCACCCTCACCCAAGCTCCTTGTATTTCTGAGTTCCATTTTTTTCTACGTCTCCCTGACCCTAGTCAGGGTCTCACACCCTGGCTCATCAAACATCTACATCCCACACATCTCTACCTCACCCTCACCCATGCTCCTTGTATTTCTAAGTTCCATTCTGTTTTCCGTCACCCTCACCCATGCTCCTTGTATTTCTGAGCTCCATTCTTTTCTGCGTCACCCTGACCCTAGTCAGGGTCTCACACCCACCAACCTCTCTGCGAATTTTGCGAGAATTTGGAAAACGACTTTGCACGAAATTAAGAACCAACATTTTTGCTCTCAAATAAAAATGTCAATGCACCCAAAAGAAGGATTCACATATATCATGAGTAATAAAGGACGCAATGTATTTTACACTAGCGTCACCAATTCCATTGGGCGGAGAAGCTTGGAACATTTCCTAGGGATTGGAGGTACATTCTCATCAAAGTACAAATGCAAGTATCTCGTTTATTACGAAAGATTTGATAGAATATTGGATGCGATTAAAAGAGACAAGGAGATTAAAAACAGACCTCGTCAATGGAAAATTGATCTTATTCATTCCGTCAATTCGAACATGAAAGATTTGGCTGAAGAATGGCGAAATACAGAAATGAAATGAAATAGGGTTTGGAGAATTCTCTCTTCTCAACCTTCCACAAATTCTCTCTCTTTCACACTAAGTACTTTTGTGTTTTTTTTAAGACTGCGAAGTACTATAAATAAAACAAATGAAAAGACGAGTAGATAAAGCCAAAATGGTGAAATCATATCCAACCAATTTGTAAATCCGAAGTGAACAGAATTCTTCATAATATCGAGCAAGGCAAAAGACAAAAAGATTGCGAAAAATCCATTGTATTCCCGTTTCATCACATTGCGCATAGAGAAATTCCAACCTGCACTTTTCCAGTTTTTAAATGAAGGCCAGAAAGCGGGTGTTTTGGCCGACCAATTGAGGTATTCCTGACCGAATTTCTTGCGCAGGAAAAACTCTTCCGCAAACATGATTCTCTCATAGTACAGCCAAAAAAGAAGAACACAAACTATAGTAAACCACCAACTTCCTACATACATAATTATACCAAGCCACATAAAAAAATTGCCTAAATACAATGGATGACGAACAGTGGAATAAATCCCCTTTGTATTCAACACTTCGGCTACTTGACCTTCTTTGGTATTTCTACCCGAAGTGCCTTTAGGGGTATATCCCACAGTTATTGCCCTGATCACTTGGCCTAGAAGTGCAACACTCAGACAAACCAAAGCCCAGTTCATTTCAAAGTACGGTTGATCTCTATCCAACTCATACAAAACAACGATAGCAGCCAATACATATAGAGCTATAGGTAAAAAACTTCTCCAACGAAATAGCCAATTACCAGATTTATCGAATTCTTCAATTAATGCCATGTCGCAAATATGAGGTTTTATAGCTTATTGCGCAAAAGATGCTAGTGAAGGGTGTGTGCATTTGGATACAAGAGGAAAAATAGCTTGGAATATTGAAGCAACCCTTAAATATACTTATGGAAATGCACGCCAAGGGTCTCTGGGTTTAGGCCAAAAAACCGAAACTCAAGGCAACGGGTCTTCTTTCTGAAGTGGAATAAACCAACTTGCCAAGCCGAGGTATTCATAGTTCTTATTCCCCATTTTGAATTGGAAAACAGAACCTATAAAATAGTTTTTTCGGGTGATCATATTATCGGCCATTTTTCTCATCATGTCTTTCGCCTCTTCAGTGAGCTGAGTTTCTCCGTCAAAGGGATGATCTGAAACCCATTTTTTTTCTGCGGCCTCTATAAATTGATCTTTGGATGGATTGAAAATGGCAAGAACTATCATCAGTCCAATGCTAAGAGCGATAGCTACTTTAAAAGCGAGTCCGAAAACTTTCATTACTTGTCCTGGTTAAGAATGTCAAATGTAAGCAATGCACTCAAAGCAGCAGTCTCAGTTCTTAATCTTGATTCCCCAAGACTTACTGAAACAAAGCCAGCTGATTCAGCCTTGTCTATTTCATCAGAATTAAAATCACCTTCCGGACCTATTAGTATGAGGCTGTCTTTCTTGATTTCAATGGCTTTCCGAAGCAAAGTCCGCTTTCTTTCTGATCTACAATGGGCCATGTAGTTTTGGGTGACCATAGAATTTTTGATCATTTCGTCAAACGACAACAATTCTGAAATCTCGGGCATATAAACTCTGTGGCTTTGCTTAATTGCAGAGATTGTAATTCTTTGCAATCTGGCTCCATTGACTCTCGGTTTCTCACTATTCGATGAGGTAAAAAGAATGATTTTTCCGACGCCTAGTTCTGTTGCTTTTTCCACAAACCATTCAAGTCGTTCTTGGTTTTTTGTAGGCGCAACGGCAATAGAACATTCAAACGATTTTTTTGTTATGTGTACACACGAATTCACTTCAGCACGAAGTGATTTTTTATCTGAAAGGATCACCGCTTCTGCCAAATATCCTTTTCCATCAGTCACTTGAATCGTGCTTCCAACGGGCATACGAAAGACTTTCAAATGTCTCGATTCTTCTTCGTTGAATTCTATTTGGGACCCGGTTTGCAGATCAGGATGATAAAACAGATTATTCATCACGATAAATTCTTAAGCCTGATTGGTTTTTGTCAACAACAGAAAATCAGCCAAAACGATTGCACACATGGCTTCAACAATTGGAACCGCTCTGGGAACTACACAAGGGTCATGCCTTCCTTCAATTCCTATCTGTGTTACCTCGCCGGATGCAGTGAGGGCACTTTGAAGAGAAGAGATACTGCTGGTAGGTTTAAAGGCGATACGAAAGACAAGGTCCTGTCCATTGCTAATGCCGCCAGAAACGCCTCCTGCATGATTAGAAGTTAGTTTTCCATCATCGGACCATTGATCGTTCATTTCCGTTCCTTTCATTGCTGCCGATGCAAATCCTTCTCCCATTTCAAAGCCCTTAACGGCATTTATACTCATCATAGCATGAGCCAAAACAGCTGGTAATTTATCGAAGACAGGTTCTCCAAGTCCAACCGAAAGACCAGAAGCTATGCATGTAATAATACCACCTAGTGAATTTTTTTGAGCACGAGTTTCTTCTATAAGACCAATCATTTTTTGTGCTAGAGTAGGATCGGGGCAACGAACAACATTCGTTTCCGAAAGAGACAGATCATACAGATTATAATTTCGATCTAGATGAATATCATGAATGTCACTTACAAATGCATGAATTTTAATCTGAGATGTTTTATTCAAGAACATTTTTGCAATGGCTCCAGCGGCTACTCTTGCCGAAGTTTCTCTGGCCGACGCTCGACCTCCGCCTCGATGGTCGCGAGTACCGAATTTTTCATTCCAGGTATGATCAGCATGGCCGGGTCTGAAAACATCTTTATACTTTTCGTAGTCGACTGATTTTTGATCTTTATTTTGAATGGTAAATCCAATGGGAGTTCCTGTCGTTTTTCCTTCGAATATTCCGCTTAAAATTTGAACGATGTCATCTTCATTTCGAGGACTTACGATTTGACTTTGACCAGGGCGACGTCTTTGCATTTCTCGAATCAGAAGTACTTCATCAAATTCGATTCCGGCGGGACAACCATCTACCACACCGCCAATAGCCGCTCCATGCGATTCTCCGAATGTGGTGATCCTAAAAAGTTGACCAAACGTGTTACCTGCCATGTTCTCTGTGAATTGCCCGCAAATTATACCAATTCTGCTTGTAAAATAGTTCAAACTATTTTAAACGCTTGAAGTGGTAAATACCGATAGAGTAGCTGTTATAGGCCAATGAAGTGAAACG
>JAWXBG010000050.1:0-3361 GCA_034439875.1 Flavobacteriales bacterium
ATATTCCTATGTCAAGAATAAAAAACGAGGAAGTGCATGATATAAAAGGGGGTATGCGCTGCAATAGATTTCCCATGCGGACTCTGGGATAAAACAGGTTTTTATAGGTCCCCTTAAAACTTGGCAGTAAGTGAAGCCACAAGATTTCTACCTGGAGCTACTATACCGGAACTGTATGGCCGATACCTCTGATCCGTTAAATTTTCGACACCTGCACTCACGGAAAAGTGGCTTCCAATTTGGTACATCGCCTTAAAATTGAGGGTGTACCAAGATGGGGAATATGGATTTCCATCTTTGTCAATGGCATAAATTTCGGGTTTTCCTTGTTCCTCTTGAGGTAGGTCCTCATACAATCTTTCGCCTGAGTATGTAGCATAAAACTGATACTGCAGCTTGTTGGATTGGTAGGTCAATCTTGTCACACCAAATATTGGAGGTGCATGACGGGATGGGCTCTTAGTGCCATCATCCAATTCCTCCTCTCCCACTTGATAGTTAATTTGACTCATGAACCAGAACTCATCTGACATGCGAATTTCAATACCGGCCTGCAAGCCATATACTGTTGCCTGCGCCGCATTCTGAATGGCCAGTACGCCACTCAATTCGCCATCGTATAATATACTATCGAGGCCATTCAATTGAAACTCTCTTCTCACCAGTGCGTTTTCCAACACAGTGTAATAACCTGTGAGATCGAGTCGCACGGCATCACTGATAATTCCGCTTACTCCAACTTCTCCATTGTATGCGTATTCCGCTTCGAGGTCGGGATTCGGCACCAATACAGCTCCTGCCTCCGAATCGAACACCTTGCCTGCGTCATCTACGTTCGGCGATCTAAATCCAGTACTTGCATTTGCGGAAAATGTCCAATTGTCCGTTGGCTTATATACCAAACCGAAGCTACCTGTAGTGGAAGCATTGTTTATTTCCGCTTGGGTATACGGGAATGGATAGAAGGTAGTGTCAAAAAGTGCGTCTAGTTTGTACTGACTATATCGCAATCCTGCACTCAGTGTGAACTTATCAGAAATGTTGTACTGATCAGTTACATATAACGCCGCAGAAGACCACGTGGATTGAGGATATCTAGATGCGCCTACAGCAGTTGTGCCTGCATCGATGTCATCATTCCAGCCGATTGAAACCACATCATTGGTAACATATTCCGCTCCGTAAAACAGGCGGTGCTTGGTTCCTAATCCCTTTGTGAAATCCAGATTCGCTGAATAAGCTTGCACTTCTTCAATTCTTCTCTCGCGATCGGGTTTATTGATGTTTCTGCTTATCCTGCTTTCCTCGAAGTATTGTTCCGCAACCCTTAGGGTCAATTGATCATACAATCTATTCGTGTCACTATGGGTAATATTCAAATTGTTCATTCGCCAAACCTGAGGACCATAGGCCCATTCGCCATATCTAGGTAGTCCATCTTTATACCTAATGTGTCTATCGTATCGAGCGTACTCCGAAGTCTCAGAATAGTGAAAACCATATTGTACATCCCACTTATCGTTTGGACGGAATCTCACCTTTTGCATCAGGTTAATTTGAGAATAGGCACTTGGTCGTTGTACTCTCTGATCTTCGTTTGTAACAATGACATCAACACTATCCTGCCTTTGCACATAGTAAGGGTTCAAATATTCGTTTGGACCTTTTCCTCCCATTCGCAGATCTCCGAAGTCATTAGAGGTAACGCTTGTAAGCAAAGCCCACTTCTTCCATCCTAAGTTAATATCGAAGTGATAAGTGCTTTCGCTATTTGCGGATGAATAACGACTCAATGCTTTTCCCGTCACTAGATTTTGATCTGTAGCAGAAAGTTGGGGTGTAAGGGTTTGAAAAGACATCACACCACCGATGGCATCACTTCCGTAGATAACAGAACCTGGACCGAAAAGGATTTCTGTACTCTCCATTGCAAATGGATCCAAAGAGATAACGTTCTGAAGATTACCGCCACGAAAAATGGCCGTGTTCATGCGAATTCCATCTACAGAGTATAGAAGTCGATTTGTGCTAAAACCTCTGATCATCGGGCTTCCTCCGCCCTGTTGGCTCTTTTGAATAAATACCTCTCCCGATCCTCCAAGTAAATCTGCAGCAGTTTGAGGGTTGAGGAGAGCTACATCTTTTGGACTAATAATACTCACCTTGGAGGGAATATCTCGAGACTTCTGTTTCCATCGACTTGCCGAAACCACGAGTTTATCATAAGTAAAATTGCTGCGTTCCATTTCTACCAACATACCCATAGTTTGTAGCTCCAGAAAGGAAGTGGTGAACGTGTTATAACCTAGTGCCCTCAACTCAATTACTTTCTCTGCTTGAAAAGATGAGATATCCGCTTTTCCTTCAATGTTAGTTAGTACGAACAAAGCTGGGTTAGCACCCGTGATCATAACCAGTTCTACTGGCTGTCCGGTCTCTTTGTCGGAAACGGTTATTACTTGCGATTCGGCATATAGCCCAATACACAGCAATAGCCATAATATTATATTTTTCTTCATGATTGTTATTGATAGAACGATTAACTACGACCACCCGCTAGAATTCGGGGTGGTGAAACAAAAAGCTTACAGTACCTCTTTAAGAAATTATTTCTGGGGGCTCATATAAATGTGCTCGAAAACCGGAATTCTCGTCTTCTACAAGGCTCCCTCCGGAAGTTACCGTCGTTATCACCCAATGCTCGACTACATGTCTAGCTTGCTGAAAGTATAACCGTTTTGAGAAACATACTATTCTTTCCGTCTTTTCACTTCGCTCCTGATTTTGGTCTAGAAAAAAGGCCAGAGTAGTAAATAATTGTTGATTGAGCGTGGTTTCGTCATAATCCGACCAGCACCAGTAGTAAATGCTATCACCGTGCAATTCCGTTTCTACGACATCATACATCTGGTCTTGATAGCAAAACTCTTTTGAGTGCTCCCAATTCAATTTTGTATGTGACTCTGATTCTGAAAACTTTAATAGTACCAACTCACTTCTGTCAATACCTGCAATAATATTTTGTTTGATTTCCTTTCTAATTACCTTTTTCTGATAGTTGAGCCAAGCCACTGTTCCAAAGAATGGAGCGCATACTGAAACAATTAATAATATGCCAAAGGCTTTTCTCAAAAGGAATATTTCAGCAAAAATAATGTACAGACGCGATTTATCACGCCTCTTATCGCTACACGCGTGAATAGGCACACCATAGAGACGTGATGAATCGCGCCTCTACGCGCGGGTTATCGCTGCCCACGCACAAAAAAAAATCCCCCCGGCAATGCCGGAGGGATTTTTTAAATCTATTTCTCTAGACGATTACTTAGCAACCATCACCCTTTCTACTTTCTGATCGCTC
>JAWXBG010000051.1:0-33145 GCA_034439875.1 Flavobacteriales bacterium
ATCAAATAATCCCGCATTGCGCATTGGAAGTGTCTTGAGGTTAATGCGCTGCGGGATTCTCGAATCTACACGATGGAGCAAAGTAATAGTTCGACCGATGAATTCCGATATCTCCATCGCGTGATTCGGGATAATACCAATTCTGCACAATAAATAGTGCATGCTGCATTGCGCATTGGATGTTTTTTTTGGGCAATGCGCTGCAGCATCTCGCATATGCGGAATGGTAAATGCCGTTATAGTAGCTGTTGTCTCGGCTGAGCCGAGATTGGAGAAACATAAACCCAAATCAAGCGATAGAAAAATTGCACCCTATTTTTGCCGATGAATGCCGTATTCTATCGCTTAGATTTGAGAATCCCGCACGCATTCTACAAAAATTGCCCTAATGCGTAATGCGGGATAAACGGCATAAAAATCTGGCGAGAGCACTTGCTCTCTTTGGGGTTTAGCACTTTATAGCGATTCCCAATGCGGATTCTGGGTTAAAATTCTCCCGTCTAAACGGAATTAATCAACCCCAAGCCATTTGTGAGTTTGCAAAGAAATCCGCCATCGATTGTTGAGTCTGATGTAATCGAGAATCAATGGAATCATTTTATCCCTTTTATCCCATTCAGGCTGTAAGTAAAGAAGACAATCGGTAGAAACTTTGGACGCGTGTTCTTCGGCCCACTGCAAATCGGATGAATTGAATACTATCACCTTCAGCTCATTTGCTACCTGATAGAACTCTTCTCTCGGCCTCATAAATTTTTTCGGAGAAAAAGTGATCCAATCCCATTCACCACTCAAAGGATGAGCACCGGAAGTTTCCAGATGCGTTCTAATCCCATTGTTCCTGATCAGCGCGGTAAGTGATGACATATCAAACATCATCGGTTCTCCGCCTGTGATTACACAGATTCCGGTTCCGCTCTGAGCGCAGTTTTTTGCAATATCTGGTATATCGGCCTGTGGGTGCGCTTTCGCATCCCAACTCTCTTTTACATCGCACCAAACACAGCCGACATCGCACCCACCTGTGCGAATGAAAAATGCCGGTGCGCCGGAAAAAGCCCCTTCACCTTGAATGGTGTAGAAGGTTTCCATAATAGGTAAAGATGTAGGAGTGCTGATTTTCTCTTGGGACATTCGACAAAGGTAATCCCAATAAAAAAACCACATCGGCTAAGGATTTAAAAGACTCACTGGACATGGATGGACAATCCGTCTCATGCTGGGTATCCTGAACATTCAGTTTGTAGCTATCACCTGAGTCCAGGTCGTTGAAATGATTCTAAGAACCGAAGTCAACTGTTCCGCTTTCAGGCTGTATATCATCAGCCTTTAGCACTACACGCTTAAAGAAATTCGCAGTGGAACTTCTTCTGCAGGCTCGCCCTAAATGCGACGAGGTTGTTCCAAATTTTATGATGTTAGTCTAGTAAACCATCACACCGATGTGGATTAGGTTGCGCAATACATTACTGTATTAAACGATGGAAAGGTAAAATTTTATTTCACTAACGTCCATTATTTTAACAAAGATGTTTTCCACCGGCTATCAACCGAAGTAATGAACAATTGTTTACAAATCAGCATTGCCCGATTCACCAACGAAATAATCCTTTTTGCTTTTGAATAGAACGTTGAATGTGGTAAGACTACCATATATACGCGTGATGTATTGCTGCATTTCAACTTTTTCGGAATCGCTCAGACCTTTGTGAGCATTTATCTTTTGCTCCAGAACTCTTAATCTATCTCGCAGCATCACGATTTTATGGAAGAAATTTTCGATCGGAATTTCCTTTGGTTTAAGCGATTTGTCTTCAGGTTGAAGGAGCAAAACACCACCATCCCATTTGTCGCCCAGCTCTACTATATCTGTTACTTCATAATATAGATCGAACACATTTTTTACAGCTTCAACCACATCTTCGAGTTGCACTGTAGAGGCCGCAACTACAGCTCCGGAGATCACATCGAATCCATCATATTCCTTACCAAGTTCTTTGTCACCATGATCTTTGAAAAACAATTTGAATTTGTATTCGTCTTCACCGTATACAACACCTTCGCCGAATGCGGGGTGCGTGACTTTTGAGCCAATGCCTGGAGCTTTCATAAATGGGAGATTTTAAATTTGAGGGGATGAATATCGGAAGAAATGGGTGTTTGATGCAAGAAACGGCGCTTGTGAAACCAACCCTCCACATCCGACCCTTCCTGCTCCGGGCGGCATGAGCCCGAACTTTCAATACGCAATGCGGGATGGACTATTTTATAAGCATGGAGTGGTAAATGCCGTGAGAGTAGACGTTATAGACCAATGAAGAGGAACGAAATTGGACTATTACAGATACATAAACGGTATTATAAACAGAATTGGTATTATGTGCAGAATTGTTACAACATGCGTTTTTATCTCCAGCTTTCCGGTCCACGTAGGGAAAACAATTTGAACGACTTCCAAAAACTTTATGACGACTCTTATTAGGGCTTAGGCCCCACGAAAACTTTGTTGAACAGATAAAACCACCGTTACAAACAACCATTGGCATTAAATCCGTCTTCAATTCGGGGATATCAAACATTTCGTTATATTTGCTAGGCCTTATAAGCTTGACCGCACAAAACCCATCCGCAAGGATGAAAAAATTAACCACATGACTCTCGTTAAAATGTTATTGCGCGCGTTCGGGGCTGCCCAGAGTTTTCGGGTAGCAGGGCTAAAATTGTCTCTCCCGTTTGTATTCATTTTCGCTTTAATTGGATCAACTGCCTATTCGCAAATATTGTATCAGTATACAACGTCGGTTACTGGAACCCCTGGGACGGTTGCAACAAATGCAACGGGATCTAATTTGTCTAGGGTAAATGGTCTTACCGCTTCTGTTTGTACAAACGGTTTTCCTTCCACTAGCCTGAGTGCGGCTGGATCTTGGGCAAGTACAGTTCCTGCAGTTCAGTTTACTATTTCTCCGAACCCAGCATTTCAATTAAATCTGACACAATTGAGTGCATCAGTCTGGAAAAGCGCCGCTTCTGGTTTTTTCAGATTATCATATAGCCTCGATGGCACCACTTGGGCATTGGCTACTTCAAGTCTTCAGTATTCCAATGGCTCAGGTACTTGTGCGAGTAATCCTGTAGCTACAGTTTGGAATTTTACTGATTTCACAGCTACGAGTACAGTGTATTTCAGAATTTATTTCTATGGCAGTGTAACGACACAAATTCAATATGTCAAGAACGTAACCGTAAATGGTACCGTGGTTCCTTTAGTGCTTTCAGGATGCACTGATGCGACGGCATGTAACTACTGTGCATTATGTACGATAGACAATGGTACTTGCACTTATCCGGGATGCACAGACATTACCTATTGCAACTATGATGCATTGGCTGGATGTGACGATGGATCATGCTCCAATATGCTTGGATGTACAAATGCGGCAGCATGTAATTTTAACCCAGCGGCCGCATGTGACAATGGCTCATGTATAGTTCCGGGAAATGCTTGCAATGATGGCAACGGAGCTACCGTTTCTGATATTATTCAATTAAATTGTAGCTGCGCAGGAGTTATATCCCCTTTCAATGGATTGGCTCTCGAAGAAGTTATAATTTCTCCTGCTGCTTTGGCAGTAATAAATCCTCAAGTGGATGCTCAGCAAGTAATTCCTAATCCGGCTTCCGCCAGGACTTGGAGAGCTTATGTTTGTTTCAATCAACCCAACTGGGAATTGCAAGGATGGCAAGGAGGAAATGGTGCTAGTGAATGGTATACAAACACAACTACAAAATTCTTTCAAGCCCAAATTGGTGGAGGAGAAGTAGCAACTGATGTTAACGCAGCGTTTTATCCATTTTTCCCTGAACTGCAATACGACTCTTGGTTTACCATCAATGCTGATAACAATAGTTTCGGCATGAATCTCATTCCTGCGCCATCTCCTACTGGCAATTGTTGGAATTTATGGGAGAATATTGCAGGTAATAATTTTAGTTCGAATTGTGAACCTATTTTTGGTTTGGGATTGGTAAATGCAACATCATATCCAAATACTACAGGTATGCCTGATGCAGCAAATAGGGTCCTATTTGCTCAGCTTACCACAGATGGCATCATCTCAAGTAATTTCAATTTTCAGATTCGACGAATGAACTTGGACGGTAGTGTTTATGCGCCAACAACATTGATCACACTGCCCAACGTTTTTCTAGACGGTACACCCGGCGCAGCGCCCGATGCCTGTGCTATCGTTTTTCTACCTGTCGAAATGCTAAGTTTTCAAGCCTTTCCGCAAGATGAACATGTAGTTCTAAATTGGGTAACGGCCACAGAAGTGAACAGCGATTATTTTGAAGTAGAAAAATCTAACGATCTTATTCACTGGGAATATGTTTTTGACCAAAAAGCAGCAGGCAATTCTTTCAATACAATTTACTATGCCAACTTGGACATGAATCCTTGGGAAGGAACGAGTTATTATAGAATCAAATCGGTGGACTTCGATGGTCAATTTGAATACGCACCGCCGATTGTTGTCGAATTTTATAGAGACGATGAATTTATGGTTTTCCCCAATCCATCCAAGGGCGACAGGTTTGTGATAGGCGGAAAATTGGAGTCTCTTGAAAGTCTCAACATCAGGGGTATCGATGGAAGAATTGCACATTCATTTACCTTCAATAATTTGAGCGGATTTCAAAAGGATGTTTATGGTTTGAATCTCCCTGCAGGCACATACATGGTCGAATTTATGACCCATCGTGGAATCGCTTCCATAGAGAAATTGATCGTGCAGAGATAGGGGCGAAGCCCTAAACATGGCTCTTGACTTAAGTCCTAGGGGTATAATACCGTTTAGGTATCTGTAATAGTCCAACTCCGTTTCACTCCATTGGCCTATAACGGCATGTACCACTTCATGATTATAAAATAGTTTGGACTATGTAATAAGCAGAATTCGTATAACCTAACACTCTACGGGAATTCCAAACAGATCAAAATGTTCTGCAGATTCAATTTTCACCTCTGCGAAATCACCAAGTCTCAAATAGTGTTCCGATTTATCGATCACCACTTCATTATCCACTTCGGGTGAATCAAATTCTGTGCGACCAACAAATGTGTCGCCTTCAATTCGATCAACAAGAACTTTCAATGTTTTGCCGACTTTATCTTGATTAAGGTCATACGAAATTTCCATCTGAGCTTCCATGATTACATCAGCTCGGCGTTTCTTTTCTTCTGCGGGCACATCATCCACCAAAGAAAATGCATGGGTATTTTCTTCGTGCGAATAATTGAAAATGCCGAGCCTTTCAAATCGCATGTCTTTTACCCACTGAAGCATTTCTTCAAAATCTTCTTGTGTTTCACCAGGATATCCGCTGATCAAAGTAGTTCGCAGTGCAATGCCCGGCACTTTTTCGCGAATGGTATGAATAAGTTCATCCGTTTTCGCTCGTGTAATTCCTCTCCGCATCGACTTCAACATCTTGTCCGTAGCGTGTTGCAATGGCATATCGAGATAATTGCAAATGTTTTCACGTTCTCTCATTACATCAAGCACATCGATTGGAAAACCGGATGGGAAAGCATATTGTAATCGGATCCAATCTATTCCTTCTACATCGCTCAAACGTTTGAGGAGATCCGCTAGGTTTCTTTCTTTGTAAATATCGAGGCCGTAAAATGTTAGATCTTGGGCTATGAGAATAAGTTCTTTGGTTCCCTTGGCTGCGAGGTCTTTCGCTTGCTTTACCAAATCGTCCATTGGAGTAGAAAGGTGTTTCCCACGCATCAGCGGAATTGCGCAAAAGGAACAGGGGCGATCGCATCCTTCAGAAATTTTGAAGTAGGCATAATGTGCAGGTGTAGTGAGCAAGCGTTCGCCAACTAATTCGTGTTTGTAATCGGCTTTCAGGGTTTTCAGCAAACGCGGTAATTCCCTTGTTCCAAAAAAAGCATCTACTTCAGGAATGTCTCCTTCGAGTTCGGGTTTATATCGTTCGCTCAAACAGCCGGTAACAATGAGTTTGTCAATTTCTCCACGTTTTTTTGCTGCTGCCCAGGTGAGTATAGTGTTGATGGATTCTTCCTTCGCGTTGTCGATGAATCCACATGTATTGATGATCACTATTTCATGATCTTCATGAGAAGATTCGTGTTCTACTTCAAACTTGTTGGCCTTCAGTTGTGCCATCATCACTTCCGAATCGAAGATGTTTTTTGCACATCCGAGAGTCACGACATTGACCTTGTTTTTACGCTGTGTTTTTGTCTTCAATCGAAGGGGTATTTAACTGTTTTGACCAAAAAGTGAATCAACAAATTCCGTGCGATTGAAAACTTGCAGATCGCCAATTTTCTCACCAACACCAATGTACTTCACAGGAATTTTAAATTGATCGGATATACCGATTACTACACCACCTTTTGCAGTGCCGTCAATTTTAGTAATTGCCAGGGCACTCACTTCAGTGGCAGCGGTGAATTGTTTTGCTTGTTCAAATGCATTTTGACCGGTCGAACCGTCCAGTACGAGCAATACTTCGTGCGGGGCATCAGGACTAACCTTTTGCATTACCCGTTTGATTTTAGTGAGCTCATTCATCAAACCCACTTTGTTGTGCAGTCGTCCGGCAGTGTCGATCAGCACAACATCTATTCCTTGTGCTTTTGCGGATTGCAAAGTATCAAAAGCTACGGAGGCCGGATCAGCGCCCATGCCTTGCATTACTATTGCCACACCTGCTCGATCGCTCCATATTTTTAATTGGTCTACGGCGGCAGCTCTGAATGTATCGGCAGCACCGAGCATTACTTTTTTGCCTTGGGACTTAAGCTGATGAGCTAATTTTCCGATGGTAGTGGTTTTTCCCACACCATTTACACCCACCACCATTATCACATAAGGACCCTCTACTTTGGGAATAAAGATCTCGTCGCCGTCTTGACCTTCGTGACCTTCGAGTAGGGTTGAGATTTCATCTTTGAGTATTTGGTTCAGTTCGGAGGTACCGAGGTACTTGTCTTTCGAAACCCTTTCTTCAATTCTCTTTATGATTTTGATGGTGGTTTCTACGCCGACATCCGATCCGATTAGAATTTCCTCGAGATTATCCAACACCTCTTCGTCCACACGACTTTTCCCTGCAATGGCGCGGGAGAGCTTTGAGAAAAACCCTGTTCTGGTTTTTTCCAATCCCTGATTGAGGGTTTCTTTTTTCTCGGAGGAGAATAGTTTTTTGAAGAAGCTCATGAGTGGAATGCGGATAAATGAGAAAGGCTTCTTCCGGTCAGGAAAAAGCCTTTACAGAATATGCCGAAAAATGATGTTTAGCCTTTTGTAAACCAGGCCTGTACAGCATCATTGTGTACGATTTCTTCTTTGAAAGTGTAGGCTCCTGATTTTGGAGATTTCACCATCTTGATCACTTTGGTGTGGTTCTTACCACTACCGGTTTGCAGGGTTGCAACTACCTTCTTTGCCATGACTTATGGTATTACTTAATTTCTTTATGAACTGTCATTTTCTTCAGAATTGGGTTGTATTTCTTCAACTCAACTCTGTCAGGAGTATTTTTCCTGTTCTTCGTAGTTACATAGCGGCTAGTGCCGGGTTGTCCCGAAGTCTTGTGTTCTGTACATTCCAGAATTACTTGAACTCTGTTTCCTTTCTTTGCCATCGATACTTTTCCGTTAAATGGGGTGCGAATTTACGATGTCTTTGGTTTGAAACAAGCGATAAGTTTCAAAAATGCGACAAAAAAAGTAAAGTAATTACATTTAAATTATTGAAATTCAGCATTATAACCTCAATTCAGATTGAGAATTTCTCTTGAAATGTCTTTTTTTTCCAATGAATTGATTGGAATTGCGTTACTAATGCACCGACATATAACTGTTCATAATAGGGCTGCCCTTGCCCAAAGGAAGGCCTTGAGAGCGGATACATTTGGACAAATTTCAAAACGTTCGATAAACTGTTAAGACTCTGCTCTGATAGTTTCTTGCATTTTATACCGTGGCAAAAAACACAATCAAGGATCTACCAAAAGAAGACTTACCCGAAGAGGAGCTAGAAAAGCCAAAGAAAAAAAAGAAGAAGGAAACTCCTGTTTACGAAAAGACAGGTGGAATCAGAGGTTTTTTTGCGGATCAAAGGGTTAAAAAGATAATCGGCATCTTCATGGTGCTGGGTGCACTTTTTTTGTTCACCTCTTTTGTGTCCTATCTTTTTACAGCCACTCATGACTTGCGATTGGTTTTAGAAACCGATTCTGAAAGGTTACTATCTCAAGAAGTTCCATATAAAAACGTGATGGGAAAAATGGGCGCTCACGTAGCTTATTTTTTCATGAATAAATACTTCGGTATTGGGGCTCTCTTTCTCGCGTTTCTGCTCTTTTTATGGGGAATGAAAGTGTGGTGGGGCAAGCACATTCTGCCTATTTTTAAATCCATCAGACTTTCGGTTCTCGGAATGCTCTTTTTCCCATTGGCCATTGGTTTTTTATTTCACAAAAGGGTAGATGGCTTCGATCGAACCATCGATATTACATGCAACCAAAATCTAGTTGGAGGCTATGGTCATTTCGCAACCGAATGGATGACTTTTACTTTGGGTTGGATTGGAACCTTTGTCGTTCTTGCTTTTGTTTTTGCCGCATATCTCATTTTCAATTTCAATCATCAGGTAGAGGCATTTTGGTCAAGGCTTTGGCAGATGGGAAAAAAGGGGAACAATGCCATTACCCCAGACAAAGATGAGTGGGATGAAGAAGAACCCATTGCACCTACTCTAACACCTGAACCTACTACCATCTCAGTTTCAAATCTGTATAGAGGAAATGAATTTGAAGGACAAAGTGTGGAAGAAATTATAGAAACAGAAGTAGAACCTGAAGTGGAAGAAATCCGTGAGTCACTAGAAAGTATTTCACAGGCATTTCAAGTAGGCGATTTGGAAGTAGAGGCGCCACCGGCAGAAGAGGAACTGAGCGATACAGAAATTGACCAAGTGCTTAAAGCAAGTGGACCCTATGACCCGCGTTTGGATTTGGGTCATTACCAACTGCCCCCTATCGATTTGCTCAAAGCACATGGAACGGGTGCACCTACTATCAACAAAGAAGAACTCGAAGAAAACAAGAATAAAATCGTGGATACCCTCAATCAGTATAAGATTGAGATCGCTAAAATCAAAGCCACCATAGGTCCTACCGTTACCTTATATGAAATAGTTCCTGCCCCCGGTGTGCGCATCTCTAAGATCAAGAATTTAGAGGATGATATTGCGCTAAGTCTTGCGGCATTGGGCATTCGAATTATAGCTCCCATCCCGGGAAAAGGCACCATTGGTATTGAAGTGCCGAACTCAAAAGCAGATGTTGTAAGCATGCGCTCGCTCATAGCGTCCGACAAATTTCAGAACGCCGACATGGAATTGCCCGTTGTTCTTGGTAAAACCATTTCGAACGAGACCTTTGTAACAGACTTAGCCAAGATGCCACACTTGCTGATGGCCGGAGCCACAGGTCAAGGAAAATCAGTGGGACTAAACGCTATTCTGGTATCGCTCCTCTATAAAAAGCATCCATCGGAGATCAAATTTGTATTGGTAGACCCTAAAAAAGTGGAGCTCACTTTATTCAACAAAATAGAGCGACATTTTCTTGCCAAACTTCCTGATGAAGGGGAAGCTATCATTACCGACACAAGTAAAGTAGTGAAAACACTGAATTCGTTATGTATTGAAATGGATTCGCGGTATGAGTTGCTGAAAATGGCCGGTTGTAGAAACATCAAAGAATACAACGGCAAATTTGTACAGCGCAGATTGAATCCTGAAAATGGTCACAGATATCTTCCATACATCGTATTGGTGGTCGACGAATTTGCCGACCTTATCATGACGGCCGGAAGGGAGGTAGAAACCCCGATTGCACGTTTAGCGCAGCTTGCAAGGGCCATTGGTATCCACTTGATCATAGCAACCCAACGACCTTCTGTAAATATTATCACAGGGCTTATAAAAGCAAACTTCCCGGCACGGATAGCTTTTCGTGTGACGTCAAAGATCGATTCGCGTACCATTTTGGATGCCGGCGGTGCTGATCAATTGATTGGTAGGGGAGATATGCTTTTTTCGACAGGGAATGATCTGATCCGTATTCAATGTGGTTTTGTTGATACTCCGGAAGTGGAGGAAATAACGGCGTTTATTGGCTCCCAGCAAGGATATCCGAGTGCATTGCTCTTGCCAGAGGTAATAGATGAAAGTAGCTCGGAACTCAGTAATTTTGCCGATGACGATCGCGATGAACTTTTTGCCGAAGCGGCAAGAATTGTAATAATGACCCAACAAGGATCAGCTTCGATGCTTCAACGAAAACTCAAACTTGGATACAACCGTGCGGGCCGCCTGATCGACCAATTGGAGGCAGCAGGCATCATCGGACCCTTCGAAGGAAGCAAAGCCAGGAAGGTAAATATTCAAGACGAGATGAGTTTGGAACAGTTCTTGAAAAGCAAGTCGTCAAACGAACCATTTTAAAGATTTATTATGAAACGAATTTCCCTTTTTATCCTCTCAGTGGTCCTGGTCAACTTTGCGTTTGCCCAAACTTCGAAGGATATTCTAGATAAATTGTCTGCAAAGGCAAAAACATACCAGTCTATCACATCAGACTTCACAATGACTTTGAAAGACGCCAAAAGTGGCACCAACAAAACTCAAACAGGAAGTGTGAAGGTGAAAGGGCAGAAGTACTCTTTGGTCATTCAGGATTATGAAGTGTTTTGCGACGGTGTTACTGTTTGGACATACAGCAAAGACGACAACTCATGCACAATCGACAATTTGGAAGACGTGCGAGACGGTTCATTTGATCCCAGTGAAATGTTTACTATTTGGGAAAAGGACTTCAAACACGAAATGAAAAATGCTGCTGCAACAGCCGATGGTATTGCTTGCTACGAAATTCATCTTTTCCCTAACAATCCTAAAGGCAAGGCTTATCACACCATTGTGATGTATGTAGATAAAGCAAAAAACGAAGTGTCGAAAATTGTCGTGAAAATGCGCGAAGGGGGAGAAGTGAGCTACAAAGTGAAGAACTTTAAGGCCAATGGAGCAGTGACTGATGCTGACTTCAAATTCAATGCAGCGAAACATCCTGGTGTTTCAATGGTTGACAATCGAATTTAATCCCACACCTCCCGCAACATCCAAACAGTCCAGTACTTAAGCCTGGGGCTGTATGGATGGTGACGGTATAAATTCAATTCCTTTTCGCAAGTAGTTTAGCGTAAATTCTTCCGGACTATTCGGATCCACCTCAAAGTTGTAGAGCCAGTTTGCTTCCTTCGGCAAACTCATCAGAATAGACTCTGTTCGGCCATTTGTCTCAAGCCCAAATCGGGTTCCTTTATCGTAAACCAAATTGAATTCTACGTACCTGCCTCGCCTGAGCAATTGCCATTGTTTTTGCTTTGGGCTAAAAGAAAGTCCTTTGCTTTTCTCTACTAATGGAAGGTAAGCAGGCAAAAACGTTTCTCCTACTTGTACCGTATAGTCAAAGAGCTGTGCCAGATGTTCTTGATTTTGAGGTCTCATGTGATCAAAAAAGATTCCTCCTATTCCCCTTGTTTCATTTCTGTGTTTGATGAAGAAATAGTCATTGGCCTGCTGCTTGTGCAAAGGATAATATGCGGGGTCGAATTGATCGCAGGTATTTTTCAAAGTGCGATGAAAGAATTGCACATCTTCCAAATCAACATAAATAGGAGTGAGATCTAGGCCCCCGCCAAACCATTTGTCGCCACCATCAGTTTCGAAATACCGAACGTTCATGTGTATAATTGGCACTAGTGGACTTGACGGGTGTATCACAATGGACAATCCGGTTGCGAAAAACTCTTTAGCATTGTTTTTAGTTTGTCCTTGCAAGAATTCGGGGATTTTGCCAAAGACTGTAGACACATTTACACCACCTTTTTCAAACACATTTCCATCTGCAATGACACGTGTTCTACCGCCGCCGCCGCCATCTCGTTCCCATTTGTCTTCATGAAAAACAGATTTGCCATCAGCTCTTTCCAGGCCGCTGCAAATTTTGTCTTGAAGCAATTCAAACGATTGAGAGATCGTCCATTTATCGGGTGCAGTAAATGCTATTTCCATTGGCTAATAAATCAATTGAAAAACAAAGTTCCATCACCGCTCTTTCGAAGGGTCAGCAGATTGTCATACACTGAACAAAATCATTTGTTTTCGATCACCAACCGGTAATCCTCGTGTCCAATGATAAAAATGTGGCTGTTTTCACTACCATTTTCTGAACCGGTTTTGACATAATCGAAGCCCAAACTGATGAGTTTTTCCTGCGGAATGTCTTTGAAATTGGCGGAAAGGCCTCGGCCATGCGCATTCAAACCCAATCCATAAAACATCATGATGTCATATCCCGTAAAGGCAAAACCTTGAGGTTCTTTTTTGAATCTTGATCTGAAGCTTTCAACAAAATTTATGGCAAGCGGATTGGAATAATCTACCCAATGAGCAGCAGGAAAGCGAATGCGCAATTTCTCTCTTTCTTCAGCACCAATGATGTCCATGTTTTGCCAATCATCGGTACCATACAAAATCACGTCGCTGCGGTTTCCCAAATTGTTCATCAATCCGGAAATGAGAAGTCGATCATTGGATGGAACCACTACCACGTTTGTTTTTCCTGAAACCAATTTTGAGGTTAAACCGGAAGAAGAACTGGTTCCTGTTATCACTTCAGTTAGGGCGGTATCACCTTTTATGGCGAGGTACTTTTCTTTAAAGGCCTGAATAGCCCTGGCGTCGTCTAGATTTTTAGTACTGAGAAGAACAACGTTGTCATTTTTGTGAGTGCGAGCTACATATTCTCCTAGCTCTTCCATTACTGTAATGGCAGAAGGACTTGCTTTGCATAGATTGGGGGCAGATAATAGGACCCTTGTAGATTGGGGTGTAGGACAAACCACGTTTACACCATATTTTGTCGAATAGTTGGAGACCTCTTTCAAGGGATCTCGAAACGTAGGACCAATAATCAAGTCTACATTTTTCATTTCAGGCTTCTTCAATATTTCATCGATGACTGTTCTACCGTCGAGTACATCATACACATAGAGGTCGGCGTTTAATCCGATTTCTTCCAAGCTATCAAGAGCCATAAGTATTCCTCTATAGATATCCAAAGAAGCTTCACGCTGAAGAACATCTCTAGGATCCATAGATGATGAGTCACCGAATTGAGCATAAAATGGAAGCATCAAAGCGATTCCGTAATGATCTTTCTTTCCACCTAAAACGGGTATTTCATCCACAATTTCAGTCGGTTCGTTAAGTTTCACATCATCCGACGGGATTTTCAATACCATGCCTTCGCGAAGAGAGTCGGAGGTGAGTTGATTCAAGGTTTTGATTTCATCCACTTTTACTTTGAACCTTACAGAAAGAGCATATAGTGTTTCACCCGGAGCCACTATGTGTTCGAAGAATCCGGCTTTGGGATTATCCGTTGGTTTTATTTTATCGAGTTGAGGAATGCGCAACATTTGACCTTTCTTGATACCCACATCGCTTCCGGGATTTGCAGCCGTGAGATCGTTTACCGAAACATTGTGCTGCTGAGCAATGGAAAACAAAGTCTCTTTTCGTTGAACCTCATGCAATAGGAGAGAGGTTTCATTTGTTTTTGCATAGCCCGATTTTTTTACTGGCACCTTAATGATCTGTCCTTCCTTAATACCGCTATCACTGCCCGGATTGGCCGAGAGCAGATCATTCATTTGTATTTGATACAATTTAGAGAGGGCATACATCGTCTGTTTTTTATCTACAGTATGCATGAAATACTCGGTGCCCTCGAATGTCTGAACAGGAGCAGTTATTTGCCCAGCAGAGCGACAGGAGCAAAGCATTGAAGAAAGAAATAAAACAAATAAAACCTGAAGGTATCTATTCATGATTGCGTATTCTCGGGTATTTATTCCCATTCGATAGTTGCGGGTGGTTTAGAACTTATATCATAGACCACGCGATTTACACCTTTTACTTTATTAATGATTTCGTTTGACACCGCTGCCAAAAATTCGTGAGGAAGTCTGCTCCAATCTGCGGTCATTCCATCTGTAGAATTGACAGCACGAAGGGCAACAGCTTGCTCGTATGTGCGTTCATCGCCCATTACACCAACACTTTGCACTGGAAGTAAAATGGCACCTGCTTGCCACACTTCGTCATATAAATTTTCTTTTTTTAGGCTGCCTACCCAAATCGAATCAACCTCTTGCAAGATGCGTACCTTTTCTGGAGTAATCTCTCCCAAAATGCGAATTCCCAAACCGGGTCCCGGAAATGGATGCATTCCCAAAATCTCATCTTTGATCCCGATTGCCTTACCTACACGTCGAACTTCGTCTTTGAATAACAATCGGAGTGGTTCAACTACACTGAGCTTCATATAGTCGGGAAGACCTCCAACATTATGATGGCTTTTGATGGTTTGTGAAGGACCGCCACTTACCGATACACTTTCTATGACATCCGGGTAAATGGTTCCCTGACCTAACCACTTTGCGTCATTATCTTTTTTAGATTCTTCGTCAAAGACGTCGATGAATGCTTTTCCAATTGCTTTGCGTTTTGCTTCAGGTTCCGACAAGCCATCCAAAGCTTTATAAAACTTTTGAGTGGCATCGACACCTTTTACATTCAAACCCATGTTGAGGTATCCGTCTAGGACTTGCTGAAATTCATTTTTGCGCAACAATCCGTTATCCACAAAAATGCAATGCAGTCGATCCCCAATTGCTTTGTGAATCAATACAGCAGCAACCGTTGAATCCACTCCTCCGCTGAGACCCATTATTACAGAGTCATTTCCGAGTTTCGCTTTGAGTTCGGCAACGGTTTCATCTACAAACGACGATGGAGTCCAATCGCCTTTACAGCCGCATATATCTATTACAAAGTTGGCGAGCACTTGTTTTCCATCGGTGCTGTGATAGACTTCGGGATGGAACTGGACGCCGAAAATATTCTTGTTTTTGATTTTGTATCCGGCGAAGGGAACATCTTTTGTGGAGCAAATAACTTCCGCATCAGCGCCTGCATTCAGTATGGTGTCACCATGCGACATCCAAACCTGAGAGTTCAGGGGCACCTCCTTCATGAGCGAGGCGGAAGATTCAACTATTTGCAAATTGGCTCTACCGTATTCGCGGTGTGTGGAGCGGGCAACTTCTCCGCCGTTTAATTTTGCTATCAATTGGGCACCATAGCAAATCCCAAGTACGGGAAACTTGGATGTAATGTCTTCAACATGAGGGACCGGCGCATTTTCCTGCAATACAGAGAATGGGCTTCCTCCTAGGATCACACCTTTTACGTTGTCGTGCAAATCCGGAATTTTGTTCCAAGGATGAATTTCGCAGTATACATTCAGTTCGCGCACCCGTCGGGCAATAAGTTGGGTGACTTGCGAACCAAAATCTAGGATAATGATGGTTTGATGCATATCTGCACAAAATTACATCGTTGAACCTTTTGAGAATGAGCGGATCGCATTTATTATCCAAGAAGAATCAACATTTTACAAGATTTTTTTTCGCGTAGGGATCCACGGAATATCGAAAGATACCCGAACTATTCCTTCCGGTAAAGCAACCCTTTGTAATTTAGCTTAGTTTGTACCATAGTGCTTCCATAGAGCATTATCAAACCTGATCCTTTTGCTGTATTTAATGAGAATATGTTTTTTTGCTGTGTTGAGCTTTCTGTTTGCGCAGTCCGGTCTATCTCAGATTACGTCCGTAGATTATTGCGGATACGCGGAAACCTCCTACACCAATGGAGCTGCGAATGATTCGATCTTCTACTTTTACGAAAATCAGCCCGGAAATCTGTCTATTACTCCCGACTTCGGACAGGGTCCATACGACTTTGTTTGGCAAATGTTGGATATCGGTTTGAATCAGTGGATATCCTTTTCTACGGAAAATGACGTCTTTACTTCTGCAATTGTGAATCTTCAGCCTGGTTGCTATCGGGTAAGCGTATTTGATATCAATGGAGTGCTTCTTCTTTGCGATCGTGCATGGATAGGGTGGAGTGACCCTGGCAATATTCAGGTTTTTCAAGAGGCTAATTGTCTTCAAGTGCATCTCTGGGCAACCATCGAACCGGGATCTCTCACTTCCTACTACAACCCTCCTCCCGATCCGATGTATATTGATGCAACCACGGAAATCACAGTTTGCTTCGATGCCAATCATACATGGGTTTCTGATCTGGGCTTTTATTTGGTGGGTCCTCCTTCGTGCGGGAGCCCTAATGTTCTGCTATCTCCTAATCCCGGTGCTATTGGACAAGGACCTGTGTGCAACTCAGGCAATAATGTAATCGATTTGTGTTTTACAACGGAGTCGTCTGCCACCCTGAATGTTTGTGCAAACGCACCTTCTTCGCTCAGCGGCACTTATGGGAATTATGGACCCGGAAGTACGCCCATTAATTGGTCTACAATTTATGGTTGTGATGCAACCAGTGCAGGATGGTCCGTTCAAATTTATGATTGCATAGGTTTGGATGTAGGAGCACTTACATCGGCCAGCATTCAATTCGATGGCATCAATATTTGTAATCAGGAACAACCAGTAAGTTATAGTACACCTTCGGGCTTCAGTTCTCCCATCAATGACAATTCATGCTCTCCCGGAACAGCTTCGATATTTACCGTTCCCTTACAAACCATAGAACCCGTGAATATCTCCTGTGGTTATGAATGGAATGCAGATCCTTGGTTATTTATAGCCGATTCAACTTCCTCTCTTGACATTACGCTTCCAGCTCCCCTAGTGCCTACTGTTTTTAGCCTGGATTGGATGTGTTATGATGAAAATAACAACCTGGTTTCTCCGCAAGATGGAGATGGTTTGGGATGCAATGGCGGTGGAAATAATTCAGTTCTTTTCACTCCTGTGCCATGGGTAACTCCAATACTAAGCGGGCCGGAGTTTATGTGCGAAAATGCAATTGGTCAGCTTTATTCTTCGTTTCAAGGCACATGGTCGGGGGGAAATATTGATCCTGAATCCGGAATTTTTTCCGGCTTCGCTGGTAACAATGTTTTCCTTTTTACTCCAGATGAAATTTGCGTAAATCCAGCCACTATTTCGGTCTATGTGCAAGGATATATAAATAACGTCTACGACTATGATTTGGGTGAACTGTGTCAAAGTTCGGAACCCGTGTTATTGGATTTTTTCGATCCATTTAACTCTGCAGGTTATGGAGAGGGGCTTGAGTTTGTAGGCTTCGAAGCTTATTTTAATCCTTCGGGTTTGGTTCCCGGAAGTTATGAAGTTGTATTCTACACAGGAGGTGGAATAGGCGCTTGCTCATCGAGCACCTCAACCTATTACATAGAAGTGATGTATGCGCCGCTACCTATTGTTCAGTTGCCCGATGCGGCTTGCATAAACGACGAGACAATTCTATTCACGAGTGATACACCGGGGGGGTTATGGTACGGCAATGGAATAGTTGATTCATTTGTAGGATTGTTTGATCCTTCTGTTGCAAGTCTTGAAAGTAATTTGATAGAATATGAGGTTTTGGGGATATGTCCAGCCACAGCAGTGGACTCAATCTGGATTGAATCGCCTGCGTTATTAGTACTGAATGATCCGGGATTGATATGTTATGATCAGGATCCTTTTTTACTTGGGGCCAATCTATTAGGTGGTATATGGAGCGGAGAAGGTATTTTGAATCAAAATTCAGGGCTCTTCGACGCGCAATCAGCAAACTCTCTGAATCCCGAAATAGAATATTTCATCGATGGAATTTGTCCTGTTGAAGAGTCAATGGTTGTTGAAATTACTCCGGCACCTATTCCCGATGCAGGTCCGAACATTACTATTTGCGAGGGAGATTCAATTTTGATTTCGGAGGAAGGCACGTGGGATAGCATAAGTTGGAATAACAATGCAGGTAGTTCCATTCTCGCTTTTCAAGAAGGTATTTACACGGTATCAGTTTCTTTGGATGGCTGCTCGGCAATGGATCAAATGACAGTTTCGGTGACACAAATCCCAAATATCAATTTGGGTACCGATCAAGAAGTTTGTGTGGGACAAACGGCCCTATTTGAAGCTCCTTTCTCTGGTCTTTGGTCGAATGGAATAGAAGGTCAAACAATGGAAACACAAATTGCCGGAATGTATGTGTTCACATATCCAAACTTGGGGTGTCCGGCTTTTGATACGGTGAATCTCAGTGTGCTCTCTTATCCTTATTTGGAATTAGGTTCGGATCAGGAGATATGTCCGGGAGATGTCACCTCGCTATACGCTGGGCAAGAAGGAATTTGGAGTACAGGGGTGACTGCTGATTTCATTGATATATCAACAGAAGGATTTTATTCTGTCGAATTGTGGAACGGGCAATGTATGACTTCAGATACAGCTTTTATTGATGTTCTTGATTTGGCTGTTGCCGATTTGGGTCCGGATATTGAAGGTTGTATTGATGAGCCTGTCTATTTGTATGCAGGTAATGCAGCCAATACTGGCTATGAATGGAGCAATGGAGAGGAAGATGTCGATTTTATTCTTGTAGACCACAATCAGTTGATATGGGTAATGACAGAAAATGAATGCGGCATGGCTTACGATGAAATAGAAGTAACATTCGTTGATTGCTCTTCTGTTTATTACATCCCAAATGCATTTACTCCAGATGGAGATGGAGTAAACGATGTGTGGCGACCAGAAACTTATCGATTGAGTTCTTATGAAATGGTTGTAGTCGACAGATGGGGCGAACCCATTTTCAGAAGCTCAGATCCCAAGCAATATTGGACTGGAAATAAAATGAATGGCGATTATTTTGTGCCTGAGGGAGTATATGTTTATTTCTTTCAATACATCATGGATGACGGCACGGCAGGTGAAATTCATGGTACTGTTGCAGTGTTGAGGTGATACGTCATTAGATTGCGGCTTTGAAAAATTTGATATGAAAGCCCCATTATCATTCGAGTCTAAGCAGATAATACTTGCATCACAAAGTCCCAGAAGGAAAGAACTTTTTTCGGGATTGGATATTCCATTTACAGTTGAGACCCGCGAAATAGACGAGCGATTTCCCGAAAATTTGAAGGCCGGAGAAATAGCGCTGTTTCTGGCCCAAGAGAAGTCTCGGGAGTTCGAATCGACCCTTGCCGAAAATCAAATTGTAATTACTGCTGACACCATTGTTTGGGTTGATGATCATGTGTTGAACAAACCGAATGACTTTGGAGATGCTTGTCGTATGCTCATGGAGATGAGTGGGAAGGATCATGAAGTGTTCACTGGAGTTTCTATTCTGAGCAAATCGAAAAAAGTGTCTTTTGTAGATCGAACATTGGTTTCTTTTACTGAACTCACCTCAGAGGAAATTGAGTATTACATTCATAAGTTTCGTCCATTCGACAAAGCAGGAGCGTATGGCGTTCAAGAGTATATCGGATACATTGGAATTCACAAATTGGAAGGATCCTATTATAATGTTATGGGCTTACCGATTCACAAGTTGTATATGGAGTTAAAATCCTTTCTCTAAAATTTTAATAGAGGTATTTATTTCTTGACACACTGAAATCCCCAAAGAGAAACCCTCAAACTTCTTGTGTTTTTTACCAAAAGCCCGTTAATAGTTGAAGGAAAGTGCGTTCTGATTTTCGGGAAAAAGATGAACTTTAAAACAAAAGCCTCCAGACTTTTCCGGAGGCTTTCCTTAACTTAACCAAAACTAACTAAGAGAGTCTTTGATGGACCGCCCATAAATTAGATAATACAAAAGTGTGTAAAATACACGAGCACTCTTATACAAATTCGCTAGTCTGCCCAAATTGTACGTCAAACAATCAATTTTGATGGATAGATTTTTTTAAATGTTCCCCTGAATTCAATAATCCCAAGTTATCACAACTTTATCCGTTACTGGGTGCGATTGGCAAACCAAAATATAACCGTGTTTTATTTCAGAATCGGTTAGAGCGAAATTGGCATCCATCTTAACCTGTCCTTCTACAAGCTTTCCTTTACAAGTTGTGCAAATACCGCCTTTGCAACTGAAAGGCGCGTCAACTCCCTTGTCTAACGCTGTATTCAATATGGTTTCACCTTTGGGTGAAAGCATAAAAGTGGTTTCCTGCCCATCTATAATTACTGTTACTTCTTTGTCTGTTTTCTGATCACTCATTTCAATTTATTTATTTTTTCAGGAGTTCTGCTACATCTTGATTCAAGAGATTTACACCCCAATCATTTTTACCGGTATTCTTTCGCACAATTTCCTGCTTTTCATTAATCCAATATGTAGCAGGGATAGAGTGCACTCCAAGATCCTTCAAAGAAGGTATCTGTTGAACTCTATTGAGATTTGGATATCTCATTCCAAGCATTTGAAGCTCTTCATCATTGTCATCAGTTACGAGGAAGAAACGGACCCCGTAACGCTCGTATTCGGGCACAAGAGCGTTGAGTGATTCCATTTCGCTCATACAAGGTCTGCACCAACTGGCATAAAAATGCACTACTGCAGGACCTGTAACTCCCCCAAGATTTTCTCCCACTTCCGCAACTTGGACTACAGGTTCTTGTTTGAATTCGATTTGAGGCGCTCGAATGTACCTATACCAATATAGCACTACAACACTTGCTATAATGAGGATGTAGGGAAGAGACTTTTTCAATTGCGGTTACTTTTTCTTTAGACGTTTCCTTTAATCTTCTTCTTCGATAACAGGAAAAGACTTCATCAGGTCTTCTTGTGTTGTTACGGTGTAGCCCTCTGGAAGTTCAAACACGCTGTCGGCAATAGTTTCTTTGCTCACATTAGTTACAGTGTATTTCAGGCTCATACCTTCAGTATTCATATCATACTCCATCGGCATACCTTTCAATTCACTGTATTCATGATTCGTATTCTGGATTTCTTCTGTGTACCAAAAATTTTGTACAATTTCATGACCTTCTATTGTTGTACTTACAATTGCTTTTTTGCAGTTATAACCAGCAATTTTCTTGGTTTCGGAAGTGTACTTAATGTCCATCTTGGGTTTTGATTCACCTTCCATTTCGCCCGACATATCATCGAATGGAACGTGCATCGCAATTTTATTGCCCATCATATCCATACATACGAATGCTTCTTTTTTAACCGTGTCAGTCAATACAATGGTAGTCCCCATTGGAGTACTCATTTCTGCTCTGCTTTTAGCACCTTTTACATAGGTGATAATTTCCTTTGGCATAAAAGCTTCTGCTTGTTTCATAGAAGGATCCGTAGCAGTGAACTGGATGGACATATTCAATTTTCCTTCAAAAGATTTTTGCCCAATGGAAGCCAGTGGCAGTAAAAAGGCCAAAATGAGAAGTTTGGTTAGAGATTTCATGTTGTTGTTTTGTATTGTTTTGTTTTAAAAATCGAGCAATGCTTTCAACTTTTGGGCCACTTTTTCAGCGTTGGGGAGAAGTGCCGCTTCAAGAGTGCTATTCAAAGGGATTGCAGGGGTTGTGGCGCTGCCAAGAGTCATGACAGGAGCGTCGAGTGATGCAAAACAGTGTTCGCTAATAAGTCCAGCGATACTTTGCGCAAAACTACCTGGAACGGGTTCTTCGGTGAGTACCAAGCAGCGATTACATTTTCTCACAGATTCAAATATTGCTTTTTCATCGAGAGGTTGAATGGTTCGAAGATCCACAATTTCGATCTGGGTATCAAAATTTTTGGCAGCAGCCTTAGCCCAATAAACACCCATCCCATAAGTGATTATGGAGATTTTTTTCCCGGTATTTGTGGCTTCAAGGGCAATGCGGGCTTTTCCCAAGGGCACCATGTAGTTTTCATCGGGATCTATGGTTCTTGCTTCTTCTGTTCCCTTTACTTTCGACCAGTAGAGTCCTTTGTGCTCGAGAACCACCACTGGATTAGGGTCATAATAAGCAGCCTTCAGCAATCCTTTTAAGTCGGCACCCGTGCTTGGATAGGCAACTTTGATACCTCTGATATTAGCCAATATACTTTCTATACTGCTACTGTGATAGGGTCCGCCACTGCCATATGCACCAATAGGAACTCGTATTACAGCGCTCACGGGCCACTTTCCATTACTGAGATAATAGCTGCGGCTGACTTCAGTAAATAATTGGTTTAATCCTGGCCATATATAGTCCGCAAACTGCACCTCTACAATGGGTTTAAGTCCTGCCGCCGACATTCCCACGGTACTTCCAATTATGAATGCTTCTTGAATGGGTGTATTAAAAACTCGGTCATCACCAAATTTTTCGGCCAATGTAGCAGCTTCACGAAAGACACCACCTAGTCTGCGTCCTACGTCCTGACCATACAACAGGGCTTCGGGGTGCTTTGTCAATATTTCCTGCATGGCAAAAAGCGCAGAATCGACCATTACCGTTGGTTCCTTGCCCTCAGGTTCCCGGATTCCGGTTTCCTCGGTCACTGGAGTTGGGGCATACATGAAGTTGAAGAGATCAGATTCTTCAGGATCGTCAGCTTGCATGGCTTTTTGGTAATCCGATGCAACAGTTTCGGTTGACTTTTCCTCAATTTCTTTCAGAATAGCCTCTGATATTCCCTCTTGAAGTAGTTGATTTCTCAATTTCGGATATGGGTCGCGCGCTTCTGCTTCCTCTAGATCGTGCCTATACCACTCCTTTCGAACACCACTTGTATGATGGCCGAGCAACGGAACTTTGCAATGCACCAACCATGGTTTTCTAAGAATACGAGCACTTTCAACCACTTCTCCGATCGTTTGATAGCACTGAAAAAAATCGGTTCCATCGAGCGACTTAACTTTCATTCCGGGGAAAGCACGAGCAAAAGTTGTGGCATCCCCAAATCTTATTTCAGAGGAATGTGCCGAAATGTCCCATTCATTGTCTTGAACGAAAAATATAATCGGCAAACCTTTGAGGGTGGCCATGTGAAATGCTTCTGCCACCTCGCCTTCCGTCATTGCCGCATCGCCAATCGAACAAACTACAATCGGTTTTTCATGATATGTCGCATATTTCGATAGACCAGTTTTTTCTCGGTATTGCAGTCCCATTGCTATACCTGTGGTGGGTATCGCCTGCATTCCAGTAGCTGAGGACTGATGCGGAATCTTCGGCATATCGTCTCTTCGAAGGGAGGGATGGCTATAATATGTGCGTCCACCACTGAATGGATCGTCCTTTTTCGCCATCAATTGAAGCATCAGTTCATAAGGACTTACTCCAATTCCCAATAAAATACTATCGTCTCGATAATAGGCACTCAAAAAATCCTGCGACTTAAGGTGCATACCTAAAGCCAATTGGCAGGCTTCATGGCCTCGCGATGTAGCATGTACATATTTACTGGTGAACTTTGCGTTGAGCTCATATATGTCAGACATGCTCCTTGCAGTGGTCATCAATTCCCACGCTTTGAGCAATTTATCTGTAGATATTGCAGTAGAAGCAGATTTCTCTGTAATTGACATTCCTTTTAGGCCGGATTTAGCATATTATACAATTGAGCTTATAAAATAGTTTGGACCATTTTTTAGGCATGCCGTGGTAAAAGCAGTGAGAGCAGCTGTTAAAGACCAATGGGGTAAAACGGTATTGGATTATTACAGATATCTCTACGGTATTAAAGGGCCGCAAGTTAAGGTTTGTGCTCGGGGAATGAGGCATGCTTTGTTTAGAATTGTGAATCAATAATCGGAGAAAACTGCGTGGAGCCGTGAAAACCTATGCAAGGGAACCTCTAAAAACCTCTTTCACGTTTCGACCAAAATCGCATTTATGACAAATCGCACTAAATTCTCTCAGGTCAAATCCCGCGAGCCGACCTTCAGAAATACAAGGGAAGCTAATCGCGGGATGCTCAAAACTAAATGGAAGAAAACACCTGGTAAATCGTCAAGTTTACATTGATTTCTACCACTTGATTTGCCCGAATACATTACCAAATCTCAGTTGCAGAGAGCCTAGCTATGCGCCTTTTCTGACTAAGGTCAGGAATTTATCTTCGACGACCACGAAACACAAAACAGGTTTAAGAAGTCCCCTAAAGACCCAAAAGGGATGAGGATATTTCCCTTCGATTACTTTGTTTGCCGAAACGTGAAAGAGGTTTTTCGAGGTTCCCTTAAATTCGTGCACTTATAATCTGGGTTTACACTTGACTCCTTGAAAATTCAATTTACAAAATACCAGGGAACTGGAAATGATTTCATTCTGGTGAACAATATGTCGGGAGAGCTCCTGCTTTCGACAGAACAGATACGCCAACTGTGCGATCGCAAATTTGGGATCGGATCTGATGGATTGATTCTAATAGAAAAAAGCGAGAAAGCTGATTTCTATGTTAATTTTTTCAATCCCGATGGGTCGGTGAGTTTTTGCGGCAATGGAAGTAGGTGCGCCGTCCATTTTGCACATCAGAAGGGCATTGCAGGGTCTGTCGTTTCCTTTGATGCGATAGATGGCATTCACTCCGGCTCTGTGTCTGAAAAGCAAGTGGAAATTTCGATGCGCGATGTGCTCAATATAGTGGAACGCGATCACGGTTTATTTCTAGATACAGGTTCGCCACATCTTATTGTTTTGGTAGACGACGTGGATAAGGTCGATTTATTGCCAATGGCCAGAAATATCAGATACTGTGCGACCTATAAAGAAAAAGGCATCAATGTAAATGTGGTCAACGAAACAAGTCCGGATAGCATCAGCATTCGTACATACGAGCGAGGAGTAGAAGATGAAACTCTTTCATGCGGAACAGGAGTAACGGCTGCTGCGCTTTCGGTGGCATTGGCAAAAGATAAGATCAACGAAATTCATGTGCAGACACGTGGTGGAAAACTTTCAGTTCGATTTGAGAGAAGGGAAGATGGAGGATTTGGTGAAATTTCGCTCAAAGGTCCGGTAGCCGAAGTTTTTGAAGGGGAGGTAGCAATATGAAGACTATAATCTCGCGTTCATTAGTTCGCAAAATTATTCTGTGTTTTTCCTTTGTTTCAATTGGCCTCGTTTCATCTTCAAAGACAACAACGCTAACTCTCGATTCTACTATGGTAGTTTCGGTTCTTACATGTACCCCGGGAAGCGAACTGTATTCAACTTTTGGTCACTCGGCTATCCGCATTCGATCCGTCATTTATGGTTCTCAGGGATACGATATCATATACAACTACGGAACTTTCGATGGTTACCAAGATGGATTTTACATGAAATTCGCTCGTGGAAAGCTTGATTATAGTTTAAGTCGATACGATTTCAAAGATTTTAATAGCGAGTACTTAAACGAAGGAAGAGGAGTTACGGAACAAGTTCTTGATTTGAGTGTAGATGAGAGTAACCATTTGTTTCTTCTTTTGGAAGAGAATTACAAACCGGAGAACAGAAATTATCGATACGATTTTTTTTATGATAACTGTGCAACCCGTATAGAGCAGATTTTACGAAAGGCTACTCACGGAAAACTAGAGATAACGGATGTGCATGCCGATCAATACACCTTTAGAAGTGCAATCGATACTTATCTGAAACATCATCCTTGGAGCGATTACGGAATAGACCTAGCATTGGGTTTGCCTTGCGACAAGAAGATGGCTTACGGTCAAAGTATGTTTTTACCTGATAGTGTTTTCAAACGACTGGCTGAGGCAAAAATAGATGGTCGTCCGCTCATTGGAAGTACCGAAGAAATTCTCCTTCCCGAGGTTACAGAGACGGAGCCAACCATTTTTTCGCCACTCAATGTGAACATTGCATGGTTGCTGGTATGCGTAATAGTGGGTTTAATCTTTTTGAAGAAACGCAAATACTATATAATGACCGATCGATTAACCATGTTTTTTACTGGAATAATCGGTTTGGTTTTGGTCTTCCTCTGGTTTTTTACCGATCACACCGCCACTGCGTATAACTTCAATCTACTTTGGGCGAATCCTATCAATCTTGTCATTGCAGTTCTACCTTCGACGAAGTTGCTTAAGTGGAGAAAGTATATTACAACTTACATGGCTGTATTGGGGTTATTACTTATCTGTTGGTACTTTCTTCCACAGCGTTTGCACATAGCCGTTATACCAATAGTGCTTGCACTTTTATTTGCTGGTGTACGACTTATGAGAACAAGATGAAGAAACGGAATAAATGGCATAAGCACACAAAGGTGAATATGATGATCAATTTTAAAGCGAAGATCTGGTGTTTGCTGATACTCACAATTTCTTTGGCTTCTTGCATCAGAGAAGAGGCCACTACATGGAATATAAATGCAGCAGGACCAATTGCACATGGTCGATTATCACTTGGCGACATGGTAGCCGACAGCCTTCTGAGTCTGGACGAAACAGGTTTGTGGCATTTGATCATTAGTGAGAATCTGACAGACCTAAATCTTGATTCTATAGTCAGCATTCCAGATACCACCATAAAACAAAGTTTATTAGTACCGCTCATTGGTGGTCCATTCTCTATTCCACCAAACTCATCGATCATTGGAATAGATGAGGAAAATAGTCTAAATGTTTCTCAAGCTTCTCTCAAAGAAGTGCATGTAAAAGGAGGCATGCTGGAGTATACCGTAAGAAATTATATCAATGGCTATCTCACATGTACATACGAGCTTCCAGGCGTTACCAAAAATGGTGAGATGGCTGTCTTGGTTGCCAATACTGAACCTGGATCAAGTTCCAATCCGGATATTAGTTTCGGTGTACTCGACCTCAGTGGTTATGAAATGGATCTTACAGGTGAAAGTGGAAATGAAATCAACACCTTACTTTCTCACATCATTGTGAAAACATCTGCTGATGCGCCTGTGAATGCTGAGATTTTCGGGATGGATAGTGTTTCTATAGAACTCAAAATCGTAGATCCACAAATCAGTTACGCCCGAGGATACTTTGGGCAACATCAATATTCGCTCGATCAAACTGTCGACTTTGGTGATGCATTGAATTTGCCCCAGGGAATTTTGAATCTCAGTGAAATCAGTGTTGATTTTGAAGTCGAGAATTTTGTGGGTGCCGATGCGCAGATCCAATTCAATCAATTGCTCGCCGTAAATACATATAGTGCATTATCCAATTCGCTGAATAGTCCGGACTTGCTCTCACAGATCAATGTTACGAGAGCTACCCAAATTGGTGATCAGATTTTTCCAACCTACCAGCATATTGCTATTTCAGAATCTAATAGTAATGTGGATGTTTTCATAGAAACCCTTCCCAATCAGGTGCAAATTGACGCTGATATAACTATTAATCCATTGGGCAACATCAGCGACAACAATGATTTCATATACACCGATAAGACCTTAAACGCATGGATGAATATTGATGTGCCTTTGTGTATCGGGATGAGTGGACTTGCTTTAAGTCGGGAGATAGAGCTTACAGGAGATTCTATTGATTTAGTGGCAAACGGCGAATTGTTTCTGCACTTGACAAATGGTTTTCCATTTTCCGCGGAGATTAATCTTGTGCTTCGAAATGAAGACTCAGAGTGGATTTCGAATTTGATTGATAGCACGACCATGACAACTGGACTTACTACTGACGGCTTTCTTGTATTACCACAAACTTCAGTTTTCACAATACCTGTCACGCAATTTGTGATCGACAATTTGAATGCACCAAACAGGTTGTTTCTTGAAATCACTTTCGATACACCAGAAGCGGTTGAGTTTATCAAATTGACTGAAGACAACTTCATAGATTTTGTATTGACAACAAGAGCCGGAACCCAAATCAGTATTCAATGAGAATGATGCGATACATACTCGTTTCGTTTCTTTTTTTGACAGCGGCAGAACAGTTCTTTGCTCAAACCAATGCTGTTTTGCTTTTTCACAATGATTCGTTGTTTCGCGAAAAACATGCATACCTCGAGGTCTCTGGTCTGGGTGCCTTTGGAAGTGATTTGATTCACAATGGATTTATGGAGAAAATGTATCTTGGAGGACATATTGCAGATGAAACGATTGACGAGCTTGTAGGAAATGCCAGCGAGCAGAATAGAGCAGGACTTGACGCAAAAATATCCATGCAGTGGTGGGACCTCAGTAGTGGTTTATTCAATGATCCATGTCTTCAAATGACTGTTGGTATCTCTACCGAAAATCATGGATACGTTGGATTTTCACAAAACATGTTTTCACTCTTATTCAGGGGAAATACCGCATGGGCCGGAGAGAAGAGGGAACTCGGTCCATTTTATGCAGGATACCAAGCGTTTCAGAAGTTTAGCGTAGGCATCGTAAATCAGCGGACATATTCACAGTATCGATTAAGTTTTGTGAGCGGTCAGGATTACACCTCAATTCATCTGCGCGACGCGAGTATTTATACTACGTCGGCATTGGATTCTATTCAGCTTTCTTATGAAGGAGAAATGTATCGCGCAGATCCCGACAAAAAAGGATTTGGCTCTGGAAAGGGACTTGGTGCTGCGTTTGATATGGATTGGAATATCCCTATGAAAGACAACAAAGGCTGGTTTGGAATCAGCGCATACAACATTGGTTTTATCAAGTGGAATGGTCAGACCGAGAATTACACTTTAGACAGTACATTCACATGGACAGGATTTGACATAGGAGATTTATTTGATTTGGATGAAGACCTTTCGCTTCCAAATTTGGAGGACACTATTGGTTATACTATGGAGCAGAAGAGTCGTTGGATTGCCTTGCCGCTAGATATTCGAGTTCGGATGCTCCGCAAGTTGAATGATGTTTTTTTCGTGGATGCAGGAATAGCGGTTCAGCCATACCAATTGTCCTTACCAGAATTGAGATTGGCATTTGGTCAGGATTTGAAATGTGGATGGCAGTTTACCGAGCAGGTGTTGTTTGGGGGTTATAGTGGATTCAGACTAGGAGCAGGAGTTCGAAGTACAGCACTCAAAAATTTCATTTTTCATTTGGGAAGTGAGAATATTTTGGGATGGATGGGCGAAGATTTTAGGGGCAGGGATATTTCACTTGCGATATCAAGGATATTTTAACGATAAGAACGAATACAAAACACATGTTTGATCACAACAAGAGCAATAACTTTTTTTTGATAGCCGGTCCTTGTGTTGCAGAGAGCGCAGAACTTTTGGATCAGGTGTGCGGGGAGTTGAAGAAAATGACCGATCGTTTGGAAATACCATTTGTATTTAAGGCTTCTTATAGGAAGGCCAACAGGTCGCGGTTAGATTCCTTTAGCGGAGTCGGCGATGAGACTGCGCTTTCATGGTTGCAAGAGACTGGGAAGAAATATGGGGTTCCAGTGATAACAGATATACATTCAGCTCCGGAAGCAGAGATGGCAGCACGATATGTGGATGTGCTTCAGATACCAGCATTTTTGTGTAGACAAACCGATTTGCTTCAGGCTGCGGCTGCTACTGGAAAATATGTAAACATCAAGAAGGGACAATTTGTATCTCCCGAATCAATGAAATTTGCCCGCGACAAAGTGGTGGAATCAGGTAATCCACAAGTATGGTTAACGGAGCGAGGGACTACCTTTGGTTACCAAGATTTGGTTGTCGATTTTCGGGGCATACCAATAATGCGACAATTTGCGCCGGTTGTTTTGGATTGCACCCACAGTTTGCAGCAACCCAATCAAAGTAGTGGAGTAACAGGAGGCAAGCCAGAGTTGATAGAGACGATAGCCAAAGCAGGAGTTGCTGTAGGAGTTGATGGACTTTTTATTGAGACACATCCCAATCCGACAGTAGCTAAAAGCGATGGAGCAAATATGCTTCGATTAGATTTGATGGAGGCGATGTTGGAGAGGTTGGTGAAGGTTAGAAAGGCGGTGATATGAAATTAATACTTTGCATATTCTGGTGCATTGCTTCTTTCTCAAGTTTTGGGCAAGATGAGACAGCCGATGTTCATACATATGGCGGAGGTGCTTTCGAGGAAGGTCGTCAAATATTACAGACTTCTGATGGGACTTACGCTTTAATTGGGACTACCGGTAGCATAGATGGAAACACAGAAATACTTCTTATGAAGTTGAATGCTAATCTGGATTGTCAATGGTCAGCGATATTTGGTAATGATGGAGTGGATAAGGGGATGTCCATTTGTAAAGGAGACAATGACAATTTGATTTTGTGTGGATATGGAGTTGACCCTATTTTGGGCGATTACAACGTTCAACTTATAAAGGTCGATGCAGCAGGAAATGAGATTTGGAGTAAATATGTAGGCAATTCAAATTGGGACTTTGGATACAAAGTCATTCCATATGCGGAAGGCTACGTTGTGGTTGGAAAAAGTTATGGGAATGATAATATTGGTAGTGATGCAACGCTGTGGTTTTTCGATCAAGATGGTAACTTGATTAATTCTTGGATTTGGGATATAGGAGGAGAGGAGGTTTGGAATGATGTAGACCTTCTTGAAGACAATAGCATATTAACGACCGGAAGCGACGGAAGCGCGCTGATCATTCGCAAATGGAATGCAGAGGGAGGCGAAGAATGGACTTACACAAAGACGATAGAAAACCAAGATCTTTCAGGTGTTGGATCCGATGTAGGGAATAATACCATATACTTTTCAGGGATTGAAGATCTTGATGGTTTGGAAAGGGCAATCAGGGGCCAATTAAATATGTTTGGGGTTGAAATGTTTTTTCAAGAGATTAACTTGGACAATGATTTTTATTTTGGAGAACCTTTTGTTTACGAGGAATTAGTGGCTTATCCAGGGATGACCAAAAACTATGGCGCTGGTGGGTCTGATGCATGTGTATTCATGTTTGGTACAAATAATTCTTTCATTGGTGCACCAACATTTGGAGGCGAATTGGAAGAGTTTATGTACAGCGGAATAGTTGATGAAAGCGGCGCAATCATTTCAGTGGGAAGTTACACGAGTTTTTCTGAGGGCGTTGAACAAATAGGTGTCATAAGACTTTCTGCATTTTACAGTGGTGATTATATAAAGACATTTGATTATTCAGGTGACTGCGTGAGTTATTTGCCTATTCAAGAATCGGAAATTGCAAAGTCCTGCGGAAAGTGCGTGTCGTCAAAGTACTTTGATTTATTGGGTCAAATCGTAGAAGATAAAGAAGTATTTGATTCTAATCGCAGAGGCCTTTATTTGCGCGAAGATTTAGACGAACGAGGATGTAGATCCATTCATAAAATTCTCATTCAATAGTATCCTAATTTTTGAGATAGGTCTGAAATTGATTTTCTGAAGTGAGCTTTTTAAATCCAATTGTTTCCAACCAATTCGGAGTGTATGTAGCATCAAGAACTATAGCACAGTTGATTCGTTCCTTTTCTATGGTTTCTTTCAATTGCTCATCATTTAATTTGCTACCCGGAATGGTTATTCCAGGGCGTTGAAGGAATACTAAACTGCCATTCATGGTGTGATCTCCAATGACCAAAAATCTTGTGTCCTCTTTATTTTTCTCATTCTCCATTGTTTCTTCAAATCCCCTAAGTTGATCATGAATAATAGAGTAAATATCGCTTTCTCTGTTGAAGCGTTGATTTAGTTTAATTCGACAGTAGTTGTTGCTCAGTACAAATAAAAGAGCCAATCCTAAAAATGAAAGGACTTTCACATATTTATTGATCCACATTTTTTCAAGAACAATCAAGAAGCTTATGAGTAGCATTGAAAAGCAAGGAATGAAAACAAGTAGGTAGTAATCGTGATCCTTGAATTTCTCAAAGAAGAGGATTAGATAAATGCAACATCCTAGGAGTGAAATGGCTCCGAATGAAAGAAGCAAACGATTCGATTTTTGACTTTGAATACTTAGGAAAATGCAGGCTATTAGGAAAAAGTGTTGTGTCGACTGATAGTAGAAATTCGATCTCCAATATCGGGACTGGTAATCAAGTATTATCTGAATTTCGGCTGATGAAAGAGACCAAATTGGTGCCCAAGTGGTAAGGAAATACTGACTTTGATTAATGGCATTGTACCAGTTAGAATATATCGACCAAGCTATTGGGAAGAACATACTGAGCGAAGCCAACACTACAATCTTGCGAATTGGAAATAAATGAAATAAGATGACAACTGCGGGTAGGGAAATCAGATAAATGGCGTAAGTGATTTTAATTAAAGATGCCAGTGCCAAAAAGGTGAAGGCAATATTCAAGTGACGCTTATTTAGGGACTGAATAGCGGAGCAAGAAAAGAAGATTCCGATCAATGTGAAACCAAAGGCTGGCGCATCTGGAAGAGTGCTTCCAGCGTAATAGAGAAGGATAGTTGAGGAGAAGACCAAACCTAGTCCAAAAACGGACAAAATCCAGTTGGTGACAAACAAGCGAAACGTTTTTCCAAGAAAATAAATGCCAGTGATGAAAACGAGAATATGAATGGACTTCAAAACAGCGGAAGGATTTCCAAATACATTTGAAAATAAGGCAGCCAAATAATATAGAATTGGGAATTCACAGGCCGCTTTACCCTCGTTGCTGCTCAGATTTAGTGTAGAAGGAGCAAATAGATTCCAGTCGTTTTGAAGATATCCGTATACAAACGACAGGCTATCAGTTTGTCGAATGAAATGAAGCCCATCTGGGTCAGATTGATAAAAAGGATAGAGAAGGTACAATACCCAAATTAGTAGAATTGAAATTCCAATATGGAAATACGTTTTACTTGATAGTGATAAGAATCTTTTCATTGGACTGTGCAAAGAAGGCGAGTAAATCAAATGGTCGCACTACTGTGACGAACTTTTTTCATTACGAACAAACATTTCCCTTAGGAAGAGACTTTGGCAAATCAATTTGCAACCGAAAGGGGTAAATTCAAATAGTCATGTGTTTGCCGTCTGTGCCGGTTGAATAAAGGCGAAAGGGCACACTAGTGAGATGTGCATGTAAAAAAAAAGGCCTCACATGTAAGGCCTTCGATAAATCCGCTAAGGGCGGATTATTTCTTTAAACGAAATACTCGGTGGAGATAATCGGAGTCGAACCGATGACCTTCCCGCATTTTGGACCCAAGTTTTGCAATAGAAGGCACCATTAGTGCCGAACTACTTGCATTACTTG
>JAWXBG010000052.1:0-36164 GCA_034439875.1 Flavobacteriales bacterium
GTAGGTGCAACATCTTCCAATGCATTGGATGACGAGGCGCCCGCTTCGCAAGCCAGCTTTTGGGAGTGAGGGAGAGATATAGTAAGATGTCGCTCCTACAGAGCTTGGATTCAGAAATAAATACCACAAAAGCAAGCACCTTTATTTGGTTGGAGTTAGAAAAATTAATACCAAAGTTACTTAATAAATGGCCCCTACTGGAGCGCACCGCCCAAAACTGACTTCCAATGCGCAATGAAAGATGGACTCTTTTATAAGCAGAATTGGTTTTAAACCCCATGGTCTTCGGTCTTCACAAAATAATTTTCCGGGCTTTCGATAGTACTACTTTTGTTTCAGAAAAAGAACTTATGCCGTTTATCAGCCCTGCTTCTAGGGAGAATATCGCAATTGCCTTTAGGGCCATTCGAAGTCAGATGCTTCGAACGGTACTTACTGTGAGCATTATAGCCATTGGAATTACTGCCTTAGTAGCTATGATAACTGCTACGGCTGCCATAGAAAATAAGTTGAATGATGAGTTCAGCAGGCTTGGGAGCAATACCTTTTCGATATTCAGCGCAAATAACAGAAATAGAGGCGGTAGACATGGTCAAGCCGAAAAAAGCTATGAAGTTCTGAAATACGAGGAAGCTAGGGAATTTTGTCGAGAATTTCATGTAGATGGACTAGTGAGCATGACTGCTAACGCATCCTTTTCCTCCACTGTAAAGTTTGGAAATGAAAAAACAAATCCCAACATCACCATATTGGGTTGTGACATTCCTTACCTCGAGCTTTCTGGATTTATGTTGAGTAATGGACGAAATTTTTCTGTTAACGAAATCGAGAGTGGTTCTAATGTCGTCATACTAGGTGCAGACATCATTGAGAGCATTTTTTCCGACAACACCGACCCTGTGCAAAAAGAGGTTTCCATTGGCGGCAGGAAATATCTTGTGATAGGAGTGCTCAAAGCGAAAGGAAACACTTTTGGATTTGCCGGTGACAATCAATGTCTAATTCCTGTGAGCAATGTTCGAAAAGTGTATGCTACGGGGGATACTGAATACTCCATCAATGTAATGGTGAAAAATGCAGACGGTCTGAATAAAGCAGTGAGCGAAGCAAAAGGATTATTGCGCGTGATCAGGCAAGATCCCGTCGGGGATGAAGAATCTTTCGAAGTAGTGATGAGCGATAGTTTAGCTGAAGAACTCATTGGTCTTACAGAGAACATCACTCTTGGTGCTTCATTCATCGGAATCATTACTCTGCTGAGCGCCGGGATTGGTCTCATGAATATCATGCTTGTTTCGGTAACTGAAAGAACTCGAGAAATAGGTGTTCGAAAATCTATCGGTGCCAGCGCAAGTACCATTCGTAAACAATTTCTGATTGAAGCAATCGTGATAGGTCAGATAGGAGGTTTGATCGGTATTGTGCTCGGTATACTTGTTGGAAACGTGGTTTCAATTGCTGTAAAAACAAGCTTTACTGTTCCTTGGATGTGGCTTTGGTTAGGAGTTTTCATCTGTTTCACTATTTCTATTGTTAGTGGATACTATCCGGCAAGCAAAGCCGCAAAACTTGATCCCATAGAAGCACTTCGCTATGAATAGACAATTGGATTGAACCACTCGTTGGAACCTCTAAAAACTGACGGACTACTTCAGCAGAAAGACTTCTCCGGCTAAGTAGACATCGAGTTTCACATCCCTCAAACCAAGGTGATGAAGATTTTGACGAAAGTCTTTAATGGGTTGAAATGATAAAACTTGACTAGCTCCAACAACCAAGGCTTTGTCACCTTGAACAAATATGGCGGTCGATTCATCTATTCCAACCCCCATGTATCCGGGGTAATCGCAGAGTGCTGAAATTAAGCGGTTGTATCGGCTTCGGATCACAAAATGCTGATCAATAATTGTACTATCCAAAAAGCCCACACCGGTATTGTAAATTCCGTTGGATTTCCAAATCTTATCATAAGTACTGCTATACTCTTCTGAGAAATTTTGATCACCTGTAATCATTATTCTGCTCATAATGGCAGCACCGGCGCTTGTTCCAGCTATCATGGCTCCCTTTTCATGTGCTTTGCGTACAGCGTCTTCGATAGGCGATTTGCCTATAATACTCATGATTTTCATTTGGTCGCCTCCGCCAAAAAAAATCATTCGGGCATTGGCTATAGAGTCAAGACGACCTTTATTGATGTAGTCATCTTCGGTCAAATTGAAATTGAAACAAGGTTTCTCGCTTACCACCTTCCACTCGCTTATAAAAGACAGATACGAAGAGTCAGGCACACCGCTGGCAATTGGAATCATGATGGCATATTCGTTTTCCTTAAATCCTGCCAAATCGATCATCCGGCTCGTGAGACTATCACAGCGCTCGCCTCCACCAATGATAAAAAGTTTGCCTTTTGTAAGGTCGGGGGCAAATACAAGAGGCTCTTTCTCTACAACTTGTATCGATTCTTTTGAAGGACTTTCGCAAGATCCAAGCAATAGTACCAAGAATATTAAACCAAACATTTTGGTGGACCTTATAAGATTGATCCAATTGATGCGCTGGAGCGCTATAAACTTGGTAGTCGAATGAGTAGAAATGTCCGTGGTGCATCGCGATGCAGAACTCCTTTCAAATACTTCCATTGAGCAATGAGGGATTAATTTCGTGCAATATAGTAGAAGCTCGAGCGAACCTCTTCTGGGAACCTCAAAAATTTGACTTCTAGAAACAAAAAACAAGATTTTAGCGGATCCCTTAATCAATCGTTAAGCAAGGCCCAAGACTTCGAGTATAGAATTTAGGGCTCTATATTTGCATCCATTATGACAAATAAAATGAAATACATGAGTTTTTTTGGCATCATCATGGCTGCCGGACTTGGCCTATCAGCATGCAATGGCGGCGATACTAAGTCGAACGGCAAAAACAGCACAGTATCTGCTGCAGACACGGCAAAAGTTCGCATTTTGGCGTTTACCAATGGCGTGAATGAACAAAACAAAGGTGCTTCAAGTGGCACAATCGAAGTCAAGGGCACCTTGCAAGGTTCAAACTTCCCGAAGCTTTACCTTTATGAAACGGAGGGAAAAACAACTATAAAAATTGATAGTACCACTGTTACCGGGGGTAGTTTCAGTTTTGGATCAAACAAATACGACGCGGGTGTATACATGCTCGGCCCCAACGAGCAAAACCTAGCTGCCGTTATCCTAAATCCAAAAGAAAGTGTTGTGGAGCTAACTTTTCGCGGTGGAAAATTGGACGGTTCTATGGCAGCCGTGAATTCTAAAGAAAATGAAGGTTGGATAAAATATCAACCGATGGAACTTTCACTCAACAAACAGATCAAGGACAACTATGTAGCCGGAGGCAAAAACAAAGCTATGAAGGCTAAGTATGATGCCGCAGCCCAAGCTAAGGAAGAGGAATTAGCGAAATTTCAGGGAGAAATAATCACGCAATATCCTGAAACCTTCTTGGCTAAAATGCTTACTTGGAAGCAAGAGCCTAATAGATCGGAAGTTGGAAAATATTGGGAAAACTGCGATTTCTCCGACGAAGGAATTATCCACACAATGGTTTTACCGGACCGTATTCAAAATTTCATGAGATGGTTTAGCGGAGGAAAAGACGACGGATTTTACAATTGTATTGATATGGTTGTTGCAAAGGCAAAAGCCAATGAACGTGTTCTTGAATTCTCCTTGTACAATATGTTAGAAGGTTTTTATACCAGCAACATGGAAAACATAAGCATGTACATAACAGATAATTATATTTTTGGAGACGCTTGTGGAGATGTTGAGCTCAGCAATGTTCTTAAAAGCCGTGCCGAGGGAATCGTAAACTTGCGTATTGGAAATGTTCCGCCGAACATAAACTTAAGGACATTAGATGGCGGCACTTTTGACCTCTATTCTACAGCTACAAAGAATAAATATACCCTCGTATTCTTCTGGAGCAGTTGGTGCGAGCACTGTCAAGCAGAAGCTCCCGAATATGAAGCACTCTATAAAAACTTTAAATCTAAAGGCTTCGATATGGTGGGAGTATCAGTAGACAACCAACGCACGGCATGGGAACAAGCAGTAACTCAGCGCGGATTTACATTCCCCCAAGTATGTGGATTCAAGCAATGGGAATCGCCTGTGGCCAAGGATTATAAAGTGACGAAGACCCCTACTTTATTCCTACTTGACAAAGACAAAAAAATAGTATTCAAACCAAAATCAGCTAAAGAAGTACAAAACTGGTTGGCTGCGAATTTGAAGTAAGACCTCATCTCACAAAGGAATAATGGCAACTTCTGATATCAAGAAATTGCACTTTATACCAATCCTGCTTATAAAATAGTCCTTCCTGCATTGCGCATTGGAAGCCTGTTTTGGGTAATGCGTTGCAGGATCTTGCATACATTCAGTAGAAAATACCGTTGGAGTAGCTGTTATACCAATGCTGCTTATAAAATAGCCCAAACTATTTTATAAGCATGCAGTCGTAAATGCCGGTAGAGTAGCTGTTATAGGCCAATGGAGTGAAACAGAATTGGACTATTACAGATACCTCTACGGTATTATAGGCCAATGGAGTGAAACGGTATTATCTTGTGATTTAGCAATGAAGCCTGAAGTAATTCGGGGCTTTTTTAGTGACAATTTTCAAATGTGCATATTTGTGGTGACATAAACCCATGAACACCTCCAACGGCATATTCATTCATGGCCACCGCGGCTCACGTGGTTGGCGAACCGAAAATTGTATCGAGGGCTTTTGCTTTGCCATTGAGCATGGTGCCCATTTCATAGAAATGGATGTAGTGCTCACCCACGATGAAGAAATTTTGGTTTCACACGAACCTTGGATGAATAGCCAGATTTGTACCCATCCCGATGGCACTTTAATTCCAGAAGAAGAAGAACGCCAACTGAATATTTTTCAAATGAGTTTGCGTCAAGCGCAGTCCTATCATCTAGGTGAAATAAAACAAGAACGCTTTCCAAACCAAAAGAAGGGGATCACATTCAAACCTTCATTTGCCGAGGTTATTCGGGAGGTGCAGAGAGTTGCATTGCATTTTCCACACTTTGTGGGATTCAATGTTGAAATAAAATCCCGACAAGAATGGGATAACGTATATCACCCCGAACCTTTAGAATATGCTCGTTTGATTCTTCGCAGGCTGCATGAATTGAAACATCCTTTTGAGTGCATTCTACAAACATTTGACTATCGCTTGTTAGAGGCTTTGCATAGACTGAAGTGCCCTCATCCTCTTGTTGCGCTTGCCGAAACAGAGGAAGAATGCGCGTTCGTGCTCGACATGATTTCTTTTCCTCCATGGGGTATCGGTCCTCACTTTAGCATGATTGATCCTCACATTGTAAATGAATGCGAATCGAGAAAATTGGAGTTGCTCGTGTGGACTGTTAACGAAGAGGAAGATATAAACCGTTTGATTGATCTTGGAGTGAGACATATCATTTCTGATTTCCCCGATAAAGTGGCAGAAAATATCAGTCGACGATCAAATTCTCGCTAAAGCCTACTAAGTATAAGTTTTTTTGAGCCCGAGTAAAGGCCGTGTAAAACCATCTGTTCAATTCAACCCCGGCCATTTCATCTGTTACATAACCTTGGTCCACAAATACCGAATGCCATTGTCCTCCCTGCGCTTTATGACAAGTAATTGCATAAGCAAACTTCACATGCAGAGCATTGTAGTACGGGTCTTCGCGTATGGCTTTTCTCATTTTTAATGGAGGAAGATCTGCGTAATCCATAGCGATCATCCTATATAATTCGCGGCTTTTATCCCTGCTTAATCCGGGGGTATCAGCCCAAATGGTATCGCAAAGCAGAATTGTTTCGAAAGGCTCTATGTCGGGAAAATCGATCATAGAAACTGTGGCTTTACAAAATCTGAAACCTTCACGATCTATGAAATTACCCATTCGCTCGATGCGGATGATATCACCATTAGCAATAAAAGAGCCGCTAAAACCGGGCTTGAGTGGCAACCAGAAATAGTTGTTCTTCAAAACCATCATTCGATCTCCACTATTTATTTCCTCTTCATTCCATAATATCCTTGAGCGCATCTGTTGATTAAAAAGATTCGCTCTTTTATTGGATCTTGTAATGATGATCATTCCATCTATTCCCTCTGCCGCTTTCACTTCTTCCAGCGACCATTGTAAATCTGATCGAATGAGATGTACGTCTGGAAATGCCTCCGTTCTTATTTTTGGTAGTTCATTTTTTCCGCTTGCAATTAATTGTCTCAATTCGGTTGCATTTACGAGTATTCCGGAGTCCTTCGCTTGCCTGATTACTTCCGTAAGTTCTACCTCTGCAATATTTAGATCAAAATGATCGCGTAGATATGGCAAATCCAGTGCAGGACTGTGATCTGCTCCCACTGGAGGCAATTGGGCAGTATCGCCAACTAAAACTAAACGACAATTGTTTCCTGCAAAAACATGTGCAATGAGATCATCCAACAAATTGGTACTACCCAAGTCATCAGGCATTCGGCCCCCCATATCGGAACCAATCATAGAGGCTTCATCCACAATATAAACAGTGTCTTTCCTCTCGTTGTCGCGAAGTTCGAAATATGAATTTCCGTTTTTATCGGATTTTTGATTGTATATCTCCCTGTGAATTGTGGAAGCAGAAATACCCGAGTAGTTGGACATCACCTTGGCAGCACGACCGGTAGGCGCCAGCAAAACCGATTCAATTCCGAGTTCGTTCAGCGTATTTACTTTGGCGCTGATGCAGGTGGTTTTGCCCGTTCCTGCATATCCCCGGATTAAGAGGGCACATCTAGATTTAGTACTGATCAGAAATCTCGAGAAAACATAAAACAAGCGATCCTGACCAACTGTAGGAGCAAAAATAATGTTCGCTTTCAGTTTTTGTATTATGGTATCGGTCACTTCATTCGCCATCATAGAGACATCAAATTTCGACGATCAAGCTGTGTTGAGGTGAATAAGTTGAAAAATAGCAATTAATCCCAGAATCCGCATTGGGATTCGCTATGAAGTACTAATACCGTTTCGTGCATGCAAGATGCTGCAGCGCATTGCCAAAAAAAAATTCCAATGTGCAATGCGCGATTATTCGATGGTGCATATTCATACATCCAGAATAAAAATCGAGAAAGTGCTTGATATCAAAGGGGTTAGCGCTGCAATAGATTTCCAATGCGGATTCTGGGTTAATCATACACATCAAATCAATTAAGGGTCCTATTTTATGCTCTATCTCTCAATTGTACCTTAGTTTTGGGCCACATTTCTGCCATGCTCACACCGGAACAACTCGTAGCCTCATCCATTCCACACGCGCTTCTCGATGATGCCTCTGATTTGCATTTTGCTATGCGAATCGGCAAAAGACACATTGGTGCTGCCGTTTGCGATATTTCAGAGAATAAAGTGAAGTGGTTGTTTTCTGAAACATTGGGCAACAGCGATGATTGGTCAGATGCATTGCAATTCATCAAGCACAAAAATTGGAAAGAAGCCACGTACAGGAAAATTTCTATTTCTTTCGACAGTGATGCTTGCACACTTATTCCAACGGGTTTTTATGAATCTTCTCGGGCCGATGAGTTACTTTCTGTGCTGTATCGAAATCATCCTTCAGGTGAAACAAGAACAACTGATGTTTCTCTCTTCGGAGCAAAATTGCTTTTCCGTATTCCCGATGAGATCATGGAAATAGCAAGTTGGTTTCATCACGCTTCTATCTTTCCATCCATGCATGCATTCTTGGGAAGGCATTTTGAAACACCACAACACGGACCTGTTATTGCCCTGCAATATGATGGTGACTATATGATCTTGCGCATTTCAGAAGGGAAGAAACTAATCTTTTGCAATTTCTTCAAAATTCAACATGATGAAGATGTGCTCTACTATCTGACCAATGCTTGTATGAATTTGAACATCAGTATGAGTGGGGGTGTTTTGTATACTGAAGGAATTGATAGTAACGGAAGACTTATGGAGTTGCTTGAAAAATATAGCTATCCAAGGATTTCTGAACCTATATTTAATCATTTGCCTGAGACAGTAAGTCCCGGCAATCATAACCTGACACTACAAAATTTTATATGCGCGTCATAGCAGGAAGTTTGAGAGGAAGACAAATTGAGGTTCCAAAAAACTTCAGAGGAAGACCCACTACGGACTTCGCCCGAGAGGGATTGTTCAATCTTATTCTCCATAAAACGACCCTTGAGGATGCCTCGGTACTCGATTTATTTTCAGGAACCGGAGCATTTTCTATTGAATGCTTTTCGCGTGGTGCCGCTTCGGCCCATGCTATAGAAATTAGTCCGGTGCACACCAAATATATACAACAGAATTTCGACCATTTCAATCTGCCCGGAATGGCCTTTCGCAAAGATGCTTTTTTGTTCATTTCACAAACCCAACAGAGTTACGACATCATTTTTGTGGACCCTCCACATGATTTAAAAAAGGTGAAAGATTTAGCGACAATGATATTGAGTAAACCCATCTTAAAGCCCCATGGAATGCTTATCATCGAACATGGTGAGGCCGGCTTGTACTCTCATATTCCTGAACTCGAAGAGGAACGGAAATTCGGAAATGTCTTTTTTAGTTTTTTTCGTAATTTGCCTCAATGAAACGAATAGCAGTTTTTCCAGGTTCTTTTGATCCCATAACTTTAGGTCATAGCCATATTGTGGAAAGGGCATCTTCTCTTTTTGATGTGATTGTTGTAGCTATTGGCACAAATACTACCAAACAATACCTATTTCCCCTGAACAAAAGAATAGAATGGACTGAAAAGGTTTTTAAAAATCTATCAAATGTTCGTGTAGTGACATACGAAGGTCTTACTGTGGACTTTTGCAAAAGCCTCAATGCGAATTATATTTTACGTGGTTTGAGAAATGGAACGGATTTTGATTTCGAACAAAGTATAGCCACCATGAATAAAACATTGAATCCTGCGATCGAAACCATTCTTTTGAATACTGATCCCGCATTTGCAGCTATTCATAGTTCAATAGTCAGAGAAATTATAAAGAATAAAGGTGACGTTTCGTCGTTTGTACCTCCACAGATAAATGTTTATGAATAGATTTCTGATCAACTTTATTCTACTATTTTCTTGCAGCCCACTGTTTGCACAGCAGTTGACTGTAGTGCAAGGAAAGTGTAGGATTGGCGATCAAGTAATGGTTTTGGCCTACACATTCGATGATTATATATCCATGCAGCAGCGGATCTTGGGTATGGCCGTTGCTGAAAATGGAAAATACAAACTTGAATTTGAACTGCTGGGAACTCGACAAATTTTTATTCAAGTGTCGAACACCGAAGGGGAAATGATTGCGCAAGAAGGAAAAACATATAATGTGGATATTCCCGCTGTCTTGTCCAATCAGCAAATCAGTTTCGATAAAACAAAAGTGGAATTGCAATTTCAGGAATTCCCAGAAAACGATATAAACATCGGCATTCGCAATTTCAACTCGGATTACAGGGTTTTTATAGATGATCATTACTACGACTTTGCTGTTGGAGAATTCAAAGGCTCTGAAACATTTAAAAGCAGCATGGGCGAAAAAAATGTTGCTACAGATATTTTTCGTTCTGGTGATCAAGCTAAAGGGTTTTCCGATATGAAGATGCCTCTTGGTGAATTCAACAGTTGGGTAGAGCTCTTTGATCTATATGTAGACTCGAATTATGTACAATACATGGACGATCCTTACTTTTTTGAATACAAAAATTTTAAGATTGCCGAACTTGAAATGATTTCCGGCGTGAAACCCTCTTTCATCTACAAAGAGAATTTTTTTGGAAGAAAAGTTTCATATGAACAACCTGGCTATTTTAGTTTGTTGAGACTCCTATACGGCAACCTTTTCGCAAAAGTGAAAGACAGTGACACCAAAGATTGGATTAGGGTGGCTATAAACGTTGAAAAAAGTCCTCAAACCCTTGAATTCGCGTTTAAAAGCGATAGTTTGTTCTTCAATGAGGAAATCAGAACCATTGTTATGATTCATGCCTTGAAAGAGAACTATTACAATCAAGAATTCATAAAAAGCTCAATTGAGACACTGCTCAACAAAGTAGCTACTATCGACAAAAGGCCTGAAATATCAAAGATTGCAGCAAATACAATTCGTTCTCTTCGCTCTGGGCGCCAAGGTTGGGAAATACCAGACTTCAGACTTGTCGACCACAAAAAGGACATTTGGTCTTCCTCCGAATTAGGCGATAAATACACTTACTATATTTTTTATGCCTCTTGGTGCTCATCTTGTATGAAAGAGTTGCTAATCATTGAAAAGATTGCACTTGAATACAAAGACTTTGTGAATGTAGTTGCCATCAACATGGATGATTCGTTCACCGAATTTGAAAAATATGTAAAAGAACATCCGAATCATAAGTTCACAATGTTGTACGGTCCTTCCGATCCAATGATAAAGACCAACTTCAATCTGCGTGCACTTCCAACGGTAGTAATGGTAGACCATGATCAGAATATTGTGTTTGATCACACGCGAAAACCGAGTGAAGGTGTTCAAAATGAATTTGAGTCCCTTAAAATTCGAGCAACACAGAAGAATAAAACAGGTCCCAAAACCTGGAAAGACTAGGCCTTACTTTGATATTCACTCACTACTTCAAGTACTGATGGATATGTATTTGCTGAAACCTGACTCAAATCTTTCTCAGATACCCATCTCACCTCAGTTATCCCTTCTAACGCTTGAGGAATCGGCACCTCATCGCCCTCGTAATGCATGAGATACCAAGCAGTACACTTTAATACAGGATCGCCATCTTGAACATAAGTATGCCAGGTGTCGCATAACTTACTATGAACATTGAGTTGCGAGATCGAGCACTCTTCTTCAACTTCTCGGATAGCTCCTTCCATTATGTCCTCGCCATCCTCAACCTTTCCCTTTGGCAAATCCCATTTTCCTTTTCTAAAAATAAAAAGTATACTCTTATCAGCCTTTACTACTATTCCTCCCGCAGCCTGCACAAAGTGGAACTGTGCCTTAAATCTACTCCAGGCCTCCTCTGGATTTTGGGAAATTATATAAACCGATTTAGATCCTTTGGAAATAGCCAACTCAGCATTTAGAACATCGGATTTACCGGAAGAATGTAACACAGCAATTCCCTTTCCGGGATTTACACCTTTCGGAAGTTCCTGTGCAAATGTCAACAGGCGATTTGAGAAATAAACTTTATACTTTTGGCCCATGTCAGATCAAGGTCTAAAAGTAGCAGAATTCCTTCTGCAGATTAAAGCAATTGAGTTAAAACCTCAGAATCCTTTCACTTGGGCCAGTGGATTACGCTCTCCAATCTATTGTGACAATCGGAAAACACTCTCTTATCCAGAGATTCGAGATTATTTGAGAGAACAATTTTGCGAGATTATCCGCAGAGAATACGGAAGCCCAGAGGTCATTGCAGGTGTAGCTACAGGTGGAATAGCTCTTGGAGCCTTGGTGGCCCAAGAATTGAACCTTCCCTTCGTATATGTGAGGAGTGAAGCCAAAAAACATGGTTTGACCAACATGATCGAAGGTGTGGTAGAACAAGGGCAAAAAGTGGTCGTTATTGAGGATCTGGTTAGCACCGGAAAAAGCAGCCTACAAGCGGTAGAAGCCCTTCGAGAGGCTGGAGTGGAAGTGATGGGCCTGGTCGCCATTTTTACCTATTCGTTCGATAGTGCGGTAAGCAACTTTAACGCAAAAAACTGTGTTCTCCATACCCTAACAAAATACGAGTGGTTGCTTGAACAGGCTCTAAACATGAATTACATAAGCGAAGCAGACAAAGTAGCGCTGTCCGAATGGAGAAAAGATCCTGAACAATGGTCGGCGCAACTCCAAAAAGTATAAAAACTATAAAACTAGTCTCTTTATGACCAAAATAGAAAGCAAAAAAGTTCGATTATATGTGGACAGGCAAACGGTTTTCAACTTTCTCAGAAACCTCGACAATTTGATAGAACTGTTGCCACAGAGCCGGATCTCCGATTGGAAAAGTGATCAAATAAGCTGTTCGTTCAAAGTGCAGGGCTCTTATCAAATAGGAATGAAACATGGTGGAGAAGAAGCTCCCGGATTTCTGAAACTATCTTCGGGCGAAGGGTCTCCCTTTCCATTTGAACTCAATATAACCCTCACAGAACATGAAAAAGGTTGTGAGGTAGCCCAGATTTGTGAAGCCAAGATCAATCCATTTCTGGAAATGATTGTAAAAGGCCCATTAAAAAACCTGTTCGATTACATCGCCGACAAAATGGTGGAAAAATTTGGTGGAGAAGCTATCTAAAAAGAATCTCTAAAGAGAATATCAAAAGCTATTTCCCCCTAGACTTCCAGAATTTAAATGCATTTGAGTTTGAGTTCTCCTCAAGTGTTACTTTGTCATAGTATGATTTTGATTCAGGAATAAACTCAGCACTTCGTGGAATTCCATTAGAAATAAAATCGAATTTCAATTTGCCTGTGTCCTTGTAATTAAATTCGGAGGCCGACACGTTTTGGATTTTTGTAATGATATCATTTCTCCATATTCCCGCCATATCCGCCGGAGAGTTGCGCATTATATCCTGAACCAAAAGACTGCCCTCCGATATTTTGCTCACCTTTAATCCAAAATCGGCTGAAAACATATTTTCATGTTTTTCAAATTTCATTGATATATCAATAAATTCTAAACATTCGTTTATCCAAGGAATAAAATCTGATGTCCCAAGCACAATATTATCGAAAAGTGCGACAAATGAAGAACCTGAAACTTCTTCAAGTATCTCGCGATACTCCCGAGCACTATAGCCTCCCCTTTCCCTACCGAATCTATTGTACAGGATAATCATCACATCATCTAGCGATTTATTGCTATGGGTAGCCTTCATAATCAAAACATCACAAATCCATGCAATCATACATCCCTCATTATAGATGCTGACCTTACGCCATGGAATCCCCGGCACGTATCCATCCAACCATGTATCATAAGAGGAATCGGCCACCGACAAATTGAATCGACCTTCATTCTCCAGATGCCTCATGATGGTATCAGCCATAATATCCAAAAAATGTTTATCTGGAAAAACACCACTTCGCCATAAAAGTAAATCGCCATAATATGTTGTGACACCCTCATATACAAAACCACTCTTCGAATAATTCTCACTTGTAAAATCGTAGGGCTTCATTTCCTTCGGTCTGATGTCTTTGACATTCCATGTATGAAATAATTCATGGCAAGAAATTCCGAGCAATTCAAAATATTTATCATCCTGACTTAGTCCAGATGCAGGGCCCATAGCCACTACTGTTGAATTTCTATGCTCTACTCCGTGTCTGGCCGCAATAGCAGGAAATTGAAAAATAAAATGATACTCCTCACAAGGAATTGTACCGAATATCTCAAAGTGAGTCTCGGTGAATTTGATAAAATGTTTCTTCAAATCAACCAAGTTGAAAAATATTTCTCCTTGAATCCAAATATGAAATTTTATCCCATTCGAATCATAAGAATCGTGCGTCAAAGAAGGAGAAGCAATTAATGGACAATCAGCCAAATGATCGAAGTTTTCGGCGTGCAAAATGTTTCTCTTTGTTTCCGGCAATCCACAGGCTATTTGATAATCTTCCGGCAATTCAAAATGAATTTCGTATGGCTGATTGGGATTCGAAACATCATAGAAAAAGCAGTTCACCGGATTTATATAAAGTTGAGTTTGATCTAAAAAACTCGATCCAGCATTTAATTCTGCCGCATAATACTCATACTTCCAAATTATAACTCCAGCCTTATCGCACGAAACTTTCCAGGTATCTTTTGTTGTCTTTTCAATTGAAAGTGATTTACCCTCTCCATCAAACGCACAGATAGCGCGCAGATTTTTCGCAAAATTCCCCAGCTCATATCTTCCTGGTCGCCACGAAGGGAGTTGCAAAAAAGTATCACCTGATTCAGCATCAAATCTTACTTCAAAAGAAATGAAATGACGATGAGGATTCGTATATGAAACTTTATAAAAAACCATTCTATTTGATTGTGCCGAGAACACCCAAATCCTTTCCTGTACACCCATTTGGTTCCATGATGCCCAAAAACGCACAAATAGTAGGAGCAATATCAGAAACCGATGCCTCAATAGTTACAACTTGTGGACTGGCCCCTGCTCCAAAAAATATGAGTGGCACATGTGTGTCGTAAGGAAATGGCGATCCATGTGTTGTGCCAGTCCTTCCGTATTCGATCCATCCAGGCATTATGCAAACTAAAACATCTCCTGATCGTTTTGGGTGAAATCCATTCATCATCATTTTTCGAATACCTATTGTGTACTCCTTGCTCATCAGATCGTGCGCTGCAAGGGCTGTGTAAACCCCGTCTGTTTTTAATACTTCATTTACAATCGCATCTTGAACATCTTCTATATTCAGCTTTCTAGATTCAATCAACTTGTGATCTAAGAAAAACTGATCATTTGAATAATTCATTACATATTCTCCGATACCAAACTTAGAGTTCAGCTTGAGTTTTACATCTTCCACCATATTGCCCGGATTCCAATAGCCGGCAGACATCTGATAGGTCTGCACGTGAGAAGGAACCTCCGCACCACCGTGATCGGCAGTTAAGAAAATGAGGTATTCGCCGGGTATATTCGTGTCCAGCCAATTCAAAAGGTTTGCAATTTCAAGATCAAGTCTCAGGTAACAATCTTGGGTTTCTTTTGATTGCACCCCGAAGCGGTGACCAACGTAATCAGTTCCTGAATAACTCAAACATAGGATATCTGTGAACTCATCTTTCCCTAATTGCTCCGATTTAATGGTCTCAATAGCAAACTCTGTTGTCATCTTCATACCTAACGGAGTTGCTTTAATGAGATCAAAATTCCGGTTTTTAAGACGAATACTGTCATTGGAAAAGTCATAAGGAAAAACCGGTCGAATACTACCTGAGAAGGGAGTCTCGTATGCATTGTTATCAGGAAGACTTTCGTCGTACGTGGTAATGTCTCTCAACAAACTCCAACCCTCCTTCATCAATTGTTCTGATCTTCCCGTAGTGTTGAATGTATTAACCCATTGTGGAAGCTTATCGAAGTACCAACTGCTGCTAACCCATTGGCCTTCGTTTCCACCCACATACCAATATGCCGCGTCGGCTGAACGTCCTGCGGGAAGTATTCCTCCTCGATCTTTCATCGCGATGCCAATGGTCTTTGATCGGAAATTTGTATGCAATTTCAACTGATCGCAAATCGTTGTTGTAAGCAACTTGGATGGCGATCTCATGCCCTCTTCTGACACTGTTCCAACACCTATCACACTGCTGTCTTGGGCACAATAAACCATTCGCCTTTTCTCTCTGTCAAACCAATCGTTTGCTATGATGCCATTGAGTGCAGGTCCTGTTCCAGTGAAAGCACATGCATGACCAGGACCCGTGAAGGTAGGCATATAATCGTAATTCGTGTTTTGAACTACAGTGCCTTCTTTCATTATACGCTTCAGACCACTTTCGGTATAATCATTTGTATACTTTGTCAAGAAATCAAAACGCATTTGATCTACAGTAATTCCAATAACTAGTTTGGGTTTCTTCACTGTTTTAGTGGTTGCAGGAACAATGGCTGCAGGTGCAGCATTCAACCCAACTGAAGGTGTCATGGACGTCACATCATTCTTCGATTTACATGATATGATCACCAGAATAGCCGCTACAGCGAATAACTTTGCTTTCATCATAGCACAAAAATACAACTCACACACTCACATTTCTGCTAAGGCGATAAACAATTAGCAGACAAATAACAGTGGTGAAAACAACGTTGAAAATCGCCCACATCCATTGACCGTTTCTCATGAGTTGCACTGTTTCTAGACTAAACGTCGAAAAGGTGCTCAAACCGCCGCAAAAACCTATTGCAAGAAGTGGGTAGAACCAAGATTTGGACGAACGCTCATCGCTCATCGACCAGACAATAGCTAGTATTGCCGCTGCTAAAATATTTGATAAAAACGTTCCTATTGGAAGTGGTATGTCCCATGTCTTTGACAAACGTCCTAGTGCATATCGCAATACTGAGCCAATTCCCCCTCCAATAAATACATAGACTATGTTCATATCGGTTGCTTTTTTAGCACTGATCTTCGAAGAAGAAAATAAACGATCAGTGCACTGATTATGCCCACTATCCATCCTCCAACTAGATCGGCAGGGTAGTGAACACCCAGATAAATTCGGGAGAAACTAATTAGGACCACCCAAAAAACAAGAAGCGCAACATATATCCTTTTCAGAGGCCACATTAACATTAAAAACAATGAAACAACACCTGAATAGTTTGCTGCATGGCTGGAGATAAAGCCATACATGCCTCCAATATAATTGTTGCCATTTTCATCTTTCACAAAATGAATCAATCCTTGAAGATCAGGCTCTCGACTTGGACGCAATCGCTGGACCCATTCTTTTATGATTCCACTTGAAGTTCTATCGGTTAGACAAACGACCAGTGCAAATCCCAGAATCACCCATACCCACGAATAGTTTTTGAATCTGCGGCATATTTGCCAAAGCAAAATTGCGTCAACAGGAAACCAAAACCATGTCTTCGAAAAAAACCACATCGGTCCATCTAACCATTGAATAGAATCTCCATTGAGAAACAAGAAAAGCCAGCGATCTATTTCGATCAGTGATTCTATCAACTTGTGTAGATCTGGTGTATTAATTCGCTGTATTTGATCGCTATGTTTTTGCGCTTCAATTTTAGTGTTGGCGTGAGCTCACCTCCTTCTACGGTGAAAGGTTCGGGCACAAGTTTAAATGATTTAACCTGCTCCCACTTACCTACTTTTTGATTCACCTTTTCAATCTCATCGGATATCAAATTCTGAACTTTCTGATGACAAATAAAATCCTTTAAAGAGGTTCCTTGAACCTGATTTTTTGCAGCCCAAATCTTCAACATAGCCAAATCAGCCACAATCAAAGCAGAAGGAAAATTCTGGTTCTCTCCAACGATCATGAGCTGCTCGATATAAATGGATTCTTTTAAAAGGTTCTCAAGCATTTGTGGAGCGATGTATTTCCCTCCACTCGTCTTGAAGATTTCTTTCTTCCTGTCTGTAATCACTAAAAAACCTTCGCGTATTTTACCAATGTCGCCGGTGTGAAACCAACCATCCTTCAATACCTCGGCTGTCATTCCAGGTTCCTTGTAATATCCTATCATCACATTGGGGCCTTTACACAGTATCTCCCCATCTTCCGCTATCTTAACTTCAACATTTCGAATTGGCATACCGACCGTACCTGCCCTCCACATTTTCGGACGTCGAAAAGTATTGACCGTTATCACAGGAGATGTTTCAGTAAGACCATAACCCTCCTTTAACGGTATCCCCGCTCCACAGAAAAATCTAGCAAGTCTCGGTTGAAGGGCTGCACTTCCACTTGCAATAGCTTGTATTTCGGTAAGCCCTAATGCAGCCTTTACTTTCGAAAAAACCACTTTTCTGGCCAACGAAAGCCTGAACTCATAAAACCAGCCGTTGCCACCATCGGGCTCCCATTTTAGAGCCAACTTGTATGATTGAGCGAACAACCATTTTTTAATGCCGGTATTCGACATCCCCTTTGCGACAATACCATCGTGGAATTTTTCAAATAATCGCGGCACACCCGTGAAAATATGTGGGCGAGCTATAACCAAATCATCCTTAATGTTATCCATACCCGTGAAATAAATACATACTCCATTTTGCATGTACAAGTAATGAAGCATTCTTTCAAAAATGTGACAACAAGGCAAAAAACTCAATGTCCTAGAACTTCCTCGTTTAAGTTCAGGGAGTCTATCTTGACAATCGATGACATTGCTGGCAATATTTCGGTGGCTCAGCATTACTCCTTTGGGCTGCCCAGTAGTTCCAGATGTATAAATGATGGTAGCCAAATCTGATTCATTCACCCGGTCGGCATTCTCTATCACGGCACTCAATGGCACTTTTTCACCGGTACTCAAAAAATCTAACCAATAAGGAATTCCATCCGCCTTTTCAAAACAATAAATATTCTTAAGCATTGGTGTATCCTTCATTACGGATAACACTTTGTGATAAAGTTCCAAATTAGAAATAAAACAGATTTTACTTTCGGAGTGATTCAGAATAAACGTGTAATCAGCTTCACTCATCGTATGATAAATGGGCACATCGATAGCCCCTATCTGCATAATTCCAGCGTCCATTATGTTCCATTCACAACAATTAGCATGGGCTATCAACGCAATTTTATCCCCGGGATTAATGCCATTCGCTATGAGCGCACGACTTGCCAAATTCATGTGTTCTACGAATTCGGAAGTGGAATAAGATTTCCACTCTCCAGCAACGCGAGAAGTCATCATTGTTTTCAGAGGAAAGTTTTTCAACTGAAAATGAGGGAAGTCAAACAAACGGCTTGGTTCTTTCATACAATTTCTTTATGGTTTGTAAACATAATGAATTGGCGCAAAAGAATCTATAAATTATCTCAACGCAATTTTATAGTTGCCAATAAATTCATCTGATATCACCTGCAAAATATAGACTCCAATAGAAATTCCTGAAACGTCCAATTCACTTAGATATCCCAATGCATTTTTCTCGAAAACCAATCGGCCGGACAGGTCAAAAATCCTGAACATTACATCGGATAATGATGATTGTGGTAAAACAATCGTTAGCAAATCTTCAGCCGGGTTGGGGAAAATCTGTATTTCAATCCCAGAATTTTCAAAGATTCCAATTGTACAATCTACAACAACCAACGCATCAGAGGCCTCACAAGGAATTGTAGCACTTACTGTATATGTACCGGGTTCAAAGACAGTGTACGTGGGACCAGTTGATCCATCTTGCCATACATAGTTCAAAAATGAATTCCCGGCATTCAGAACAACAATGGTATCGCAAAAATCAAAATCGGGTCCCAAGTCAATAGATGCAGAAATAAATTCACCTATCGAAATCTGGTCATTATACGAACAGCCCTGTCCATCAAGCACTTCGACTGTGTATACGCCTGGAGCATTGATGGTAATTGTTGGTTCTTCAGATAAGTTATTCCACAGATAAGAAAGATATTCACCACTTGCATCGAGTGTCACGGTTTGACCCACACAAATATTCATATCAGGTCCTAAATCTGGTATCTCGCCTTCAGAAACGTTCACATACAATTCACCACGAAGAAAACCGCAATCACTTTCAACAGATACTTCTATTAAATACAAACCAGCAGATGGAAATGAAGGAGAAATAGATGAATCTTCCATTGTAAAAGGACAATTTGGAGAAATAGTCCATGTAATCGAACCCTCCGGACAACCCTCCAGTGCATATACTACTTCACTTCCTTTGCACGTTGCAGTCGGTCCTTCCAAAAATATCTGATCAGATGTGTAAGCATGATAATAATTTCCAAACCCGTTGAGAAAACCGGTAGAACTGTATACACCATATTCCAGTTGCATATCACTTCCGTACAAATTCGGATTTCCAATTCTATCTAGCATTCCAGATGTAACCGCAGCAAGCAATATATCACCTGCGGGTGTAGTTTGGATATCAGAGTAAATCGCAAACAAGGGTTGATTGAAGTAGAATACGTTGTCATTCACTTCGTCTGCTGGCAGCGATAAGTCAAACTGATTTAGGCGAACTTGATTGAGTTGTGTCTGAGTTTGGGCATAGAAGTATTTTCCATTGGGAGCAAAATCATAAAAGGCAACAAGGTCGTCCGAGTAATTCAAATAATGGTTCACTTCACCTGTGGAGTTGTTGAACGAAAACAAATGTTTTCCTTTCGCAAATTTGTCTCCTTTCGCCGAAACCTTAATGTCGAGATAATAAATTTGGTTGTGATCAAACAAATCCGCTTCAAACGGAGAAATAACAGCTTCGGATGAAATTCCGAATTCATTCACATACCAAGATATGAATGCTTCATCTTCTTCATTGTAATAGACAATCCAAAAATCTCGATAGTTGCAATGCCTAATTGGAGCCATTGTTTCTGTGTCTACATTTTCTATCAAGATGTTTTTCATTCCGTCTATCACGTCCCCCAATCCTCCATCAAGTTCTCTATCTATCATGTGATACCTAAGTCCATTATCAAAATCATTTTCTTCTGCATCGAGAGTAAACAAATAAACAAGTGAATCGGATCCAGGCGCATTTACAAAGACTGAACCTTTTCGAGATGAAATATGACCGAGCAAATCATTACCATTCGGAGTTGGATCCAAATTAGAATTGAACAAAGAATTTCCATTGGTGGTAAACTCTATTTGACCATTGTGATCACTCAGGGTCGACTTATTCTCAGAATACTCTAAAAATTGAGTTACATATTGCGTTTCATCATTTTCAAAAATCATTTGGTTCAATTGGCCCTCTCCTGTATACAGAAACCAATTGGCGTTCTGTCTTCCATTAGCACAAGTGCCAATATCAAATGACTGACAATAGAAAACCGAACAGTTGTCGGAAATGCCCTCCAAGCAAACTTCATACGTACCAAATTCATTAAATGATATATCAACATTCTCCAAATTAGAATAAGGAGTTCCATCAATATACCATTGGTAAGAGGCGGCGCCAATACTAGTGTTGGTCAATTCCGAACTTTGCTCCGGTTCCAGGTTTTCGAATTCGGAGGCAAAGGATGCAGTCACTGGACACAAAACATTTATTGTAAATTCCAGCTCGATGTTACATCCTGGTTCTTGGTTGAATAGAAGTACTTCAATAAAAAATGAACCATCCTCTAAAGGATTAAACTCGAAATCCGCAGCTTCTGAAACTAATTCTTCATTGACGTACCATAGCGTTCCAGTATTTCCTTGCGAATTGTTTGTGAAAACCACCGACTCGCCCAAATTAATTTCTGAAGAAGAAGCTATCACTGATGCATCGATTCCAAGTGAGCAAGGAGGATTGCAACGATCACCTTCTAGCAAACTTGACCTTGTTGTAAGAAGCGAAGCCACCATTCGATCGCATTGGCCTAAAGTAAAATACTCGTAACAAGTGAGCGGTGAATAGTCCATGTAGTTCTGCTGTTGATCAAGCTGATCACCCAAACCTCCCAAATCAACAGGCCTGAAAGGGTTGTTATCCGATACATCATCCTCATCCGAATCACACGAATTTGAACCATTGTCGCAATCAAACGGAGCTACTACTCCATCGGGAGGGGTATCACATACCATGTCTCCGTCTTCAAGACAATCATCATTGTTACATGTACCTTCAAAAGTGTGAAATAGTCCCAGATAGTGACCTGTTTCATGAATAAACACTTTCGTCTGAACGGGTGTTCCACCAAAAAAAGTGGCTTCTATGATCAAACCGTCATTGTCCAAACCGTGCATCGCGGGCAAAGTAGAATTGCCTACAATTCCGATACTATTATCAGCTCTTATCAGCTCACTCACAATCCAAACATTCATGTACTTTTCCGTATCCCATCTGCTAAGATCCTTTAACTGCTGATCTTCATTGGGGATCGTAACTTCAGTTAAAGGTGATTCGACTCTATTAATACCCGTAGAAAAATTACCTTCGGGATCCATATGTGCCAGGCAAAACCTTATGGGTATGTTGGTCCCATCTGGCGAGTAGTAAACATCAAGATTGGCATAAGAAGAATTTAGATATTCGATGGCATTTTCAACCATTTCATCTGGTATGTTCTCAGATCCATTTTGATGTATGATATGGACAACCACCGGAATGATGCAATCCACTTCATCGCGGTTGTAGTTTTTATGTTCGGAAATCCAATCATCCACATCCCTCAAGTGTCTTTGATGTTTGGAGTTGTGTTTTGCACTTTGAAGCCAATTTTGCTTGTCGTTGTCAAAACCGCAATAGTGCTGACTATATGCTGTTCCCATCAGAAACAATGCACATACAAGTAGGTAAACTTTTGCTTTCATTGGGTGAAGAAAATATAAAGAGGATATCTAAAAACCTGTGTTTTATTTCTCGCAGACAAGTCCCGTCTGAACTGGAAACACTCAGAAATAAATTGTCCTTCCGCGAGATTTGACCCAAAATTGATATGAATTCTATGTTCCATTATGCTGTTTATCGAAACGTGAAAGAGGTTTTTAGAGATCCCCTTAAGTCTATGAATGTATCAACGTAAAAGGTTGATGTGACCCTTTTCCTCTATCAAATTATTGTTCTGATCAATCGCCTTCATTTGGTATAGATAAACTCCATTTGCACAATAGTGTTCTCCATCTATGCGATTTCCGGTCCAACGTGATTCAGGATCTATGGAGTAAAAAACCAATTCACCCCATCGATTGAATATAAACAATTCAAAATCGTTTAACCCTATGGCATAAACTCCAAAAACATCATTGAGCCCGTCGTTGTCAGGTGTAAATGAATTGGGAATAAAATATGACGCAGGTGGAACCAATGAAATCAAGGCTGTATCAGCACACCATGCATCTGTTGAAACCAAGGTAACCGACAATTCACCTCCCGCTGGGTAAGGATATTGAACTATGCTATCCTGAACCGCACTTGTGCTGCTCCCAAAGTACCAACTAAAAATACAGTCAGGACAATTCGCGTTCATCGCTGTGAAGGTGCCAAATGATCCATTGTCCTCCCAAATTATCTCGGATTCAATGTTATGAAGTGTGATAATACTCGTGTCAGAAGCAATTTGAGAGCACATGTCTTCAACAGACACAGTCAACTCAATACTTTCATTCACAAAACCTTCCCAAAACGATTGTTCACTTTGAAGGCCATTCCATTCAAAAAACAAATTTCCATTTCCTCCAAAAACTTCAGCACTAACAATCAAATTGGCTGACTCACAGATATGATCATCAGCAATGTATATATCCAACGGTTCAATGTTGAGAATAATTTCAACTGTATCTGTCACGGAATTAGCACAAGGATCGCTTATCCATAAAACCAATTCGCCCGACTCTGTCCACGATTCTTCCGAAAAAATTAATTGATCAGAAACTACACTATCGTTGAATGTCCACACAAATATCGTGCTAAAAGAGTTTCCCTGAAGTATCGGATATACAGAGAGACTAGAAGCGCAATCTATGAACAGCGAATCGGACAATTCTACTGTTAGAATTGAAGAAACCACTTCCACGTCGACCAAAGCTGTATCGGCAGCTCCGCAGGCATCCATGGCATAAAGTATCAACTGACCTGACGATCCAGGATTCCACGATTCCAATGACGGTTCGTTGCTAATATTCTCTTCATTAAAAAACCAATTGTATTCTATTTCTCCGTTTGCAGATTCAATTGTTGGCACAACTTGAATACTCTCAGAACATTGAATGCCAATTTCTTCCGACAATTCTACATTGAACGGCAAAAGTGTTGTTTCAAAAATTTCACTTAATTCAAAAACCTGATCACAGGCATCAACAACAGTGAGCTGTACTTCTTGTGAAGATCCTGTGAACTCATATTCCAAAACTGAATCGCCCTCAATTAAAACAATTCCAATCTGCCATTGATATGTCAGCTCTCCATCACCTCCAGAAATTTGAGATTCAATTAAGCCAGGTTGACCACAAAACAATTCCTGTGCGAATAATTCACCGAGCAATACTTGACTTTCCACGTCCACAAAAAAAATCAATTCGGAAAGCTGCTGGCAGATATCCGTGATCTGAAGCTCCACCAATATATCCGATGAAAACGTCATGCCTATGAAATATTGGGCATCTGAGACCTCCACATCATCGATGATCCAAGAATACTCGAACGGTCCTTGTCCGCCACTGACAGAATATTCGAATGCCACTTCTTGAATGCAACTTACCGGTTCCATTGCATCTGACGCAATCAACAACGGATCAATCTGAAGGTACATTTGGGTGGTATCTGATAAAACCTGACCACATTCATCAGAAACTAAAAACACAAGTTCTCCAGTATCCGTGCCCTCATACAAATAGAAGTTCTCATCAAAATTCGTAAGCTCTGTATTTTCATACCATTGATATATCAAGTTTCCGAAACCACCTTGAACAAGCACTTCCAAGGGAGTATTGCTACTGCACAATAAATTTGTGGTGTCTGGAAGAAAAAACTCCAATGGCTCAGGACCAGGAATGATCAGAACATTTGTCGGTAGAAATTGGCCGCAAGCGTCATAGGTTAAAATGACTACTAGTGTAGTATCCTCAATGCTGTATGATGCCGAACTTCCAAATTGCAAATTAAAACCATCCAAGAATATTGTTGTATAAGGTTCGAATCCACCTTCCATTCCTGAAACCAACGTCAACTCACCATTGCAGTTGGTATATATTGTATCTTCTCCGCTGTAATACAAAGTAGCATCTGCCAACGTATAAACCACTACCGAATCCAATACAGGTATTTCACATGCGTCAATTACTGATATGTATACAGTTTGTGGACCAAGTGCGGTGTTATAGTCATATTCAGTGGTTTCGTTGAATGCTCCATAAGGTTGCCAATTAATATCGTATTCGCCAAACCCTCCTTCGATGTCTGCATAGAGCGAGATAAGCGTATTGCATGTATACAAAACAGAATCCACACTCAAATCAACCGTCAAAGGATCAAAAATGATAAGGTCAAACCAAACAGTATCCGGTTCAAAGGAACATATATCATCAACGATTACAAACACCTCTTGGTCTATCGTTGGGTCCACAAAGGTGAAGCTCGTTCCGGAACTTCCATCCGGCCACTGATAGGTATACTCTCCATAACCTCCTGATATTTCTGGATCAACAATCAACGTGTCGCTGCAGACGAGCAACTGAGTGTTTGCAATTTCAATATCCTCTGGTGAATCCAAAATGTAAATACTTGCTGAAATTTCGCAAGTTTGATCCCCGTTGTGCAATTCGACACAAGAGATAACAAGAGACTCCATCGGTTCATCAATGCCATCTTGCACTAAAACCAATGGAAAAGAAATACTCGTTTCACCGGGTGGAATGACCACAACTGATGAAATACTTTCGTAATCTATCATGTCGATCGCCAATCCAGAACTAGAAATAAAAATGGTATCCGGTTCATTCAATGGGATCAATTGACTGCGGGTAATATTGATCCAAGCAGCATCACAATCTTCGTAAACAAACCACTCACTATCACCCTGAGGTTCAAATGACACATTTATTTCAGGATTTTCACCGCCATTGGCTGTTCCGATTATTGGATTAATGAGGGAACCCATAGAGTAGATGTGATCAAACACATCAGCTATTGCGATGCGTATGTGATAGGTCTGCCCACATGTCACAGCAATCTTGTTGTTCAACAAAGTGGTGAATCCAATTTCACTCATCTTCGGCAGACTGTCGCAATTCTCAGAAGTTATCGGATCTTCACAATCATTTGCATCAAGGAATAAATCCCAGTAGGGAATCCAAAAAGAACTGTTTGTACTATCGCCAATACTCTCCGAAGTAATGGTCAACAATGGATTCGAATCTGGAACAAATGCGACATTCACAGAACCTCCTGAATACTGTTCCGGAGCACTGTAAGACCCGCTAATACCCGGTCCTGCGACAAAAATGGCAAAAACATCGTGGAAATAACAATCGCCAGCATAGCTTAAAGATCCCTCACCATGCAAGCAGCTTGCTCCTCTGATAAATTCGCCTCCACTTAGTACATATTCAAACGAGAGTGTATCTGAAGTGGCTAGTACATCAAATTCTAATACTGCAGGATCAAACAAAACAGTATCCAAATAATTGAATCCTAAGACATCCATGGCACTCTGCGAAACGTTCAATAAATCAGCATAGATATCCGAGTCCATCGCATAAAATGGTCCACCAAACAGTGGAGGAGTGTATGCAGAAATGCTCTGAGCGCCTCCCGGAATTTCATAATCATATTGCATCGACAAAGCATAATGGTTACTCAGACTGGCTGCTGTAGACAGAGGCATTCCATAGCCGACATTTTCCAACTGTGTGTACAAACCAAACTGCAAAGGATCACCTGAAAATTGAACATTCGAAACCACTGCTCCCGGTTCCACTAAATACTGTATTAAGTCCAATGGACCTAACTGAGTATATCCTATTTGAGCTTGAAACTTCGCGTTAGAAAAACTCAGTGCCAGAATAATGAAAAGACCCTTCCGCAGAATGAATTGATTAATGGAGACTTTTCTTTTCGTTTTCACTTTTTTTCGTTCGGGTCTGTAAAGGACTAATACCGCAGAGAATTAGGTATCTGTTATAGTTCAATAACGTATCACTCCATTGACCCATAACAATTACTCTAAGTACATTTACCAGTGTATACATCTAAAATAGCCTAGTCCATTTTGTACGCAGAACTGACATTACATGCAACTTTGGCTTAAAATGCTGAAACAAAGTTAAATATATATTCTCAGTCTAAGTGATATTTCTGTCCCAATTGTTGAATTAAGCAAGGGTTCTGAGAGTGTACTTTTGCAGACACAATTTCTTTTGAATGAAAAATATATCTGTCATAGGGGCCGGAACCATGGGAAATGGGATCGCTCACGTTTTTGCACAAAACAACTACAAGGTTACTCTCATTGATGTTCAACAAACTTCTCTCGATAAAGCCTTGAGCACAATCTCCAAAAACCTCGACCGACAAGTGGCTAAAGGTCAGCTTGATGAAGCCGGAAAGCAGAATACCTTAGCGAATATTGCCACTAGTACTGACCTTTCCTTAGGCGTATCTCAAGCAGATCTGGTAGTAGAAGCGGCTACAGAAAACACCGAGCTCAAGTTGAAGATTTTCTCTCAAATTGATGCCTCCGCGCCCGCAAACTGCATTTTAGCATCTAATACATCATCCATTTCTATCACTAAAATAGCAGGTGCTACAAAAAGAGCGGACAAAGTAATCGGTATGCACTTCATGAATCCGGTTCCGGTAATGAAGTTGGTAGAAATTATAAGAGGGTACAATACTTCCGACGAAGTAAACAGCCTCATCGTTGACATATCAAAAACCCTTGAAAAATCTCCCGTTGAAGTAAACGACTATCCTGGCTTTGTGGCAAATCGCATTCTGATGCCGATGATCAACGAAGCCATTTATACCCTTTATGAAGGTGTAGCCGGAGTCCAAGAAATCGATGAAGTAATGAAACTCGGAATGGCTCATCCAATGGGTCCACTTCGATTAGCTGATTTTATTGGACTCGATGTTTGTTTATCCATATTGCGAGTGCTCAATGATGGATTCGGCAATCCCAAGTACGCACCTTGTCCGCTATTGGTGAATATGGTAACCGCAGGAAAATTGGGTAACAAATCAGGTGAAGGTTTTTACGAATACAGTGATCCGAAAAACCCTCAGGTTTCTAAATCATTTTCGAAGTAATACCCATTCTGCTCATAAACCCAGAATCCGCATTGGGCATTGGAAGTATCTTGCGGGTAATGCGCTGCAGAAAGTAATAATTCGACAAATGAACTCCGATGTCTCCAGCGCGTGATTCAGGTTTATACCGTAAGTCCATCTCTTTTAGGCCAATGAAGTGAAACGGTATTGGACTATTACAGCTACATAAAAGGCACAACTTTAAAAATTGAATTACTCTGCTGTCTTTTCAGCCGAAGCTTCAACCACGTCCTCTTCCTCCTTATCTTCTTCAAATTCGAGCATATTGTTCTTTTGAAGGAGATTGTACCATGTGAAAAGTTTTCTCAGATCTGAGTCGTAGACACGCTCACGATCATAACCAGGAAGAATTTTGTCCATGGCGTCTCTCAATACTTTAGTCTCCGCTTTGCCCTCTGGAGCAGGTCCAGCTTGAAACATTTCTCGCATATTCTCTAGTACTTTGCGTAGAGGAACATCTTCCTCGTCGGTGAACATACTGATGTCGCCAAGTGAACTAACTTTTTGCGAATTGTGAATTGGCTGCTTTTTGCCATCGAGCAATGACTCCGCTACGACAGCACTTTTTCCACTACCCGAAACTTTATACAAGCCGGGTTTTCCACTTACTGATATAATTTTTTGCAGATTTATTTTCTCCATGATTCAATTTTGAGTGTCCAAAAGTAGAAGAGGAAATTCAATTTTAACGTTTTCATGAAAAAATCTATAAACTCATTCGCGCCGCTCTCCGAAATTGTCACTTGATCAATAATTCATTGAAATGTAGAATATCTGGCAAAAATTGAGACCCATTCGTTTGCCAATCTATTTTACAGAAGTAATGCGTCAATCCATTTGTGACCAACAGATAAGGCGCCTTGATACTCGCATTATACCTCGCAGCCTGATCGAAAACCGATTGATCTATTCTTATCGCAGGCGCCTTGCATTCAACCACCACAATAGCACTTCCGGTTCTATCGTGCACCACCATATCGGTTCTCTGAGGCAAGCCATTGACACTAACCAGTTTTTCCAATGAAATAAGTGCACTTGGATAACCTTTTTCTTCTGCCAAGTACCTCACCAGATGCTGACGAACCCACTCCTCAGGGGTAAGAACGAGCCACTTTTTCCTCAATTCATCAAAAATTTCAGAGCCATCACCTTGATTTCGAAGGCGAAAAGAATATGTTGGAAAAGAAAGTGTGGATAAAGTATTCAAAGCGGAGGCTAAAATGAGGCATCTTTGGACACCTCAAGATGGAAACAAAAGAAGAAATAGTAAAAAATTGGCTACCTCGATACACAGGAACCGAATTGGAGGACTTCTCCAAATATATTCTGCTCACTAATTTCGACGGATACGTGAAGAAATTTGCAGAGTGGAATAATGTTCCAATTAATGGACAGGATAAGGCCATGATAAACGCAACTGCCAATGGCGTTACAATGATCAACTTCGGCATGGGAAGTGCAAATGCGGCTACCATCATGGATCTTCTCACGGCTATTTCGCCGCAAGCAGTTTTGTTTTTGGGCAAATGTGGGGGCTTAAAAAAAAGAAATAAAATCGGCGACTTGGTTTTGCCTATTGCGGCAATCCGAGGGGAGGGTACAAGCGACGATTATTTTCCACCTGAAGTACCGGCATTGCCTGCCTTTACTCTACAAAGAGCTGTTTCTTCAACCATTAGAGATCATGGAATGGACTATTGGACAGGCACTGTATACACCACAAACCGCAGGGTTTGGGAACATGACGAAAAATTCAAAGAATATCTTCGAGAAGTGCGTGCAATGGCTATTGATATGGAAACAGCTACTCTATTTTCTGTGGGATTTTCGAACAAAATCCCGATTGGCGCGCTTCTTCTTGTGAGCGACCAACCCATGATTCCACAAGGTGTCAAAACTTCTGAAAGTGATCATAAAGTGACGAGCTCTTATGTAGATCACCACATACAAATTGGAATAGATGCTCTGAATGAAATTCGTGAAGAAGGACGTTCTGTAAGACATCTGCGCTGGTAATACCCGCAAAGCGAATGGAACATTTAAGAATTATTCGTGACCTCGAATTGAAAAATATTCGTCCCGTGTATTTTCTCATGGGGGAAGAACCGTACTTCATAGATCTCATTACAGATGCCATTGAAGACAAAGTTCTGGGAGATGCTGAAAAGGCCTTTTGCCAAGTCATTGTGTATGGCCGTGATATAGATATGCAAGGAGTCATTTCTCTTGCCAAATCTTATCCAATGATGGGCGAGAGACAAGTCGTTTTGGTGAAAGAAGCTCAAGACATGAAAGACTGGAAAGACGATGACGAGATTGCTGTATTGGAGAATTACCTTAAGAAACCAACTCCTTCTACCCTCCTTGCTTTCGCTTTCAAAGGAAAAACCATCGACAAAAGAAAAAAACTATACAAGTCCCTTGATAAGTATGGTGTTGCCTTCGAATCGGCGAAAGTGAAAGATTACAAATTAGCAGACTGGATTGAAGCATACGCAGGAGAGCACGGATACAAAATCAAACAAGATGCATCTAACATGCTCGCCGAATATCTTGGAACAAACCTTTCAAAGGTTGTAAATGAATTGAACAAACTCGCCATTATTCTTCCCAAGGGCAGTGTTATTACACCCCAAATTATAGAGGAAAACATTGGGATTTCAAAAGATTTTAACGTCTGGGAATTGAACGGTGCCCTCAATAAAAAGGATATCAAAAAGGCGAATATGATAATCAACTATTTTGAAGCGAATCCCAAGTCGAATCCGATTCAAATGGTAATTCCATCCATCTACTCCAACTTTTCAAAAATATTGATGTATCAATCATTAAAAAATAAATCAGATGCACCAAAAGAATTAGGGATCAACCCTTATTTCATAAACGATACAAAACAGGCCGCAGCACACTATCCCGCAGCCAAATTGGAGCGCATCTTGTCGTACTTGAGAGAAACAGATAAAAAATCAAAGGGCGTAGACAACTATTCTGCAACCAATGGTGAATTGATGAAGGAATTGGTTTTCAAAATCCTGCATTAAACTGATCGTTCTATTGGGTGGTGTATTTAAAATCATCGCCAACTCGTAAGACTCTATCGATTCCATTTGATCTGAAATACGAACCAAAGTAGACAGAATTATCGACCTTTCTATATGTGCTCAAAACCTTTAAGGGTTCCGCTTCGGTTATGCCTGTTTGAGGATCGATGGTGATTACATTACATCTCCCACAGCGTTTTACAAACTGAAAAACGATCTCTCCTGCGGAAAATTCTTTCATGTCATCCTCCTCATGAGCAATCGTTGTTTTCACTACTATGTTCGGTCGAAATCGAAGGGTATCAATTTTCGTTTTCAATAAATTATTCAAGTACCCAATTGATGCGGTCCCTACAATCAAAAATGGTGATGAATCGCCAAATGAAACTGCCGTATTTGGCGTATTTTGAACTATCGTTCGCATCCGTGCAAATGGATCGTTCATATATACAAGTCGACAAGTACATCCAAGATGATCACTGAAGAATTGTGCATTTTCATCACCCGTATCCAACGCTAAAACATGATCATCCCAAATCTTTACTTCTACAATTTCCTTACCCGCACCGAAAAGTGGGAGAGAAATAGATTCACCATTTAACGAATCGGATTTGATTTGAAATCCCTCTTTCTCCAAATTCACAGAAAATCGAGTAAGAGCCGGATACTCTCGTTGAGAAATGAATCGACCCGTTTCATCTACCAACATATAGCGTCGATCGCCCCTGAAGCCAGTCTGATCGATTATTGCGCTCTCCAAGCCAATACCGGCCAGTCCTTTTACAGGGTAGATGTGAATGGATGCAATTCGCATAAAATGAAGTTAATGTGACGAATCTACAATCAGAATCAAGCGCTTCTAATGCTTCGAAGAGTAATTTTGTAAAATGAATCAATTCAAGAACGATTTACTTCTTCGAGCAGCCCTCGGCGAAACAGTTTCTCGTCCACCGGTATGGGTTATGCGCCAAGCAGGACGTGTTTTGCCAGAGTATCGTAAAACCCGTGAACAAGCTGGTAGCTTTAAAAAATTGGTAACGACCCCAGAACTAGCTTGTGAAGTAACTATACAACCCGTGGACATTCTCGGTGTAGATGCTGCGATCATTTTTTCTGATATACTTGTAATACCCGAAGCCTTGGGTCTTCCCTATGAAATGGAAGAAGGTCGTGGCCCATACTTCAACAGAGTTATTGAAACGGAAAATGACCTTTCAAAACTTTCATCGTCAGATATTGAAGATAAGTTGTCCTATGTCTCCGAAGCCATTGAACTTACTACCAGAGCGCTAGCCGGAAGAGTGCCGTTGATTGGCTTTGCCGGAGCTCCTTGGACAGTGTTTTGTTACATGACCGAAGGAAAAGGAAGTAAAGAATTCGGTCGCGCAAGGCGCATGTTACTGGAGAATCCGAAGTTGGCACATAGCTTGCTAAGCATGATCACAGAAGCAACTATCGCTTATCTCAAAATTCAAGTAAAAGCAGGAGCCAATCTTGTGCAAGTATTTGATTCGTGGGCGGGAGTGCTGAATAAAAAATTATATAAAGAATTTGCCATACCGTACTTGAAAAAAATTGCAACAGAAATCCAAGAGGTTCCCCTCACCGTATTTGCCAAAGGGGGTTGGTATGCGATGGAAGAGCTCGCTGCTTTGCCTTGTCGCACATTGGGTTTGGACTGGCAAATGGATCCGAATTGGGTCCGCAATTTTACTGGTGAATCGAAAACTTTGCAAGGGAATTTAGACCCCGCAATGCTTTATGGAAACTTCGATCTAATCAGAAGTGAAACGAGGGAAATGATCAAGAATTTCGGAACTCAGCGTTATATTGCTAACTTGGGCCACGGTGTTTACCCTGACATCAAACCTGATAACCTCAAATGTTTTATTGAAACCATTCAATCATCATAAATAATCATTCATGAAAATCAAACTTTCACTACTCTTATTGTCCGCATTGTTGGCCTTTTCGGCAATTGCACAGAAAAAGAAGCCTGCAGCGGAACCTGAAGAAGTGAGCGACAATCTGGTGCCTAACAGTAGCTTCGAAGATGTAAATATCAAAACACTCAAAAATTATGGTCAATTGACCGAGTTGTGCAAAAGTTGGTTCTCACCACAAACAGGTAGCGCAGATATCTTCGTAGAAGGAGTTAAAAGCACTAAAGCTGCCTCTCCTGCAAATGATTTTGGTATTCAATCCGCATACGAGGGTGTAGCGCACGCAGGAGTGCGCGCCTACACTAAGGACCCAAAATTGAATAGAACTTACATAGAAACACAGATGACTGGCAAAATGGTGAAAGACCAACTCTATTGCGTGAAAATGCAAGTGAGTCTCGCGGATTTGTCCAAATATGCTGTGAATAATTTTGGTTTCTTCTTCAGCGACAGAAAAATCGCCAATGCCAATAACAACAGCCTTACCTATAAACCACAAGTTACCGAAAAAACAAATCGCGCCATTCAAACAATGGATGGATGGGAAACAATTTGTGGAACCTATCTGGCAAATGGTACAGAAGAATTCATCATTATCGGCTGCTTTGGTTTGGATAATGAAATTAAAGTTGAGAAAACCAAGAAACCCTCGGGAATCCAAGGTACCCCTACAGGCGATGCCTATTATTACATTGATGCCATTGAAATTCTTCCAGTTGACGCTACTTCGCAGTGCAAGTGTGGTTCTGCTGTAGAGCAAGAATCCGGAGTAATTTATAGCAGAGCAGGTGTAAAAACGCCCAATATGAAGCCCGAAGAACTCATTGCCGGAACTGCTGTTTACTTCGATGTACTATCCTACAAAGTACATTCTATGTTTGATGCAGATCTCAATGAACTGGCTGGATTGCTCAAGAGCAACCCCAATTTGAAGATTGAATTGATCGGCCATAGCGATACGGACGAGGTAAACGAAGCAAAAGTGAATATCCGCTACGAGGGAATGGCACTCAAAAGAGCAAATAGTGTCAAAGAATTCCTTGTTTTAAAAGGCATTAGCGAAGTTCGACTCAGCACTTCCTCTAAAGACAATACTGAATTGGCAAGTGATAAACCTACTCCATTGAGTAAAGCTCAAAACAGAAGAGTATTATTTGTTGTGAAATAAGAATTTTGTTTTCCTTAACCAAAACTTTAGATCCACAGGGGTCGTTAAACCAAGAATCCGCATTGGAAATCTATTGCAGCGCTAACCCCCTTTGATATCAAGCACTTTCTCAATTTTTATTCTCGATCTATGAATATACACCATCATATAATCCCGCATTGTGCATTGGAAGTGTCTTGAGGTTAATGCGCTGCGGGATTCTCGAATATACACGATGGAGCAAAGTAATAGTTCGACCTATGAATTCCGATATCTCCATCGCGTGATTCGGGATAATACCATTTCTGCACAATAAATAGTCCATCCTGTATTGCGCACTGGAAGTCTGTTTTGGGTAATGCGCTGCAGCATCTTGCATGCATGAAGTTGTAAATGCCGTCAAAGAAGCCATTGTAGGCCAATGGAGTGAAACGGAAGTGGAATATTACAGATACATAAACCCAAATCAAGCGATAGAAAATTGCACCCTAATTTTGCCGATGAATGCAGTATTCTATCGCTTAGATTTGTGAATCCCTCACGCATTCTACAAAAATTGCCTTGATGCGTAATGCGGGATAAACGGTATAAAATCTGGCGAGAGCACTTGCTATCTCTGGGACTTAGCACTTCATAGCGAATCCCAATGCAGATTCTGGGTTTAAAAAGTGGCCCCTTTTTTCTTCCAATAAATCGAAAGAATTTCAGTTATACCGTTTGGATTTATATAATAGTCCAATTTCGTTTCACTACATTGAATTTAAGGTACCTCTAAAAAACTGTTTTATGTTTCGCAGAGATAAATCCCGCATAATGGATGCACGCAATACAAGAGCTGTCTTATCGCGGGATTTGGCCCGAATGAATTTATCAGAATTCGCTATAATTTTGAATTTGGTCGAAAGGTGAAAGATGTTTTTAGATGTTCCCTTAAATATAAATCACAACGCCATTTACCACTTCATGCAAGATCCTGCAACGCATTGCCCAAAACAGACTTCCAATGCGCAATGCAGGATGGACCATTTAATAAGTAACTTTGGTATTATTGCAACCGTGAAAAAGAACCTGCTATTTTTTCTTTTCTCAATTTTGCTGTGCGCAGAATCGTTAGCTCAGAATCTGGTTGAAAATCCGGGCTTTGAAAAGATGTCTTATTGCCCCTCCAACTACAACCTTCAAAGACTTACTGTGGTGGAGAAATGGAATCAAGCTAGTGATGGCACTCCCGACTACTTCAATGCATGTAGCGATAAAGTGGGTGTTCCAAAAAACATGTTCGGTTTTCAAGAAGCACAAGAAGGTGTCGGATATGTAGGTTTTGCAACATACAGCCCTGGCAAAAGAAACTATCGCGAATACATGCAAACAAAGCTCACACGACCACTCATAGCAGGCGAGCTGATATGTATTGAAGCATACATATCTGCAGCCGACAATTGCCTTTTTGTGACAGATGGATTCGGTATGTATCTAAGTGCAGAAAAAATTGCCCATGAAAGAAACCAAGTGATCTCTATAACACCTACCATGTCGAATCCACGTTTGCACATGCTCGATGAAGCTCATGAGTGGGTCCTCATAAGTGATATATATAAAGCAAAGGGCGGTGAAGAGTTTTTGACTTTTGGTAATTTTACGTTAGACCGAGATTTGAAAATCATTAAAAGAACAAAATCACAAGGCGCCAAAGAACAAAATGATTGGAGCTACATCTTTGTCGATAATGTTTCTGTAAGACCTGTTACTTCGAAGAGTGAATGCAGTTGCGAAAATGAGATCATCGCTTCAATGGTGCATGACCCACCACTTGAGTTGGAAGAATACGAGACAATTCAGTTGGATGCCGTGTTATTCGACTTTGATAAACATGAACTTAACGCCATCGCTGTTGCACAACTTGAAGAAATTCAAAAGTTGATGAAAAAAAACAAGGCTATGCACATGGAGATAAGTGGACACACAGACATCATCGGAAATCAATCATACAACGACACACTTTCATTTCGTCGCGCCAATAGAGTGATCGACTATCTGACCGCTAAGGGAATACCTAAAGATCGATTAAAAATTAAATATTTTGGAAGTACCCAACCCGTGGCTAGCAATGAAACGGATGAAGGCCGTGCCCAAAATCGCAGGGCAGAATTTAGAATCATCGAAAAGAAATTTGAACTGATTCAATAACCCGGGGGAGAGGTTCGATTCATCGCGCTCCGATTTATCGCGTCTCCCATATTATTGCGATTCATCGTTTATCTGATAAATACGCGATGAATCGCGTAACTCACCCCCGTAAAAACACCCCCTCTTTTCGGGTGAAAATACCCTTGACTTTGGCATTGCAGAATTCATACGTTTACCAGAATAAAAAATGAGATGAATACCTCTCGGATCATAAATATAATTCCAACGTTTATTCCTTCTGGAATTGCGTCAATCCCTTTCACCTCGTTAATCCGTATTTTTATCAATCACATTCTCACATTCTCACATTCTCACATTCTCACATTCTCACATTCTCA
>JAWXBG010000053.1:0-6407 GCA_034439875.1 Flavobacteriales bacterium
TACACCCATTGTACTCGCGTCAAAGTCACCGATATCGAAACTATTTCCATCATAATAATCTTGCTTCAAATCTTGTTGCGTAACCACGGCGGTTTCGAACATATTATCCAGATTAAATCTCCCTAGACTATCACCCATCTGAGTAAGTGCCCCAAACGAAATTAAAATTACCACCAAGTAAATAAATGGTATAGCCAGAACTCGAAGAAGAGCATTGCGAATGCCTTTGATATATGAATAGAAATACCAGACCAAAGTCCCTGGGAATAGGATGATCAGTATATATGCTTTGACCGATGATATCATCCATCCGCTAAGCAACAAGATGAGTACATTCCACAATACAGAACCCTTTTTGGAAATAAGTTGATTGGTAGCCGCAATAAAATAACAAGTTGCGGCCAGTGTAAAAGAATCCTTGAGAATACCTGAGCCCCAGCACAAAACAGAGGGCATAAAAAGAACCCCAATTGCCAGATTTTTTCGATACTCCGGAAAATGACTCACAAATACGCGATACAAACTCCATAGACCTCCATATGTGAAAATTGAAATGAAAACAGTAGTGATAAAATAACTACCTCCACTCAACACAACAAAAGGTACTAAAAGTTTAGTAACAAATCTTGTCTTGTCCTCTGAGAAAATATACCACAAGGGCTCACCCGTATCGGGAGTAAAAAAACTCTTCACCTCTTGAGTTCCACCTGAGGTATACACATACCAAAAATCTGATATGTCGTGATAAAGGAGATTCTTGAACGCCAGTGCACACTCATAATAGCTGAAAGTGTCTCCCTCCCTGTAAAAAAAAACATAGATACTTGCAAAGAACAATCCACCAAAAATTTTCGCCCACAATCCCCAGAGGTAAAACTCATACTCCGGAAACTTGCGAATTTTTTGTCGCTTTATGATACCACCTACCACTAAAACTAGGAAAAATAAAAACAACAAAGCAGGAAGCTCCCATATCTCTATTGGAATCTTGCCATATACGAATGTGTTTATATACATACTCCGTTCAAGCGTGGTGATAGGGCTCTCCCTTTATAATGGTATGCGCACGATACAATTGTTCAAGTACAAAAATTCGGATCATTTCGTGATTGAAAGTCATTTTTGAAAAACTCAACTTCATATCCCCTCTGGCAATTACATCGTTCGAAAATCCAAATGGTCCACCGATGAGCATAACCATGCACTTAGTACCTGCATTCATCTTCTTTTGCAAAAATCGGCTAAATTCTACAGAAGAATATTCCTGGCCCCCTTCATCGAGAAGAACGACAAAATCATCGGGTGAAATGCGGGCGAGTATTTTCTTTCCCTCCGTTTCCACTTGAGCATTACCGGCAGCAACGTCGGGGATTTCAATATATTCAAACTTCAAATAATGCCCTAGCTTCTTCAGATATTCAGTTAAGCCCTCCGAAATATATCGCTGGCGGGTTTTTCCTACCGTTATCAGCTTCACTTTCAATGTTGTATCTTTTACGGGATTTCAACGTATCCTATTGTAGGATCGACTTGATTTTTCCCTAATTTGGCACAAGTTAGCAAGAATAATGGCCTGATGATTGCTACTTGCAGATACCCACTGAACATGAACAAAATGAAATTTTTTCTTACGTCCCTACTTATAATGCTTGTATCATTTGCTTTTGGGCAAGGAGACATTACTCCAAAGGTTGTGGACGCCTTCAAAAAAGGTGATGGAACAAGCCTAGGTTCTCACTTTATGCCTTCGGTAGACCTTAATATTAAAGGCAAAGAAGAATCACTTTCGCGCGAGGTGGCTACTGCTTCTCTTGTCAAGTTTTTCTCTCAAAATCCTGTGAAGTCTTTTGAAATTAAACATCAAGGTACCAGCAAACTCGACGATCAATTTCGCATTGGTGAACTTCAAACGGCAAACGGTGAATTCAGGGTTACTTTTTTCATGAAGAAAACGGGTGTCGCTATGCAGATCAAACAACTTACGATTGAGGCCGATGAGGATTTTTAAATTGACAATCTTCAAGACCTCAACACTTTGCTCCGATATCTTCCCTTGGTTGTTCGAACTTCGACGATGTACATTCCTTTCGATAAGTTTGTGCAATCAAGATATGAACTATTGTTTTCACGTTGGATCAATTGACCCTCGACACTGAAAAGTTTAATCTCCAAAACCTGTTCATCTCTCGTAGTCCGTATTTGAAGTTCATCTGCAAATGGATTTGGATAAGCCGTCATTTCATCGCCTATAATATTGAGCGATCCTATATTGGCATATTGCAAGGCAGCCACAATTGCATTATACGCATGCACTTTTCCATACCCCCAACGTGTATCTCCGGGCGGATTAATCTCTCCAGTTTCTTCGTCTTCACGAGCTGATGTTTGAAGTATTTCTTTCACTTCGTCTGCCGTCAATTCCGGATTTGCATCTAAAAGCAAGGCTACTATTCCCGCTACACATGGCGACGACATTGATGTTCCAGAGAATTTCGCGAAGTCATATTCTTGTCCTTCAAAAATTATGCTTGCAGTGGTTGTATAATTTGCATCTGTGTATGATGAAATGGAAGACACAACATTTACGCCAGGTGCTGCAATATCTGGTTTCATTTGGCCTGTGATCAATGGACCTATACTGGAAAATCCGGCGAGTTGACCGCCAAGCCAATCACCACCCGAACTTAAGTAACCGGAATTATATGCGGCAACTGCTATCACACTGTTGGTACATGCTGGCTCTCCTATGCTGTTTTGAGCATCACCACTGATGCCGTCATCACCAAAAGAGATAAACGATAAACCCCAATTCCCAACTCCGTTGATTAATTCAACCACATTCCAAAAATGTACAGTCCCTGTCTGAGCGCTTGCTTGCAATACGACCTTATATGAAGTGTTCGTGTTCTTTACACGCAAGCGCACATGTGGACGAGTATTTAGTGGATGAGCACTTTCAACCGCGAGATTGTACCAAACCGTATCATTGTTAAATACCAGACTTGAATCCAAATAAAACTGCCCGTCGTCGGTGGAATAAAGCGGAGTTTCGGAAAGTAAAACATTTGCTCCACTGTATACTTGTACTCTAATATCGAAAGGGTTATTTGCTTCACCCCACATAGATATACTTTGACCCCACATGTTTGGATTGGCATAGGAATCAAAGGCTATTCGCGATGAAAAAGAATCGTTGTCAAAGGTTTTTGAAATGTGGAAATTATTATCACCATTGTTTCCCCCGGAGCTCACAAACACTACCCCCTCATCAGATAAAACATCAATGGCTTGAGAAAGCAATGACGTGCCATCCAGAGTGCCGATGTAATACAGACCCCAACTCATGTTCACCACAAGTCTTTTTTCTTGCTCATCGGCAATCTGCTTCATCCAAGTAAATGCATCTAGAACAGATGCGGCATCTACCAAAAAAGTAGTGAACAGAAACTCCGACTCAGGTGCCATACCGCGGTATTCGGACCCTGCGCCCCCTCCTCCTGCAATACCGGCAACATGATTTCCATGCGTGTGATAACTGTATATATTTGCCGTGTCGCTCTGTGCGTTCAATAATTCATCAACACTATTATACTCTGCTCCATAAGCAAATTCCGTCGGTTGCTGACCTACCATTTTATACTGATCCCACGCTGCTAGTATGCGGGTTTCTTGCAACAATGTATCATAGAACATGGGATGAGTATAATCGAAACCCCAATCTGTAATACCGATGATTACGTCCTTTCCAGTAAATGCCTCTGGCAAATTGATCCCTTGTTGAACGCTGTCAGCACGCACATCCACAATCACTTTATGTAGATCGGGAGCGACTCTACCGGGTAATTCGATGTAACTATAATAAAGATCGTAACCGATAGAAGAAAAATTGCTTAGCGGAACTTTCAGCGTTTGAATGTCGCCAACACGACTACCCACAATTACACCGTAAGTACTCAATTCTGAAAAATCCGCATTGGGCTTCGCTTTGCCATACAGTGAAACGAAGTATCCATCCCTCAAGCGGTACACCGGTAAACCAAGCAGGTCGCTTTCTTTGATCTGACCCATGTTTTCCGATATCCTCTCAATTGCACTCCAATCGCCTAATGAAGAAGATGGCATCTGCAATTGACCAGTGAGATAATTACTAAACAGTAATAAAGTTAGTAAGAGTGTTTTGAAATACATGACTTCTTTCAATTTGTGTGAAAGTTATGTAATTTCTTGAGAACAAGATCAACTCAACTATCTCAGCGGATCCGACTATTTAAGCAAATATCTCTTCATCAACTTTCCTTGCACAATCAATTACAATTCTACGCTGCTCACTTTTGCATATATCCTATCAGGTTTTCTAACGCCCAACCAATCCCAACGCTTCCAATTTCCTTTCTTCACACCATCTTCGTAGTTTCCTATCGATTCTTGCTCCCCGTTTGCGAAGTAGTAATGGAACACTCCCTCTTCCACAGTCAATTCAGAATCGCTGTAGGTCCCCGACATTATCAAATTGCCTGAAAGAACAGAACTGATCTGGACAACATATTGTTTATCCAGATTTACGTGGTTTGTTCTTATATAACTTGCACCCACCGCACTTACTTGCATTTCTCGAAAGTGATCGAGATATTCAACATCGCCGGTTTGAGCGGTCATATTTGTGGTAAGAAATAGTCCTAGAGAAAAAGCCAGAATTGCATTGAACCAATATGTATTGGCCAATTGCATTCTACTTCTTTGAGCTGTGTGTTCATTAGATACGAGTGTTTTCATCTTTGCAGTTTTTCCCGCAATCTGCGGGTAGGGTGTAATGGAATTATTACTTAGCAAAGAACCAATCAAACTAATGCTTAAACATTACACTATATCATTTATAACCTACACAATTCACAACCAATGCTCGGTCAATTCGAGAGATGGTGAATCTTGACTACTTCACGAGATAATGTTCGCTTATTTCGCACTACAAGTGAGATAGCTCAATGAACGATCAATGTCTATAAAAACTTCGAGCTAAATTTCGCCGAAGTCATCGCCGAATCGAAGTTATCCAATCGATGGTAAAATTTGTTCTATAATACCTCTAACTTCGTTTTGTCTTTCTGTCACTCGATTTAAAAGTAGAGAGCCCCATCTATGCACCTTTCCTAATAGAAACAGGGCATTTGGCTTCGATGGACGTTGTCCCAATAAAACATTGAACAGGTTTTTAGAAGTACCCTTTAAGAGAAACTCTAAAAACTTCAAATTCTTTCGACCTTTGCAATATGAGTTACTATCCTCCATTTGACGTAAACGCATTTTTATCCGCTGCATTAGCTGAAGACGTTGGCAGCGGCGACCATACTTCGTTAGCCTGTATTCCAAAAGAAGCGATTGGAAGTGCCAAACTTTTGGTGAAAGATGATGGAATTCTTGCCGGCATGGAATATGCGCCCATGATTTTTCAACTTGTGGACCCTTCTCTAAAGTACACTGCATATCTCAAAGATGGTGACTCGGTAAAATATGGCGACATAGCTTTTGAGGTGAGTGGTAGTTCCATTAGTATCACAACGGCGGAGCGACTTACCCTGAATCTTATGCAACGAATGAGTGGTGTGGCTACCAAAACATTTCATGTAAGTAAGCTCGTTGCACACACAAAAACCAAGCTGCTGGATACCCGTAAGACAACACCCGGAATGAGATTCTTTGAAAAAAAATCTGTCCTTATTGGTGGTGGTATAAATCACCGTTATGGTCTGTATGACATGATCCTCATCAAAGACAATCATTCGGATTACGCGGGAGGAATATCGAATGCACTGCTTAATGTACGATCCTATTTACAAAAAACGGGACTCGATCTCAAAGTGGAAGCTGAAGCCAGAGATCTCGATGAAGTAAAAATCATTCTTAAAGACGGACTAGCTTTCAGAATTCTGCTCGATAATTTCAATCCCTCGCTTATCGCCGAAGCAGTTGGTCTCATTCATGGCCGAATGGAAACAGAGGCTTCAGGCGGGATAACGGAGGAGAATATAGTGCCATATGCCGAAGCAGGCGTTGACTACATTTCTATGGGAGCCCTCACACATAGCGTGAAAAGTCTTGACTTAAGTCTAAAGGCCGTCAAATAAAGAGAAGGGATGTCAATCAAAACAAGGATGTGCGTTATTTCGAGTCTCGATCTATCTCCCTAATACCGTTTGGGTATAATTTGCGCCCCTATGCTGAATCGACTTTGGAAATACTTTTTGAATCTCAAATGGCTGAAAGCTCTCATAGCATGGCTTCAGCGTGTGAAACCGCCCGGACTTCAAGGATTATCGTTGTGGTATGTGATGACATTTTTTGTTGAAGGTGTATCCAAAGGTTCCATCCCCACTCGGGCTGCGGCCATTTCGTTCCGACTATTTCTGGCA
>JAWXBG010000054.1:0-16350 GCA_034439875.1 Flavobacteriales bacterium
AGTATAGAAAACCGCTGATTGTGCTTACTCCAAAGAAGTTGCTGCGTTATCCAAAAGCTGTTTCATCGCTTAAAGAAATGTCCGATGGAGTATTCTCGGAAGTAATAGATGACACAGGTATCAATCCAAAAAACGTAGAGACTATTGCGTTGTGCAGTGGTAAAATTTACTATGAATTGGTTGAAGAACGAGAGAAACTTCAAGTTGATTCCATTGCATTCATTCGCATGGAACAGTTGTATCCGCTTCCTCTAAAACAAATTGAAAAAGTCTTGATTGCGTACTCCAAAAACGTGAAGTTGCTATGGGTTCAAGAAGAGCCTGAAAATATGGGTGCTTGGAATTATATGTTGCGTCATCTGCGCTCATGGAACCTGGAAGTAGTGGCTACCCCACCTTCGGCTTCTCCAGCAGCGGGTTCTCCTAAGATGCATGAGAGAAGAATGAAAGAAATGATGTCTAAAGTTTTTTCATACGCCCAAATTGTGACAAGCAAATAGTATTGAATTTACAAGAAACCTGAATAGAGAAAATGGCAAACAACATCCTTGAAATGAAAGTTCCTTCGCCAGGTGAGTCCATAAGCGAAGTGATCATTGCAAACTGGCTAGTGAAAAATGGAGATTATGTTGAAAGTGGTCAAGCAATCGCTGAGATCGACTCTGATAAAGCAACACTTGAGTTGCCTGCAGAGGCCGCTGGTAGCATCACCTTGAAAGCCGCAGCAGGCGATACTGTGGCGGTAGGTTCTGTTGTTTGTCTAATAGATACTTCTGCCGTTAAACCGGTCGGGGTGGTTGCAGCTCCAAAGGTGGAAGTAGCAAAGGCAACCGCGCCTGTGGTTGAAGCGCCCAAAGTTGAAGCGCCCAAAGTAGAAGCTCCGGCAACCGCAGTGGTGGGATATGCCGATAAAACCCCTTCACCTTCAGCCGCAAAATTGATGGCAGAAAATGGAATCAGTGCCAATAAGTTGAATGGCAGTGGAAAGGATGGCCGAATCACAAAGGGTGATGTATTGGCTGCTCTCTCCAATGGTTTCGAATCTTCGGTACCACAATCATGGAAAGGTAGTCGTGATGTAAGAAAAGAGAAAATGTCGAACCTGCGCAAAAAAGTGGCAGAACGATTGGTTTCAGTGAAGAACAACACCGCCATGCTCACCACATTTAATGAGGTGAACATGAAACCTATCATGGATCTGAGATCAAAATACAAGGATGCTTTTAAGGAGAAATATGGTGTGGGTCTTGGTTTCATGTCTTTTTTCACAAAAGCTGTTTGCGAAGCGCTTTATCATTTCCCGGCGGTAAATGGTCAAATTCAAAACGAGGAAATTATCTTTCACGAATACTGTGATATTGGAGTAGCTGTGAGCACACCAAAAGGACTAATGGTTCCTAACATTCGGAATGCTGAGTCCATGAGCCTTGCAGAAATTGAAAGAACGATTGGTGATCTCGCAAAAAAAGCGCGAGAAGGGAAAATTACTGTCGACGATATGACTGGAGGTACTTTCACAATTACAAATGGTGGTGTATTTGGATCAATGATGTCCACTCCTATCATCAATCCTCCTCAAAGCGCAATATTAGGTATGCACAATATCGTTGAAAGGCCGGTTGCCGAAAATGGTCAGGTACTAATCAGACCTATTATGTATGTTGCGCTTAGCTACGATCACAGAATCATCGATGGAAAGGAAAGCGTTGGTTTCCTTGTGAAAGTGAAAGAAATGCTCGAAAATCCGGAGAGAATGATCTTCGGTGGCAAAACAGCAGAAGAAGTACTGCTCGGTTTATAAAGCAGTATTACTTTTTGTCTTCTACTTGAACGTTATCATATGCGGCACAACTCTTATACGAGTTACTGCAAGAGGCTAGCAGAGATACAACTGCGAGAGCCAACAAGATTCTTTTTGCGTTTTTCATTGACGGGTTTGTTTAAAATATCTGAAGGAACCTATAAAAACCTATTTCACGTTTCGACCAAACTATAAATTATAGCCGAACATATAATATTCTTTCGGGCCAAATCCTGCTGAATACTTCACCAAATCTCAGTTACAGAGCGTCCAGCAATGCGCCTTTGCTTTGAATTGTCTTCGACGGGATTTGTCTCCTCGAAACATAAAACATGTTTTTAGAGGTAACCTTTAACTTTAACGTCAATTCACCCGAAATAGTTTGTGGTTTGAGAATTAATTGACTTTGATAAAAGCACTGGTTTCCAGTATATTGCTTACGTGCAACGCCCTGTCGTATCCCTTAATCACAAATTTGAATGTATCAAAAGGGGTTTCGAGGTAGTAATCGAGCATAAGCACGTCAATTTTTCCTTTTTGACTTTTTTTCTGACCGGTGGGCTGTAAATAAGGTACACGCACGTTGAAAGGAAGGGCAGCCTCTACTTCGGTCCACTCACCATCTTGAAGTTCATAGTAATCCAAAATTAAATTTTGATGATATGGACAAGTTCCACAAAAATTGGGAGCCATAGTATCATTGTCATTCAACCCAAAATCGCCGTCCCCATCGGTAAAGCCTAGAATCAGCCTTGCGGAGTCTCCATTAAATGTCTTGAGTTCCTGAAAGGTGAGTACCGGTTCTATCGGATATTCTTCTTCTTTCAAACATCCTACTATTAACGTTAGGAGCAATATGGGTATGTAAACAATCTTCTTCATAACATCAAAATTATCTTTTTTCGGTCACAGTAGCGTTCATTTGCGAATTTTATCGTCCATGACAGCAGAACAAGCATTCGATGAAATATCAAACATCTCAAGCGACGAGCAGTTCAACGAACTTGCTATTGAAATATTTGAGTATCAAGCAAAACATCTGCCAGTGTACAGAAAGTTCATCGATTTGCTTGAATTCGATGTGTCGTCTGTAAATCATTACAGCGAAATACCTTTTCTCCCTATCGAATTTTTTAAAAGTGAAAAGGTAATAATCGAAGGACTGGAAGCTCAACAGATATTTAAAAGCAGCGGTACCACCGGGGAGAACAGAAGCACTCATTGCGTTCATTCATCTGATTTATATAGAAGACTGAGCATAAAAGCTTTTGAATCGATGTATGGAAATCCACGCGCGTACACCTTTCTGGCCGTGCTTCCCACGTATGCCGAGCGAACAGACTCATCCCTCGTATTTATGATATCGGAATTCATGAAATTGTCTCCGGAGCACTCTCATGGCTTTTTCATGAATGACCAAGAAAAACTTCTTCTTCAACTTGAACTTTGCCAACAAAGAGGGGAACAGGTGATTCTTGTGGGTGTAACCTTTGCTTTGCTCGATCTAGCGGACAAAGGCACGGCTTTATATCCGAATGTTGTGGTGATGGAAACAGGCGGTATGAAGGGTAGGAGGGAAGAAATAATTCGCGAAGAGTTGCATCAAATCCTAAAGACCTCATTCAAAGTCTCGAGTATTCATAGCGAGTACGGAATGACGGAATTGCTCAGTCAGGCATACTCAAAAGGAGGGGGTGTTTTTTATAGTCCCGATTGGATGAAAGTAATTATTCGCGATGTGAATGATCCGTTTTCTTATTGTAAAAAGGGCAAGACGGGTGGAATCAACGTAATTGATTTGGGAAATGTTTTCTCCTGTTCTTTTATTGCTACACAAGATCTGGGCCGCGCGCACATTGACGGTGGCTTCGAGGTCCTCGGTCGTTTTGACAATGCAGAAGTTCGAGGTTGTAATTTGCTTTCGATTTAATACTATTTTTTAATCTGTTGCCACTACAACAAAGTAGTTTTTCTTACCTCTTTGTAGCAGTAAGTATTTTCCATTGAGCAAGTCTTCCGATCCGGTTGTTTTGCTTGCATCGGTCTTTGACTTGTTGAGCGAAATTGAGTTTTCCTGCAAAGCCCTGCGAGCCTCTCCATTCGACGCCAGAAATCCAGAACCGGTAAGGAGCTCAACGATTCCCAATCCATCTTCAACAGCCTTTTTGAAAATATTTCCCTGCGGTACTCCTTCGAATACTTCCAAAAAAGCATCTTCAGATAAATTCTTCAAATCATCTTGCGTGCTTTTGCCGAACAATATTTCAGATGCTGAGAGCGCCGTTTGCAAGTCTTCCTCAGAATGAACTGTGCGTGTCATATATTCCGCTAAGCTTTTTTGCATTACTCTGAATCCAGGATCCTGCGTGTGTTTCTGCTCGAGAGATGTTATTTCATCCTGACTAAGTAAAGTGAATATTTTCAAAAAGCGCCCTGCGTCTTCGTCGGATACGTTCAACCAATACTGATAAAATTTGTATGGAGAGGTGAGATTTTTATCCAACCAAACATTGCCATCCTCGCTTTTGCCAAACTTTTTACCATCCGATCGCATCAACAAAGGTGCAGTAATAGCGTAGGCTTCTCCTTGAAGTTTGCGACGAACCAATTCCGTGCCTGTTGTAATATTTCCCCATTGATCGCTACCTCCCATTTGAAGTTTGCAATTCTTATTTTCATAAAGCCATGCAAAATCATAACCCTGGATCAACTGATAACTGAATTCAGTATAACTCATGCCACTTTCCATTCGATTTTGAACGCTGTCTTTCGACATCATATAGTTGATCGTAATGTGTTTTCCAACGTCGCGAATGAAGTCCAAGAAGGAAATGTTCCTGAACCAATCGTAGTTATTTACAATTTCTGCGGATCTTTCGCCACAATTGAAATCTAGAAAACGCATCAACTGCTTTTTTTGACTTTCCAGATTGTGCTCAATGGTGTCAGGACTCAAGAGTTTTCTCTCTGCACTTTTTCCCGATGGATCTCCAACAAGTCCTGTGGCTCCTCCAACCAACACGATTGGTTTGTGCCCATGACGCTGTAAATGCAAGAGCAACATTACGGGCACTAGATTTCCAATGTGCAAAGAGTCCGCAGTGGGGTCAAACCCTACATATCCACTGGCTATTCCTTCGTTCAAATAATTTTCTGTACCCGGAATCATGTCTTGATATAAGCCACGCCATTTTAATTCTTCAATAAGTCCCATAGGAAATTTTCTTTGCGGTAAAAATAAGGCTGCAGTAGTCTCACAAAAAAGGCATGAGTTCTTCAAGTTTCATACCTCTCGACCCTTTAAGCAGTATGGTCTTACTTTCTTGTTTGTTTTGCTTGAGCCATAACACAGCATCTTCCTTGTTTACAAATACCGGATAGGTAAATTTCTGACTCACAGATTGAAAGTATTTCCCAATGGCAATTCCATTCAAGCCTAAACTTTCTGCAAGTGAAAGAATTTTTCTATGTTCTTCCTCACTGTCTGAGCCCAGTTCAAACATATCGCCAATAACAAAAAAGGTGCTTGACGTTTGTATTGCCAAATTTTGCAATGCTTCGAACATGCTGCTCGGATTGGCATTGTAGGCGTCCATTATTACTTGATTCGACGCTGTAGTTGTGATCTGCGAACGATTGTTATCGGGTTTGAAGTTAGAAACTGCATCAAGCGCTTCTGAAATATTTACTCCATAATATTTCCCAATACTGATGGCTGCTGCTATGTTGTAAATGTTGTAGGCCCCTGCGAGATGTGTCTGTGTTTCTCGATTAATTGATTTATCGGAATATCTAAATATGAGATTGGGAGAGGAAGACAGGACTTCAAATGTGGACTCACCTCCCTTGCTTTCGAATATTTCAGATTGAACACCTGCTGCAGCGAGTTTGATATTTTCGAAATCGCCATTTACAAAAGCCAAACCTTGATGTTCCTTGAGGTAGTCAAATAATTCTTTCTTGCCCCTAAACACCCCCTCCACTCCTCCAAATCCCTCGAGATGTGCTTTACCTATATTGGTAATAAAACCATGAGTAGGCTCCGCTATATCACAGTAAGATTTTATTTCACCACAATGATTGGCTCCCATTTCGATAATGGCAAAGTCGCAATTTTCAGGAATGCTCAGCAAGGTGAGAGGCACTCCAATGTGGTTATTCAGATTTCCTTTTGTCGCTGATACGTGATTGAATTTTTTGCAGAGCACTTCACGAATCAGTTCTTTGCTCGTAGTTTTTCCATTGCTTCCTGTAATAGCTAAGAATGGAATTTTAAATCTGAGGCGATAGGTTTTAGACAAGTGCTGAAGAGTTTTAAGGACATCCTCCACCAACATTACTCGGTTGCCGGGTAAACCACGGTCTTCATCCATAACTGCCAAGGAAGCGCCATTTTGAATGGCTTTTTCCGCAAAATCATTGCCATTAAAACGTTCTCCTTTAAGCGCAAAATAGATACTGCCCTTTTCTATAAATCTGCTGTCGGTGCTTATGCTTCTGCACTCTAAAAAGTGATGGAGTAGTTGATCGATATTCATTGGGCCAAAAATATAAAACCCCGCTATGGGCGGGGTTTTATTAGTTGAACTATGTTTTGAAAATTATTCTTCTCTTCCTCCTAGACCTGTTGGGCTACCCACTCGGGTCATGGCACAACGGAAACCTAAAGTAGCCATGGAGCGACGTTCGTCGAGGAATCGACGTGTGCCGGGAATGGTGTAGTATGCACGATCTCGCCAGTTGCCGCCTTTGTATACGCGAGCTCTGTTGTTGATCAAAGTGGTTTGACCCCATTCGTACATCCTGTTCTCGTCATTTTCGAGATCCGTGTTGAAGAATGCTATGGTCGACTGGAAGTCGCCATCAAGGTGATCGATGTTTTGTGATACGCGATAATTTCTACGGTCGATGTTTTCTTCAGAATTTACTTTGCGTGAACGCATATCACCTGGTGTGCTAGTAATGTACTTGGCCATTCCGTCGCGGATATCTGGTGCAATGGGAGATTCATTGTCAGTAACAAGGTCCATCGTTTCTTGCATGATTCCCATCGCTTCGTCTTGCTTGCGCTGACCAAACAGTTCTTGAGCCTGTTCTACTTTTTGGTTGCACTGATCGAGAAGTGTTAAATCCGCTTCAGTCAATCGTCCTTCTTGAGAACCTGCCGTTTCTTGATATTTAGTAAGGTAGTTTTTTACACCTGCGATGTCATAAACATTGTAGTCGTATTTATCTGCAATGCTTCCATCGCTGTTCAAGACACGTGTTTCAAAAACGTTACCCCTAAATGGACGGAAGTCGCTTTTATCTTCAGGCGACAATGGACGATATACATCCATAACCCATTCTGAAACGTTACCCGCCATATTGTACAATCCATAGTCATTCGGCGGATACGCGTATACAGGAGCTGTTATTTCAGCCTTGTCATTTAGATAACCCGCAACCCCCATGTGGTCACCGGCTCCACGCATAAAGTTCGCACGGATTGTCCCAAAGAAATTACCTCCGTTGTCGTCATTTCTAACATAGTGACCATTCCAAGGGTAGGTTCTTCTGTCGGAAATCAACTCCTGGAATGAATTTCCAATAAGTCCGATGGCAGCATATTCCCACTCGGCTTCGGTAGGCAGGCGGTATCTTGGAAGAAGAACACCATCTTGCATGCGTATATTTCTTGTTCCGGTTCCCTTTGGATTCAAATCTTGAACTCCTTCGGCAGCTTTCTGACCTTCATATTGACCGGCAAAATAAGAGTCAGTTGTAAAGTGTTGGTCATCTACCTGACCTTGCGCATCATGAATCAATAGTCCTTCGCGAATTAATATTAATTCATTTACTCGGTCAGTCCTCCAAGCACAGAAGTCGTTAGACTGAAGCCAATTCACTGCTACAACCGGATATTCGCGATATGCAGGGTGACGCAGGTAATACTCCACATAAGGTTCGTTGTATTCCATTTTCTCCCTCCACATCAATGTATCTGGAAGTGCTTTTGACACAATCTCAGGGTAACTATCTCCGTATACCATGCTAAGCCAGTGAAGGTAGTCGAGCCAATATTGATTAGTTACTTCGGTTTCATCCATGTAGAATGAAGACACAGTAACAGTTCTCGGGATATTATCCCAACTGAACTTAAGATCGTCTTCTACACGACCCATAGTGAAGCGACCACCTTCGATCAAAACCAGTCCAGGACCGGTTTCTTGCTCGATGTATGCCACTCGCTCATAACCGCCATTTTGCATTTCGTTGTATGCCCATCCAGTTGCACCGCTTCTTTCCTTTCCACAGGAAGAAAGTGTAACTACGACAGCCACTACAGCAAAGATTTGAATGATTCTATGCATTGGTTTCATGGTTTCCTTGATTTTGTGATTAAACACAGGATTGCAGGGTTTTATTGTATTGTTCCAGGAATGCGATATTAAAACGACGGACAAGGCACAAAACGACGTCCGGTACGAGGGGGCTTACAATCAAAATTAATAGTAAGCGAAACCTCGTGACTTCCACCAGTGGAAGGAGTCAACTCAGAGATGGTGAGATCGTAACTGTATCCGAAGCGAATCACATCTGACTGTAGTCCAATCGTTGTGATAAATGAATCGCGATACTTTTCGCCAAACAACAAACCTCTGAACCAAATTCCGGCTACAAGCGGCCCCTTGTTTACGTAAAGTCCGAGATTAAGTTGCTGAAATTCTCCCTGACGTCTGTATAGTACGTTTGGAGATATGTTTGCATCAGATCCTTTTCTTTTCTTTTCAATCGGAATAACGGCTCCGGCATGAACAGTGAATTTCATTGGAAGTCTGCTAGTTCCAACAATCAAAGACTCATTGGGTTCGTTCAAATGGTGAACTGCAAATCCTCCATATACCACATTACTGAACCCCAAGATACCGGCAGAAAAATCAACATTGCTCACTTTACCACCTCTAGGAATGTCTTGCGTTTGATAAATAAATCCTTTCCTCGGGTCGATCATATCCCCAAAAGTCAATTTGTCCCAATCGAGCGATTTTTGAAAATATGTCGCCTGAAGTCCTGCTTTTATTGAAAATTGTCTGGAAATAGGCTGCTCGTAAGAATATATACCAGACAAAGTGGTAGTATTCAATGTGTTTTCCGCAGCTCGGTCATTCATTACAATCAATCCCAAACCTCCCTGAATCGTCTTGACGTGCTGGTCGTAACTAGCACTTGTTGTAACAAAAGTACCCGACAATGATGGCCATTGATTCCGGTAATTCATCACTAAACGTGGGCATTTTTCTGTTCCTGCAAATGCCGGATTTAAATAAAGAGGATTGGAGTAAAACTGAGTAAACTCGGGGTCCTGGGCATAGGACAGGCTTGCAAGGAGAGAGAAAATAGCAAGTGTAGCTGTCTGTAAATGAAAAAATCTTTTCATCCGCTGTAGGGAGTTTTGTGGCATAAAATGAATTAGCAATAATACAACATTCTTGGCGTATAAAATTTTTTTAACGCTCTACAATAATTAGACTTGCCATTTGTTTAACCCGTTGCTTCATGACCCGAAAAATGACCAAATCCATCAAAATACAGTTCGCTTTATTTATCTCCCTTCTTGTTGCAAGTGCAGCCGTTGCTCAGAAATCGTACAATTTTTCCGGAAAACTGGAGTGGTACGATCTTGCGGAGGTGGATGATATTTCTTCCGAAATGGGACTTCTCAACGGTTTTTTTAACGAAAACTTGATCCCAATCCATTCAAAAAGTGTGAGAATTCCAGCCGGTTTTCAAATCGGTGAGGTGAATTTTGCCGCTGGACAAACCTCTTCCATAAAATCTGATTGGGTCGACGGACTGCCTATTACCTCTGATTTTACCTACAAAACTCAAATAAAAAGGGGTGGAAACGAATTTTATTTGTGCTTTGAATTGGTTCCCGTGCGAAAAAACTCCATGGGTTTTGAAAGATTATTGAACTACGAAGTGAGTTTTAATCTAGCAGAATCAACTGGAAACCCAGCCTCTTCCAGAACTTTGACATTCGCCGAACATTCTGCTTTGGCCGAGGGCACTTGGTTCAAAATGGCCATCGCAAAGGATGGAGTATACAAAATTGACAAAGGTTTTCTCAATCAATTGGGTGTTGAAACCAACAACCTTGACCCTGATAAAATAAACATATACGGCAATGGAGGAGAACTATTACCTTTTGATAACAGTGTACCTCGTGCAGATGACCTAGTCCAAAATTCGATTTTCGTTTTTGAAAATGTCGACAATTCCAAATTTGATGACAATGATTACATCCTCTTTTATGGAAAAGGACCGGATACATGGAATTATGATGATGTAAACGGGAAGTATATTCACAACAAACATTTTTATTCCGACTCTGCGTATTATTTCATTCGGGTTGATGATTTGGCGCCTAACAGAGTGCAGACCGCCAACGACGTGATTGACTCCGAAACCCTCGTGATCAATGAATTCAGCGACTTTCAATTCACCGAAAATGACACCTACAATTTGGTGAAATCGGGAAGAGAGTTTTATGGCGATCTATACGATGTGAATGTAAATGGTTCATACAATTTCAGCTTTCCAAATGTGATTCAAGAACCTGCAGTGCTCGATGTAAGCGTGGCGGTGAGATCTATTACTCAAGCTAGCAATTTTACTTTTACTGTAAGTGGCGAATCGGTTACGCCTAATACAACCACTGTGGGTTCAGGACCTCTTTCTAGAGTAGCTGATGTGGAAGCAGCCAGCTTAAGTTTCATACCTGCCTCTTCAAATATCACCGTTGCTGTGCAGTTTATCAAAGGCAATCCGGATGCGCAAGGATGGATTGACTTCATCCGTGTAAATGCCCGAAGACAGTTAACAATGGCCGGAAATCAAATGTCGTTTCGCGAACCCCGAAATACCGGCACTGGTCAAACTGCATTGTATCAGTTGAGCCAAGCGAATACGAACCTTACTCTTTGGGATATATCGAATCCTTTGAATCCGACTAAAGTAAACTTCAACGTAAATGGAAGCATAGCAGAGTGGAAAGCGAGTCATGATATATCAAGGAATTACATCGTTTTTTCAGGTTCGGGTTTCTTAACTCCCACAGCCTTAGGACCTTTGCAAAATCAGGATCTGCATGCATACTCAGATGTTGATTTGATGATAGTGGCTGCACCTCGTCAGATTCCGGCTGCTGAAGCGCTGGCGGAGATTCATGCAAATCTGGGGAAAAGCGTTGCCGTGGTCACTGCACCTCAAGTCTATAATGAATTTTCTTCGGGAAATCCTGACCCAACAGCTATCAGAATGTTGATGAAAATGATGTTCGATAGAGCTGGTTCGGATGAATCTCTTAAACCGGAAAATCTGCTCTTGTTTGGAGACGGTTCTTACAAACAAAATAAAGGTATTGGAAGTCACAATGGCTTCAATGTAATTGTATTCGAATCTGCGGAATCAACCTCTCCTACCGGCAGTTATGTGAGCGACGATTTCTTTGTCTTTTTGGATGATGATGACAATGAAAGTCCTGCCAATAAACTCGATTGTGGTTTAGGTAGAATTCCGGCTTCGAATCTGCAAGAAGGGTTAGATTATGTAGAGAAATTGAGGCTATATGTTTCGCAAAATACAAGTCCAAACGGCAGCGCGGACTGCCTTGGAGATGAAGTGGCCTCTCCTTTTGGAGCTTGGCGCAATTCGATCGTTTTGGTTTCAGATGATCAAGATGGAAATGGTTCGCCAACTGAAGAGGAACATTTATCTCAAAATGATTTTTTGGCTGAAATGATGAACGAAGAGCACAACGATTATGACCTGGTGAAATTGTATATGGATGCTTTCAAACAAGAGACTGTTGCCGGAGGTGAGCGTTATCCGGAAGGTGAAGAGGCCATCAGACAACGGGTTCAAAATGGTGCCTTACTTGTTACGTATATCGGTCATGGTGGGGAAAGAGGCTGGGCTCACGAGCGTATCTTGGATATTCCAACCATTCAAAACTGGACCAACAAAAACCGCCTTCCCGTATTTCTGACTGCCACATGCGAACTAGCCCGATATGATGATCCAGACTATAATTCGGCAGGCGAAATTCTTGTGATGAATCCCAATGGTGGTGCCATAGCTATGCTCACAACCACCCGCGTTGTTACCTCCGGTTCAAATTTTGAAATCGATATTGCCTTCTTCGAAAACGCTTTCAATGATGCACTTGATGGAAATCTCACTTTAGGTAAAGTGAATATGTTGACCAAAAACAATGTAGCTGATTCGAATAGTAGTAAACCAAACTTTAGTTTATTGGGCGACCCCGCATTAATCATGGCTTATCCGAAAATGGGAGTTTTCACGACTCAAATCAACGGCGTGGAAATGGCTCTATTTACCGACACCCTTAAATCATTACAAGAAGTTGAATTTAAAGGTTTTGTGGGAAATTCAGAAGGTACTAAACTCAACGACTTCAATGGTTTTGTCTACCCCACGGTCTTCGATAAAGAATCTCACATTACGACCCAAAACAACGATGGAGGGATTCTACAGGAGTTCGACACCTTCAATAAAGTTATTTACAAAGGAAAGGCTAGTGTCATTAATGGCGACTTCTCTTTCAAATTTGTAGTTCCTTACGACATCAATTATAGTGTGGATAGCGCGAGAGTGAGCTACTATGCGGTGGCCGGATCCTTGGATGCCCACGGTCATAATGAATCTTTTCAAATTGGAAGTTCACTGCAGGGCGCTGAGCTCAATCAGGAAGGTCCTATTGTAGAGCTTTTCATGAATGATAGCACCTTTGTGAGTGGCGGAATTACAAGCATCCAACCTGTCTTTTTTGCAAAACTTCAAGATGAAAATGGAATCAATACTGTCGGCAATGGAATTGGCCACGATTTGGTAGCCACCATCGACGGTAATACGCAGAACCCTTTGATTCTCAACGAATACTACGAAGCCGACTTAGACACTTATAAAAAGGGAGAAATTCGATATCAATTGCCCCAAATGGAGGAAGGTAGTCACACTATAAGCTTGAAAGCGTGGGATGTACACAACAATTCATCTCAAGCTGCTTTGGAATTTGTTGTGGCTGGAGATGCCGAAATTGCCCTTGAGCATGTGTTGAATTACCCTAATCCATTTACCACGCATACCGACTTTTTCTTTGAGCACAATCAGGCTTGTGAAAGTTTAGATGTTAGAATTCAAGTGTTTACCGTGGGCGGGAAATTAGTAAAAAGCCTAGTTCAACAGGTATATAACAATGGTTTTCGTACGGATCCTATTCCATGGGACGGAAGGGACGATTTTGGCGATAAAATCGGTCGGGGCGTATACGTGTACAAGCTCGAGGTAAGAAACGATCTTGGAATGACAGCCGAAAAGTTCGAAAAACTAGTGATACTTAACTAAACTGAAATTTATCTAAAATGCCTATCTTTGCTGTCCTTTTGAAGAAGCTCATGATGTTAAAAATTATTGTCACCACTTTGGTGGTTGTCCTCTTACTCACTCAAACTGCTTCTGCTCAATTGCAGAATCAAACTGAGCGTGCCCAGCAAGTCCAGCTCAATACTATAACCACTGCTGTTCCCTTTTTGATGATTGCACCAGACTCGCGCTCCGGCGCTATGGGTGATGCAGGTGTGGCATTGAGTCCCGATGCAAACCTTGTGCATTGGAATGCGGCAAAACTTCCTTGGGTAAAAAATGACGTAGAACTTTCCATGTCATATTCTCCTTGGTTGCGCGCATTGGTGAACGATATGAGCATGGCATATCTCAGTGGATACAAGAAGCTGAACAAAAGACAAGGAATTGGTGGCTCGTTGAGATATTTCACTTTGGGTAATATCACTTTTACGGATGATGTAGGTTCCGTAATTCGCGATTTTAAACCAAGTGAGTTTGCTCTTGATGTGGCTTTTGGGCAAAAACTTTCCGAAAGATACAGCGGTGGTATTGCTGCCCGTTATGTGAACTCAAATCTTACCGGAGGTACAAATGTAGCTGGAACAGATTCGAAGGCAGGTCAATCGGTTGCGGTTGACGTTTCGGTTTTTTATACCAACGAAGATGTGAAATTGTTTGATAAGGACGCAGTATTCAATTGGGGATTGAACATTTCGAACATTGGTGCGAAAATGAGCTACACTAACACCGACGAGAGAGATTTTATACCGACAAACTTGAAGTTGGGGGCCGCTCTTACGCTCAATCTAGACGATTATCAGCAGATTACGTTTACAAGCGACATTAACAAATTGTTGGTTCCATCGCCACCAATTTATGATGACAACGACAGAACAATAATCCTTTCAGGAAAAGATCCCAATGTCGGTGTTGCAACAGGAATTTTGCAATCGTTTTCAGATGCACCAGGTATTCCAATAATCGGGGATGGTGGTGATATAGTAGGTGTTGAAAAAGGAAGTATTATCAAAGAAGAATTGAGAGAAGTAAATGTGGGCGGCGGTTTCGAATATCTCTACGATGAGCAGTTCGCTTTCCGTACCGGCTATTTTTATGAGCACTACTCAAAAGGAAATAGGCAGTTTATTACCCTAGGGGCTGGTATTCGATATCAGGTTCTGAATATCGATATGTCTTATCTCATTTCTACTACTCAGCAAAACCCGCTTGCAAATACGCTTCGTTTTACTTTACGACTGAACATCGATGGAAAATCGAAAGGTTCGGAAGGTCAAAACGAGGAATAATCTAAATGACATTCCGCGTTGGTTTTGGTTTCGACGTCCATCAGCTCACTACGGGTAGAGACTTTTGGCTTGGTGGTGAACTCATTCCTTATACTAAAGGTGCATTAGGTCATAGCGATGCAGATGTATTACTTCATGCCATTTGCGACGCATTATTGGGCGCTGCCAACCTCGGCGATATAGGAACTCATTTCCCCGATACATCCTCTGATTTTAAGGATATCGATTCTAAAATTCTACTCCAAAAATCTTTTGAGCTGATTCAAGCTCAAGGTTGGCAAATTGAAAATATCGACAGTACAATTTGTCTAGAAAAACCTAAGGTGATGATGTATGCTCCGCAAATGAAAGGGCATATTGCCAAGGCGTGTTCACTTGATATATCAAGTATTTCGATTAAAGCGACAACCAATGAAAAAATGGGCTTTGTGGGTCGCGAAGAAGGCATTGCCGCTTATGCAGTAGTAATGCTGAAGAAGGGCTGATAGCCTACACCCTGTGCATTAGAGTCATTTCCAGAATGTAAATCCGGCTCCGGCAAGGTATCCAATGAGTGCCCAGATACTCACTTTTTTGAGATACCACATAAAGTCTATTTTTTCTAATCCCATAACAGCTACACCGGCGGCAGATCCAATAATAAGCATGCTTCCTCCCGTGCCTGCAGTGTATGCAAGGAAATGCCAGAATGGTCCGTCTTGAACAAATTGGCTTAACCAAGGATCTGTTGTTCCGGCTGCAGCAATGGGATACATATTCATGCTCGCAGCAACCAATGGAACATTATCGATAATGGCTGAAAGGGCTCCAATGGCGATATTAATGGCATATATGTTGTGCAGATTCTCCTCAAGAACTGTGGCAAGGGTGAGCAATTGGCCTGCCTCACCTAGCGCGGCTACTGCCAAAAGAATTCCAAGGAAAAATAGAACCGATGGCATATCTATTTTGCGAAGTGCATTGAGAACAGAATAATTCGATTTCTCTTCGTAGATTTTTCTTGAGTGAATAATCTCTGTGGCAACCCATAATATTCCTAAACTTAGCATCATTCCCATGAATGGCGGTAAATGTGTAACTGTCTTAAATATAGGAACAAACAGTAATCCACCAACCCCCATCATAAAAACCAATGCTCGTTCGCGGGGCGTTGTGCTCGTATTCTCTTCTTCATTTTCATGGGGTCGGTCTACGTATCCTTTCATTATAAATGATAGGATGATGAGAGGAACCACCATGCAAACCATGCTGCACATGAATAGCTCGAAGATGAGCGGAACTGTGGTAGCCTGCCCACCTATCCAAAGCATGGTAGTTGTGACGTCACCTATAGGAGACCAAGCCCCGCCTGCATTTGCGGCGATAATGATTAATCCAGCAAAGAACCAACGGGTTTTTTGGTCCGAGATGAGCTTTCTGCACAAACTGATCATTACAATGCAAGTTGTAAGATTGTCTAATGCCGCTGATAGAAAGAAAGTAAGTATTGCGAGAATCCACATCAGTTTTACCTTGTTGGTGGTGGCAATGCGATCGGTTATCACTTTGAATGCATGGTGAGAATCCATCAACTCCACAATGGTCATGGCACCTATCAAGAAGAAAAGGATGCTCGCTATTTCTTGAAGATGATGCAGCAAACGATGGTCGAAATAATCGTGAAGAGTGAAGCTAGTTGCTCCGGTCTGTGATTCAAAAGAGGAAAGAGCGCTGAAGTAATCGGTCATGTGCGCCGGCACTGCATGGAAACCCAAAACAAGCAGCACCCAGCATGCAACGCCAGTGATTAGAGCAGAAGCGGCTTTATCAATTTTGATGGAATGCTCAAAA
>JAWXBG010000055.1:0-19955 GCA_034439875.1 Flavobacteriales bacterium
TAGAATGCGTGCGGGATTCTCAAATCTAAGCGATAGAATACTGCATTCATCGGCAAAATTAGGGTGCAATTTTTCTATCGCTTGATTTGGGTTTATGTACTAGTCCAATTTCAATTCACCCCCTTGGCCTATAACAGCTACTCTAAAGGCATTTGCCACTTCATGTTTACAAGATCCTGCAGTACATTACCCAAAACAGACTTCCAATGCGCAATGCAGGATGGACTATTTCTATATGCAGAATTGGTATGACATTGGTCTAACATGAGAACTATACGCTGGCCATTCTCATTTAGAACTTTTGGCAAACTACATTAGGTTTCGTCAGAAAAAAATCACTCAGCAAGTTCAATACCTACCGGGCAATGATCACTTCCCATTACATCATTTAAAATAAAAGATTCCTTTACTTTGGGCAAAAGACTTGGACTCACCAAAAAGTAATCTATCCTCCATCCAATATTCTTGGGCCTCGCTCCAAGTCGAACACTCCACCAGGAATATTTGACTGTATCGGGATACAATTCTCTAAAAGTGTCCTTCAATCCGCTCGCGAGCAAGTTGGTCATTCCATCTATTTCCTTTTGGGTATAACCTGATGTCTTGTTGTAGTTCTCCTTTGGTCGCGCAATATCGATGGGCTCATGTGCGACATTCAAATCGCCACAAAAAATAACGGGCTTTTTCTTTGCCAACTTTGACAGATGTTTCTTCATAGCCACATCCCACTCAACTCGGTAATCCAATCGAATAAGCCCTTGACCACTGTTAGGTTGATAGGAATTCACTACATAAAAATTTGGGTATTCCGCTGAAATAGTCCTTCCCTCGTTGTCAAAGGTTTCATTGCTAATACCCATTTCAACACTCATCGGTGCCGATTTAGAAATAATTGCTGTACCGCTATAACCCAATCGCGCAGCGCCATCTGGTATGATGTGATAGCCTTTAAGTTCGGCGAGTGCTTCTTTTACTTGATCAGGAGTTGCCTTTGTTTCCTGAAATCCCATGATGTCGGGATTCATTTCATGGATAATATCTATCAAACCTTTTTTGACAGAAGCGCGAATGCCATTTACATTGAAAGAAATGAGTTTCATATCAGATTTGTGGTATTGGACACAAACCTAACAAAGGGAAGTTCTCAAAATTAGAAATTCTTTTTAGATATTTATCCGCCATAGTAACCAAAGACCCTTTGAAGGATCGCTGTTACACGTGCTGCTGGATCCTTCCTGATCTTTTGTTCTTCCATGGCTACATAAAAGAATAATCCTTCGAGTGCTTTTGTTGTTACATATCCCGTGAGATCTGGATTTACATCATTTCCTCCTGAGAAGATATTACTGAGATTATAAGCGTTGACCAAAGGTGTCCAATAACTTGTGAGTTGCGTGTTGTCTACTGCCTTCTGCACTATAGGTCTAAACTTGTTGGTCAACTCTTGCGTAGTCTTTTGCTTCAAGAAGTTTGTAGCAGCCACAGAATCGCCCTTCAGTATATTAAAGCCATCTTGTATAGTCATGCCAGTTACAGCTTGAACAAATACTTGATATGCCTCTGCGGAAGCTTGTTCGGCGGCCTTGTTTAGTGTGGCCTCAAATTTTTCGACATCATTTTTTAAGCCTACACTTATTGCCGCGTCTTTTACCTTTTTTGCCTCTTCCGGAAAAGGAATTCGGATGAGCGGGTCATTTAAAAACCCATTCGCCTTTCCAGTTTTCCCTACAGCGCTTTGCGAACCAACCGATAGTGCTTCTTTCAATCCTTTAATTACCTCTTCATTGGAAAGTGGCGTCTTAGAAACTGGCACCTCTCCATTCATGATGGCCTCAAATACTTTCGGGTCGCAAGAAGAAATTGAAATACTCACAACCGCAAGTAAAATCAGGATTTTGGACGTTTTCATTAGTAAGACCTTTTTCTATTAGCCCCTGCACTTTTAGTGCCACCTCTGTTTCCAAACCACTTCTTTCCGCCACTATTATTACTGCCACTGTGTTTTTTTGCAGGCTGACCGCCCGGTCTGGAAGGTCCTGAGCTTCTGTTCGGTTTGAACATCATTCCTTCAATCTCCGAACTAGAGAAAACCGATTCAGTTTCTGCAGTCAACTCAACTCCTGTAAGCTTCTGAATATCCTTCAAAAACGCCACTTCTTCATCATCACAAAACGAAATGGCAAGTCCGTTGGCTCCTGCCCTACCTGTTCTACCTATTCGGTGAACGTATGTTTCCGGTACATTCGGCAATTCAAAATTAATGACGTGTGTAAGATCATCTACATCAATTCCTCTTGCGGCAATATCAGTAGCTACAAGCACTCTCGTTTTCTTGTTTTTAAAGTTATTGAGTGCGTTCTGTCGGGCCACTTGAGATTTGTTGCCATGTATGGCTTCTGCTGTGAAGCCGGCTCTTTGAATGTCCGTAGTTAACTTATTCGCCTTGTGCTTCATTTGTATGAAAACCAAAGCCCGCTCAATAGATCGATCTTGTAATATCTCAATGAGTAGTTTGCTTTTGTTGGCCTTGTCAACAAAATAAACGGTTTGTTTGATTGTCTGTGCTGTTGTGGCTGGTGGCGACACTTCCACCTTTACTGGCCTAGTCAAGATTGTATCAGCCAATTTTTGGATAACAGGTGGCATGGTTGCACTAAAAAACAAAGTCTGTCTTTTTTGAGGAAGCAATGCTATTATACGCTTTACATCATGCACAAAACCCATGTCTAACATTCGATCAGCTTCATCCAATACAAATATTTCTAGTCCTCCTAGATATACATGTTTTTGGTTGATCAAATCCAAAAGTCTTCCGGGAGTAGCCACAAGAATGTCTATACCTCCTTGTAAAGCTCTAACCTGAGGGTTTTGATTTACTCCCCCGAAAATGACGCAGTGTTTCAATCCTGCAAACTTTCCGTAGGCGCCAAAACTCTCATCTATTTGTATGGCCAATTCTCTGGTTGGCGTGAGAATAAGACTGCGTACGGGCCTTCTTCCTTGAATTTTTGCCGGCGTTAGATGAAGGTTCTGAATAATTGGAAGAGCAAATGCTGCTGTTTTTCCAGTACCGGTTTGTGCGCATCCGAGTAGGTCACGTCCATCCAAGATGTACGGAATTGCTTGCTGTTGAATAGGTGTTGGTACTTTGTAGCCCTCTTTTTCGAGAGCTTTGAGAAGGGCTTCTTCTAGCCCTAGCGATTTAAATGTGTTCAAATGATATTGATTGCCCTACAAGGTACTTCTAAAATCGGAAATAGTTGCAGGGGATTTCTGCAAAGATACGACAATTCCGCTTTCTGTATTACCACGTTATAACGTTTGAATTTATGTAATATTCCAATTTCGTTTCACTACATTGAACCAAACATAAATCTCAAAGGCATTTACCACTTCATGCACGCAAGATCCTGAAGCGCATTACTCAAAACAGCCTTTCAATGCGACATGCAGGATGGACCATTTATGAAGTAACATTGGTATTATTTGGAACAAAAGTAAAGCGATGTAGGTATTAGTATCCATTGCTTGTATACTCTTCTGAATGCAAAAACCACATATCATGAAAATCTTCATTTTTGCCTTAATTGGCATTTCTGCCGCCAACCTCAGTGCTCAAATCGTCTTCACCGATGCAAGTTCGCAGCTAACTACCGGCGATGTGAAGTCTTCTCACCCTTGCGCCATCTATGACCTAAATGGAGATGGATTGGATGATATCATAAGATTGGACGATGGAAATATACTCATCGTAAACTACCAAACTGTCGACGGGAATTTTACCGAGTACACCTTTGGAGCTATTGAAGAAGGCGGTTGGGGAGGCAGCGCCTGGGGTATGTGCATCGGTGATATCAATAATGATGGCTTTGGAGACATCCTCGCTGGAGGTGCTTACGATGACCTTAAAATAATTGCATCCACTTCAACAGAAGGACTCTTTAACCTCGAAGAAATATCAGCCAGCGGTATATTTCTTCAGAGCGTCAACTTTGCCGACATCGATGGAGATGGCGACTTGGACATATTCGCTTGTAATGATGATGGTCCTTCTCAAATATTGGAGAATGATGGCAACGGGAGTTTTACCGAAAATACTTTGGATGATGTTTTTGACACATCCCTGTATTTAGGAGATGAGCAGAACTCCGGAAATTATGGATCTGTATGGAGCGATGTAAATGGCGACAAACGAATTGACTGCTACATATCAAAATGCAGACAGGGTGTAACCGATGTAAATGACGTCCGTCGAATTAATCAATATTGGGTTCAAGGTTCTGATGGTGTTTACAGCGAGGAAGGTGCCGAAGCCGCAATTGCCAGCGGATGGCAATCATGGAGCTCCGATTTTGCAGACATTGACAACGATGGAGATATGGATCTTTTTGTTGGAAATCACGACTTCGATAACCAACTTTTCTTAAATCAAGGAAATGGCGTTTTTACCGACATCAGTATTTCTTCGGGAATACATGACATTTTCAATAGCATTGTTATTCAATCAATCTTCAGAGACTTCGACAATGATGGTTTCATAGACCTGCTTATAAGCGGCGGAAATCAATATGTAGTAGCTAGAAATAATGGAGACCTTACTTTTTCCGATGCGGGAAATGTATTTGGAAACTACGGTATGAACTCATTTGCTTGCGGGGACCTCAACAACGATGGATTTGCAGATGTATATGCTACTGAGGGTGGATATGGAAGCTTTGGAAATAATGAAGTCGATAAACTTTATATAAATGAAGGAAATGGCAATTATTGGATCAACGTCCAACTCGAATCCACTGAAAGCGCACCCGACGGAATTGGAGCCATTGTGTTTTGTACCATCGATGGAATTACACAAATGCGAGAAGTTAGAAGCGGAGAAAGTTATGGAATTCAAAACAGTACCATTCTCAATTTCGGATTTGGTATTTCTGAGGAAGCATACCCACAGATTTTGGTGTATTGGCCGAGCGGTACAATTGATTCTTATACAGGTGTGATAGGTTCTACTGCACTCATAACAGAAGGTTCATTTCCAACCAATGTTGATTCAAATACTAGTACTTCCACAATCATTGTATATCCAAACCCAGCGTTGGATTTTGTAAACATAAATTGCGAATCCATCCGCAAGGTTGAATTATTTGACTCAAAAGGTAGTTTGGTTCACTCAATTGCGACGTCAGCACCAATCACGAAAATAGATCGCAGAGACTATAAATCCGGGGTATATCAATTAGTTGTAACCAACGAAGCCGGTGCTAGAACTAGTCAGAGGATTGTTTTTGAATAATGTAGATTTTCAAAAAAAAATTCAGGAATTCAGTAGGGCAATAAAAAAGGGCGGACACGTAAGTCCGCCCTTCTAATTGTGCGCCTCAAATGGAGACAACACCGAGGTGTTAGTGTATAATTAACGATAGAAGTTCCCGTTTTGGTTAAGGTAAAGGGGTAAAATCAGTTGTATTCTTCACAATCAAACATTCAATTTACGAATCAACCGTAGTCTGGAGGAATCAGTTCGGTGCTTCAAAAAATCAAATTTTGCTGCGCAAACTTGCATTCAATAAGCTCTCGAATCAATCTAACTTTTGTTATACTCGATTCACAATGAAATAGTCCTTATTTTGCAAGTATGATCCGCAGAATTCTATGGCTTTTAATACTGTGTGCCTTAGCTAATCGGGCAATTGCTCAAAAGAGCTATTTCTTCACGTCTATTACAAAACGAGAAGGACTTTCGAATAACAGTATTCGCGATATTGTTCAGGATTCAATAGGATATATTTGGATTGCAACCTCCGATGGTCTTAACAGATTTGATGGGCATCGCTTTAAGGTTTTTAGAAACAATAAATATGACCCATTTAGTATTCCCGGGAATTCTGTTGAGAAAATACATATCGATAGTGATGGCAATTTATGGTGCGGTGGAATTGGTTGGAATGCTGTTGCAATGATCCCTTCCGATGGCCTCAATTTCAAAATTATCCCTCTTGATGGAGTACAAGGAAAATTAGAGATCCGAGATATTGCCACAGAACCATCCGGCAAGGTATGGATAGGTACCTCCGAAGGGTTCTTCTATATTGAACCCGGTTCATCAATCGCAATTAATACAGAGTCCATTTCCCTTTCTCAAAAAAAACCTTTAGGGAGCAATTCATATTATGGAAATAGCATCTGTAGCGACCACGTGAACAACGGAATTTGGATGTTCTCAAACTCAAGTGTAAATTTTTTGGACTTCAAAACGGGAGAATTTTATAACCGAAATTACAATCCTGGGAATAAATCAATTTTCGATATGGTAAGATGCCGCGATGCCGTAGTCGACAATAATGGTGTTTTATGGACCACTGGCAATCTTGATGGAAAAGTATCTACGTGGTTTGGATATGATTTGGCTAGCAATAAATTCATTCTGGATCCCTCGCCCATTTCCCAATATAACAATCGGACCATCGATAATTTCACGGCCATGAATTACTCCCCATCCAACGAAATATGGCTTGGAAATAATCATCGACTTCCACTTATATTTCGGATAGACAAATATTCTTTTGATTCTACCCTAGCTAGAGTGTATCCAGGATGTTTAGGAAATCAAACCATTCGAACAACATGTTTTGATCGCGATGGGAATATTTGGGTGGGATCCGAACAGGGACTTTTCCTTGCATCAAAAGAACACATGATCGCCGATGTAAATTGGATAGGAAATGTTTCCGAATTTCAAAAACCTCGAATCAAATCACTCTATCCACTTGACGAAAATAATATTTTGTTGGCGGCAGATAAAAGCATCCTGCACTGGAATGTGTCCGAAAATAAACTAGACACCATTACACCTAATTTAAAGGGAAAACCCATTGATGAAGGATCAAGGCTCATTAGCCGAAAGGATGATAATAGTCTTTGGTTGGCTACATTCACTGGACTTTTTAGCTACAATCTTTCAACCAAAATATTCGAAGATGAAGTAGAAAAGGTTCCTGAGAGCTGGAAGAGAATTTTGAGAATCGATTCGCGAATAAATCAAGTTTTTTCAGATAGCGGCCAATTCAATTACATCTGCACTAGTCATGGATTGTTCGTTTTTAATCACGAAAAATCCTATTACAAATTATTTAGCATAAAGAATTTAAAAGGCAATGTGATAAGAGTAACTCACTACTCTCCATCAAAAGATGGTGGCTATTGGTTCTGCGCAACCGGCAACAATGAAGTATACAGATTGCCTTCACCCACAGACAGCCTGATGAAGTATATGCTACCTGCCAATTTAAATATCATTCCTCACTGTCTTTTTGAATCTGACGGAGAACTCTGGATAGGCTCAACAAATAACGGTATTGCGAAAGTGAATTTATCTAATCAATCCTTCGTAGAATATTCTATCGAAGACGGACTGCATTCCAACTGCATCTATAAAATACTGGGAGATTTTCATGGAAATATATTCGTGGTAACTTCTGATGGGATCGCCCAATTTGACCCTAAGAATAGTCGGTTTAAAAGAATTTTTAGTGCATACTCCCTGTCAGATTATACTCACAGGGATGTTGGCTGCATAGGACAGGATGGCAATATTTGGAGTTTTTCAGACAACATATTTTACTCAATCGACCCGACTCGTATCGCCGACATCAAATACAACAAGGTATTGATTTCTTTGGTCACCGTAATGAATAAAGAAACGAATTCAGCGAGCAGCGAATATCTCTCATCCTTAACATATTCTCAAAACACCATAAGTTTCGACTTTACATCACTCAGTTTTAATCCTGAAGTAAAAATCAGGTATGAATACCAACTGTCAGGAATCACGTAAGAATGGATTTCCTTAGGGAATCAATCAAGTGTTGTTTTTACTGGCCTATCTCATGGATCATATACGCTGCTTGTTCGATCGGATCAATCTACACTGGGCGAATACACAAGTCTGAATTTCCGGATTCTCCCTCCTTGGTATGCAACCTGGACTTTTCGAATTATATCCTTGATTGCTTTTGTCCTCATTATATATTTTATTACAAGAGAATACACTCGCACCAAAATCCGAAAGAAAGAACAGGAGTTTGAAAAACTTCGATTGGTTGAAGAAGAGAGGATGCGCATTGCCCGTGATATGCACGATGATCTGGGAGGTGGTTTGACTACAATAAAAATGATGAGCGAACAAGCAGGAAGAGAAAAGAATGATCCTTTATTAGATGATATATCAAACACTGCTGTAGATCTGGTTGATAGAATGAGGCAAATAGTATGGACGTTAAATGAAGATCAAAATTCTGTAGGAGATTTGCTTTACTACATGGTCGCATATTCGCGAGATTATCTTCGGAAAAATCAAATCGGATTTTCTTGTACCCCTGTTCCTGAGAGTGAAATCAAATTGACCTCTGTAGAACGAAGAAACGTCTTTCTCTCTGTGAAAGAGATCCTAACCAATGTGGTGAAACATTCGGATGCCAAAAATGTGAGAATCGAATTGGATGTTTCTCATGGGGAATTAAAAATCTTGATTCGCGACGATGGCAAAGGTTTGTCTGTGCCTTCGGAAAACAATTATGGAAATGGGCTAAAGAACATCAAAAAGCGAATTGAACAATTAAATGGGACTATTGATGTCCAAAATATGCCCGGTTTGCAGATTACCCTGCGAATAGAACTTAAGGAGCTACATCTGGACTGAGCATTACTCACCTTATGGGCGCTAACAAAAGTTACTGTATCTAAGTACGCATTTTTGCTTTACTTGCATCCATTATGGAAGAAGGTCGAATACTTGTCACAATAGTTGAAGATAACCACTCAATACGCAAAAATTTGTGTGCGATGGTAGAAAGCGACCCATCATTCCTTCTTCTAGCAGACTATAGCAATGCAGAGGATGCCTTGAAAAACATACCCGATCTTGATCCAAATATTGTGATCATGGATATCGACTTACCAGGAATGAATGGAATTGAATGTGTGAAGAAGTTGCGCTATGTCTGTCCAAAAACACAATTCATGATGTTTACCGTGTTCGAGGAATCTGACCATGTCTTTCAAGCGCTTGCTTCAGGAGCAAATGGTTATCTCGTTAAAACCTCTTCAACTGAGGAAATAATTGCATCGCTCAAAGAACTCTGTGCAGGTGGAAGTCCTATGAGTCCATTGATCGCCAGAAAAGTGGTTACGAGTTTCAGGAAATTACCTGCCGATATAAGAGCAAAACAAGCGCTGTCGAACCGAGAAATGGAAATCCTTCAATTGCTTTCAGAAGGATTGTTGTACAAAGAAATTTCTGATGATCTAGGAATTACTCTCGGCACGGTGAAGCAGCACCTGCATCGCATCTACGAAAAACTACATGTCAATAACAAAACAGAGGCCATCAACAGGGTATTTCGCAAGCCCTAAACTTCTATGTTCTGAAAACCCATGCTATTTCTTTGCGAAGTTTTCTGTACCACCCCGATTTTTCCAAGCCGCCTTCTGACATACCTAATCTTGAAGCACAAGTTTCAACAAACTCTTTTAGACTCATCGGTTCTGGTGAATTTACCTCCATTCTATCTACTGCTTCATTCAAGAAATTTGCAATTTCAAGTGGCAACAGCAACTTAAAGGTAACCCGTGATGAAATAAACAACACTTCTACTTCATCTCCTTGCTCCGTTAGCCTTTGCATTCGCATCTTATGCCAGACAATGCGGTATCCGTGCATATGACTCTCTTCATTTGACTCATCTTTAAGGTAAGACGTAATTAACTTTTTCGGATGACTTGTTGCTGGAATTCCAATTTCGAAGAATTTCTGAAGCGAACTCTCCATGCCATGACCATGCATATAATTGTAAAGCGCTTTCTTCAATCCATCACCATACTTTTCGTGATCTGCACCGCTAGGGTCTGTATGCCATAGATCATTTTGTGCAAAACCCTTAAACTCAGGACCAATTCTCACAACATGATATTTCTCCGGATTTTTCCCTACAGGACTGTGAGCCGTCATAGCAAATCGATGCCAATGAGCCGATTGTAACAATCCATGTTGAAACAATTGCCTCACAATCTCCAAAGAATCTATTGTTTCCTGCTCTGTTTCGGTAGGAAAACCGTACATCAAATAAGCATGAACAAGAATTCCCGAATCGCGAAATCCCTTACAAACTCTAGACACTTGCTCGATGGTGATCCCCTTCTCCATGAGTTCGAGCAATCGGGTACTTGCTACTTCCAGTCCACCTGTAACAGCGATACATCCCGAGGCCGCTAACAATTTGCACAGGTCTGGAGCGAAGGTTTTTTCGAAGCGAATGTTGGTCCACCAACTCACTTGCAAATCTCTCCGCAATATTTCTAAGGCCAAATCACGCATAGCTAATGGCGGCGCTGCTTCATCTACAAAATGAAAACCCCTTTCACCGGTCTGTGCAATCAATTGCTCCATTTTATCTACCAAGATGGAAGCTGAACTTTGTTCAAATCGAGAGATGTAATCCAAAGTCACATCACAAAAGCTGCATTTTTTCCAATAGCACCCATGCGCCATAGTCAGCTTATTCCAACGGCCGTCATTCCAGAGTCGATGCATTGGATTAGGCACATCGAACATCGATAAATATTCGTTCAAGCGCAAGCCCTCATATGATGGTGCTGGCAAAACACTCTGTGGTATATCGTGTGCCTGTGGATCAATTTTGTAGACCACCTTTCCATCCTCTCGAATAAATGTGCGGTGCAAAGATGTTTTTCCGTTATTCTCTATAAATGATATTAACCGAAGCAAAGGAGTTTCACCATCATCGAGACTTATAAAATCTACAAATTCAAAAATTCGGGGATCATACAAGTCGCGCAATTCTGTATTTGCGTAACCTCCGCCCATGGAGATTTTTATGGAAGGATAATTTTTTCTAATCCATCGAGCACAAACCAATGCACCAAAGAGATTTCCGGGAAAAGGAACAGAAAAACCAACAAGTTCGGGAATATTCTCATCGAAATAACGTGCGAGCTCTTGTTCCAAAATCCCATCGGTATATGATATTTCTTTTTGCAACTCTGCTTCAATCGGATCAAAAGACACTGCAGTAGATGAGATACGCTCGGCATATTTCGAAAATCCAAAATGAGGCCCTACGGTAGCTTGAATCAAGTCGCCAATATCCTCCAAGAAAAGAGATGACAAGTAGCGAGCTTGGTCATGAATACCACTACTTCCAAAAAATTTTTCTTCTTCTTTTATCTGACGAAAGCGAGGACCTTCGGGCAAATATTGCCTCATGGCTATCCGATATGCAATGGTCTGTTCTTTGTTTTGTAAAAAGGCAATTACAACTTCGATACAAGAAACATAGGATTCTCGCTGATGAATCATGTTTCGCAAGCCGGAAGAAATCTCCCATTCACCTTTTTCGATTTTATCAAATATCTCCTCTAATCCGGATCTTGAAAACAGGCGTAAAACAAGATCCAAACCCAAATCTCCCTGACGAACACCAATTCCCTTTTGCTTCAAAAAACCGGTCAAATAAGCGGTTGAAGGATACGGCGTATTCAGTTGTGTAAGGGGCGGTATGAGAAGTAGTACCTGTGGCAAGCGCGGCAAAAATACGATAGGAGGTTTGAGGAGGAGTTAGGAATTTTGAATGTTCACTTGTCCTGCTTCGAAACTGGATGTTTTCCTTCACTAGAGACTTATCACTTATTATTGTAACCTTCTACTAAAAAAAAGTGTCTCGGCTCCATGTCGAAAATAGATAACTTCTTTAAGCTACTCAAACAAGCCCTCAAAGGCGAACAGCAGGACTATACATCCGGAAGCATGCGTCGCGCTGTGTTCTTGCTCTCAGTGCCTATGATCCTGGAAATGTGCCTAGAGAGCGTTTTTGCAGTGGTCGACATTTACTTTGTAAATCGACTGAGCGAAGAGGCCGTGAGTATAGTAGGTCTTACCGAAGCTATGATCACCATTGTTTATTCAGTCGGCATTGGTTTAAGCGCCGCCGCAACAGCAATGGTAGCAAGGCGCATCGGAGAGAAAAATACTGATGGCGCTGCTCGTGCCGCTATCAATTCACTTTTCGTTGCAGGAGTTGTCACCATTGTGCTCAGCTTGATCGGTGTGATTTTCGCAAAAGAGCTTCTCGGGTTAATGGGTGCTGAACCAGATGCGATTTCGAAGAACATTGCCTATACTCAAATAATGATGGGAAGCTGCGGTGTCATCATTCTGCTTTTTCTCATCAATGGGATTTTCAGAGGTGCCGGTGATGCATCTATCGCAATGAAATCTCTTTGGTTAGCCAATGCATTTAATATCTTATTGTGCCCTCTGCTCATATTCGGTTGGGGACTTGTGCCAGCGCTTGGCATTGCAGGAGCAGCATTGGCAACAGCCATTGGACGAGGAATAGGGGTCTTATATCAGCTTTTTCATTTATTCAAAGGAGAAAAAGGGATCATACAAATTCGACGAATACATTGGAATCCGGATAATGCCATTATCAAGAGTTTGGTGACTCTGGCTTCACCCGCAACATTTCAATTTATAATTCAAAGTGCAAGTTGGATATTCTTGGCAGGTATTGTGGCGCGCGGTGGAAGTGAAGCCAGCGCAGGCTATCAAACCGCTATACGACTGGTAGTGTTTTTCATTCTACCTGCTTGGGGATTGAGCAACGCAGCGGCTACGCTGGTAGGCCAAAATTTGGGCGCGGGCAAACCAGATCGTGCCGAGGCTTCGGTGATAACGATTGCCAAATTCAACGCAATTTTTATGGGAGGAGTAATGCTCTTTTTTCTAATATTGGCCGAACCTTTGATCGCGTTTTTTATTCCCGATGCGAGCTCTGGCTCTTTCCCGATTGCGGTGCAAGCCCTGCAAGTAATCAGCACCGGTTATATATTTTATGGAATCGGCATGGTACTTATGCAGGCATTTAATGGAGCTGGTGATACCAAAACGCCCACATGGATCAGCTTTTTCGGATTCTGGATTTTTCAGGTTCCCTTTGCTGCATTCTTGTTCTTTATTCTCGACTGGGGTCCTTTCGGAGCCTTTATTGCCATACCCATTGCCGAAAGCTTAATAGCTCTAGTCTATTGGTACTTTTTCCGAAAAGGGAAATGGAAACAAGCGGTGGTTTAATACAAGCTCGAGTGAAAATCACATTCCCTCATTCCCAAATTCTCACATTCACTAATTCACCAATCCCCACATCCCCTCATTCCTAAATTCTCACATTCCCTCATTTACTAATTCTCACATCCCCTCATTCCCAAATTCTCACATTCACCAATTCACTCATTCACCAATCCCCATCACATATTCCTCCTATACTGCCCACCCACTTCAAACATCGCATTCGTCAACTGACCTAGTGAACACACTTTCGTGGCTTCCATCAGCTGTTCGAACATATTTTGATTCGTAATAGCAGCATCTTGAATAGATTTCAAAGCTTCGGCAATTTTAGAATCATAGGCTTTCTGCAATTGATCCAGCATTTTGATTTGATATTCCTTCTCCTCAGAAGTAGCGCGAATGACCTCACGCGGCAAAATGGTTGGTGAACCCTTCGACGATAAAAAAGTATTGACGCCAATTATTGGATATTCACCGTTGTGTTTTAAAGTTTCATAGTACAATGACTCTTCTTGAATTTTGCTTCGCTGATACATTGTTTCCATAGCACCTAGCACTCCTCCTCTTTCTGTGATGCGATCAAATTCTGACAATACAGCTTCTTCTACTAAATCTGTCAGCTCCTCTGTTATGAAACTTCCTTGCATTGGATTTTCATTTTTGGCCAATCCCAATTCTTTGTTGATGATGAGCTGTATGGCCATCGCCCTGCGCACACTCTCCTCAGTAGGGGTGGTAATAGCCTCATCGTATGCATTTGTATGCAACGAATTGCAATTGTCATAAATAGCATATAGAGCCTGCAAAGTTGTTCTGATATCGTTAAAATCTATCTCCTGTGCATGGAGAGATCTTCCACTGGTCTGTATATGGTATTTCAACATCTGAGCCCTTGAATTAGCTCCATACTTATTCCTTAATGCCTTTGCCCACAACCTACGTGCAACCCGCCCTATAACTGCATATTCCGGGTCTACACCATTGCTGAAGAAAAATGATAGGTTCGGTCCAAAGTCATTGATGTCCATTCCACGACTGAGATAATACTCGATGTATGTAAATCCATTCGAAAGGGTAAACGCCAACTGTGTAATTGGATTGGCTCCAGCTTCTGCAATGTGATAACCGCTTATAGATACAGAATAGAAGTTGCGCACTTTTTTATTTATGAAGTAATACTGCACATCTCCCATCAAGCGAAGCGCAAATTCGGTTGAGAAAATACATGTATTCTGGGCCTGATCTTCTTTCAAAATATCGGCCTGAACCGTTCCGCGAACAACACTTAAGGTCTCTTCCTTAATTTCAGAATACGTTGATGTATCAAGTACTTCATCTCCTGTCAATCCAAGAAGCATGAGTCCCAACCCATCGTTTCCATCGGGAAGTTCGCCCTGATATTTGGGTCGTTGCAGACCTTTATCGTCCCACTTCCGCTTCAATACGAGCTCTACTTGATGTTCTAATCCATTTTGAAGTATGTATTTCTCACATGCCTGATCAATGGCCGCATTCATAAAGTACCCAAGCAACATGGGAGCTGGACCGTTGATGGTCATACTCACCGAAGTCTTGGGATCGCACAAATCAAAACCGCTATAAAGTTTTTTTGCGTCATCCAAACAACAGATGCTGACGCCACTGTTTCCAACCTTGCCGTATATATCTGGTCTGTAATCCGGATCATTGCCATACAGGGTAACGGAATCGAAAGCCGTAGAAAGCCTCTTTGCCGGCATTCCCAGACTCACATAGTGAAAGCGCTTATTTGTTCTCTCAGGACCGCCTTCCCCGGCAAACATTCGAGCTGGATCTTCGCCTTCTCTTTTAAAGGGATAAATTCCTGCAGTGTAAGGAAATTCTCCAGGTACATTTTCCTGCAATACCCATCTCAAAATGTCGCCCCAATTCCTAAAAGATGGAGTTGCTACTTTTGGAATCAGCGTATGCGAAAGGCTTTCGGTGTGTGTCTGAATTTTTATTTCCTTATCGCGAACTTGAAATTTGTATTCGGCATCTTTATACAATTTCCTTTTTGAATGCCAAGTTTGAATAATATTCAGATTTTTTGGATCGAGTTCCAACTTAATGCGGTCGTTCGTGGCGCGCAGTTGTGTAATGGCCACTTCAATGTTTTCATTATTTCCGGCCTCTGATTCAAGTTCTTTAAGGGCCTTGTCTATTGCATAAAGTTTGTCGGCTACTTCACTTTGTTCCCTCACCCATTTGTCGTAATTCCTATTATTCTCAGAAATCTCACTCAGGTACCTCGTTCTGCTAGGAGGAATAATAAATATCTTTTCGCTCATCTCGCGAGAAACATTCAAATTGCTCTTGAGATCCGCGTTTGTCTTTTCAACCAACCGAGCAATAATTTTCGCATAGAGTTGATTGGTGCCAGGATCATTGAACTGGGATGCTATTGTCCCAACCACCGGCAGTGTATCATCTTCTGCATCCCAAAGCTGATGATTCCTCTTGAATTGTTTGCGCACATCTCTCAGGGCATCAAGCGATCCTCTTTTATCGAATTTATTGATGGCAACAATGTCTGCAAAATCGAGCATGTCGATTTTCTCCAATTGTGTTGCAGCACCAAATTCTGGTGTCATGATGTATAAAGCCACATCACTGTGATCCATTATTTCTGTGTCGCTCTGACCAATACCGGAGGTCTCCAAAATAATGAGGTCGTACCCTGCGGCTTTCAATATATCCACCGCTTCAGCCACGTGTTTACTCAACGCGAGATTACTCTGTCTTGTGGCAAGAGAGCGCATGTAAACCCTGGGGGTTTTTATGGCGTTCATGCGGATTCTATCACCGAGTAAGGCCCCTCCTGTTTTTCTCTTCGATGGATCTACTGATACTATACCGATGTATTTGTCCGGGAAATCGAGCAGAAATCTGCGAACCAACTCATCTACCATCGACGATTTACCTGACCCACCAGTACCTGTAATTCCTAGAACTGGAGTTTTTGCTTTTGAAGCGATATCTTTAATGCGCTTCAATTCATCTTTATGCTGCTCTGGAAAATTCTCTGCAGCAGAAATAAGTCGTGCAATAGCCATCGGATTTTTCTCGGCCAAATGACCCACTTCACCATTCAAGTGAAATCCTGTTGGAAAATCGCTTTTTTGGACAAGATCATTGATCATTCCTTGCAATCCCATCGACCTTCCATCATCTGGACCATAGATTCTCGTAATACCATATTCATGCAATTCCTCCATTTCGGTAGGAAGTATGGTCCCACCTCCTCCACCAAAAATCTTGATATGACCAGCACCCTTTTGCTTTAAAAGATCATGCATGTACTTGAAGTACTCCGTATGACCGCCTTGATAAGAAGTCATCGCAATAGCCTGCGCATCCTCTTGAATGGCACAATTCACAACTTCCTCAACACTCCTATCATGACCCAAATGAATTACCTCGCAGCCCGTGCTTTGGATAATTCGGCGCATAATATTGATGGCAGCATCGTGTCCATCGAAAAGACTTGCTGCTGTAACTACACGTATTTTGTTCTTTGGCTGGTATGGCTCAACTACTTGCATGGCTTATCTCAGATTCTTTGAGTTGCGAATATATTCCGAAAAGACTATACGAAAGAGGATGATCAACTCCATAAAAACGTTGCAGTTTGTGAGTTTTTCACATTGCTACCAAGCCACTTAGAAACAGGAATTGCTTAACTTCGCCCATCGAATACTATACCTTTAATCAAAACCTATGAAAAAAATTTACTTATTCATTTCCATTACTTTGTGTTCTCTTGTGGCTTGGGCTCAGCCTTCTAACGATGATGCTTGTGATGCTTTAACCCTCACAGTTGATGGTGGTTCTTTGATCGTGAATAGCGATAATGCTACCGTTGAAGCAGATGAACCGTCCCCAGGTGGAGGAAGTTGTTTTAATAATTGGTGCGATGGTGCGGCCGCGCAAAACAGCATGTGGTTCAAATTTGATGCACCTTCCAATGGAGCGGTGAATATTACAACTTGTCTTGCCGGGAATACGGTAGATACTCAATTGGCTTTGTATTCGGCGGACGACTGTGGTGATTTTAGTTCTTACAATTTGGCAGGGGCAAATGATGATATGCCCGGTGATTGCAGCGATGGGGCTCAGTATTCTTCTACTTTGTCAATTGACGGATTAGAATCAGGGGCCACTTATTACATTCAGGTTGACGGTTTTGATACTGCTTCAGGCGAAGTTGAGATATTAGTAGCTGCGGGTATACCTCAATCTGGCGTAAGGTTTTTGCACAATAGTGCTGATGAGGCCTTAGATGTTGTGGATATATGGATAAACGGAGAGTTGGTTTTAGACGATTTGAGTTTTCCAAATACCTCAGGCTTAATTGCTTTGCCTGCCGACGAAAATTTGAATTTTGTAATTACTGACTTTGATGCAGCCGACGACAGTAATCCTCTATACAGTGCTATGCTCAATCTTAATTCTTCTTCGGATTATTTGTTAATGTTCGCAGGAATACTTTCAGATTCCGGATATGATCCTGAACTTCCATTAGGTCATGTTCTATTCGACTTGAGCAACTCCGCTCCTGCACCAGGAATGTGGAATATTCTGCTGGCCCATGGTGTAACAGATGCTCCTGTAGTGGACGTGCAGTTGTTGGATGGTGGAGCCACAGTTATTGATAATGTTGGCTTTCTCCAATTCGGTCTGTCCGCAGATGTGTCGCCTGCCAACATTTCTGTTCAAGTGACTGATGAAGACGGAAATTCATTGGGATTGACCTACTGCTTGCCACTTTATTTATTTGGCAATGGCGGAACTCTTATTGTTGTTGCAACCGGTTTTCTTGATCCCACTTCTAACAGCGATGGAGCTCCTTTAACTATCTATGTAGCAAATCCGTTTGGTGGAAATTTATTCGAATTGGAATCAGGGGAATGCGAAATACCAGTAAACGATGATATTTGTAATTCAACCGAGCTAATTGTAAATGGTCCAGCAGTTGCATTTGATAACACCTTTGCAACAGCGCAAGTTGGGGAAATAACGCCACCGAATCTTCCTCTGAACGACCCTGAAGTGGATTGTACGAACCAATGGTGCGACGGGAGTAATGTAACAAATACGCTATGGTTCTATTTCGTAGCTCCAGCCACTGGAGCTGTTGCAGTGAGTACGTGTTTACCAATTACTTTCGATACTCAAGCCGCAGTGTGGAGTGTTGGAGATTGTAATGATTTTGGGACACTCACTCTTATGGCTCAAAACGACGATGCAGATGGGGGCTGCGGAGCGGGAGATACATACGCTTCAGCATTTTTTGCTACAGGTCTTGCACCTGGTTCCACCTATCACATTCAAGTTGATGGATGGGGTGGAAGCGTTGGCACATTCGAAATAGAAATCTTTAGCATTGTAGGAATAAATGAAAATGATTTAAATGCCATTGAAGTATATCCAAATCCTGTGAACAATGAACTGACGATTAACGTTACTCAAAATGGTTCCTTGAACTATTCTGTAACCGACATGACAGGAAAAATAGTGGAAAGCGGGGTTCTAAATGGCAGCAGAATACTAGACTGCCAAAACTTAGCTCCAGGTGTTTACTACCTTCAGACATCTATTGCTGATCAAAAATTTGCAACCCGTTTCGTTAAACAGTAAAAAAAATATATTCATAAAAAAGTCCCGGAAACACCGGGGCTTTTTTTTTCTTATTTCCTTTGATCTATGAAAATAGCAATCATTGAGCCTTATGCCGTTTCATCGCATTTGCGTTGGGCCAATGAATGGGTAGCCAATTCTATTCACCAATTCAGAGTTTTTTCTCTTCCGGCAAGGCATTGGAAATGGCGAATGCACGGAGCGGCTATTACTCTTTCGCAAGATCTTATGAAATCAGGTTTTATACCCGATTTATTGATTTGTACAGATATGATGGATCTGGCACTTTTTAAATCGCTTTTGGCAAAGAAATTCAAAAACATACCGATCGCCTTCTACTTTCATGAGAATCAATTTGCCTATCCTTTCTCAGAAATAGATTCCGATCGAATCCATAAACGCGACGAGCATTATGCCTTCCTGAATTTTTCATCAGCGCTTGTGGCTGATAAAGTCTTTTTCAATTCGGATTACAACAAGAATTCATTTTTAAGCGCTCTGCCTTCATTTTTAAGCAGGTTTCCCGATTTTCAAAATCTAGATAGCATCGAAATCATTCAACACAAAAGCGATATCCTATATCCGGGTATTGATCGCGCGTATTTTGAAGGCAATCAATGGCGCGTAACGAACAAAGTACCTATAATTCTATGGAATCATAGATGGGAGTATGACAAAAATCCACAAACCTTTTTTGAAGTTTTGTATAAGGCGAGCCTTCAAGGTTGTGAATTCAAACTCATTGTTGCCGGTGAAAACTTTGAAAATTACCCCATTGTATTTGATGAATATAAAATCAAATTGGCCCAACACATAGAACATTGGGGATATGTAGAAAACCGATCTGAGTATTTATCTCTTTTACAGAAGTCCGATTTAACTGTGATTACAAGCAATCAAGAGTTTTTTGGATACAGTGTTTTGGAAGCCATTGCCGCAGGAGTAAGTCCTCTTCTGCCGAATCGACTCGTCTATCCTGAACATATTTCTAATAAAAGTTTCTTCTATCAAAACGCAGATGAATTGTTCTTTAAACTTACCCAATTCCTCCAAGAAAAATCTAGTGAACATAAAAACGCATCTTCAGAAATTGAGAAGTATCGCCTCGAAAAACTGATGCCCAAATATGATTCTATCGTTTCAGAATTAATTGAGA
>JAWXBG010000056.1:0-21458 GCA_034439875.1 Flavobacteriales bacterium
TACCAATTCTGCTTATTAAATAGTCCAAACTATTTTATGAGCATGAAGTGGTAAATGCCGTGAGAGTATATGTTATGGACTCATGAACTGAAACGGAATTGGACTATTACAGATACATAAACCCGAATCACGCGATGGAGATATCGGAATTCATAGGTCGAACTAGTACTTTGCTCCATCGTGTAGATTCGAGAATCCCGCATCGCATTAACCTCAAGAAACTTCCAATGCGCAATGCGGGATTATTTGATGGTGTATATTAATACATCAAGAGTAAAAATCGAGAAAGTGCTTGATATCAAAGGGGGTAAGCGCTGCAAAAGATTTCCAATGCGGATTCTGGGTTAAAGGGTATTTGAATTCGAACAAATTGTTTTGGGGTTTGTCTTGCAGTGATGAAACAAAAATTAAACTCTATTGGTCTCGATTCTAAAAAGTCGGCCGAACTAGCCAATTCTTTAAACACACTTTTGGCGAACTATTCAATATTTTATCAAAATACACGGGGGTATCATTGGAATATTCAAGGGGATAAGTTTTTTGAATTGCATTTGAAGTTCGAGGAGTTGTACAATGATCTATTTTTGAAGATCGATGAGGTCGCTGAGCGAATCCTAACATTGGAACATATTCCAATTCACTCTTTTGGAGATTACAAAAAATTGTCTGCTATCAAAGAAAGTTCGGAAGTCAGCAATGGCGATCATTCAGTGAAGGATATCTTAAATTCATTTCAGGTCATTATCGCACTGCAGCGCGACATTTTAGCTCTTTCTACTGATGCCAACGATGAAGGCACAAGTGCTCTCATGAGCGACTATATCCGAGCACAGGAGAAATTAGTCTGGATGTATTCAGCCTATCGCAAGAAGTAGATTCTATTGACTTTTGCAGCACATAGAGGTTTTCTTTCTCTCTATTTGCGGCGAAATTCTATGATTAACGATGATGCAATGGATGCACTTATTTGCAAAATTTGGGTTTAACGCAACAACGTCACATGCCCACTCTTGTCATATTTCTCGCCATCAAATCCCGTGGCTTGAACAACATAATAGTATGTGCCTTCAGCCATATCATCTCCGCCTTCGTTTTTGCCGGTCCAACCGCGAGTAGGATCTTCAGTACTGAAAATTTCTTTGCCCCAACGATCATACACGATCAGTTTGTAATTTCTCAATTGACCTGATTCAAGTGGCTTGAAGGTGTTGTTCTTACCATCCGTATTGGGCGTAAATACATTTGGTAATGTTAAGAATGAATCGCTAAACACAAAAATATTTAGGTAAGTGGTGTCAGTGCATCCACCTGGAGATATTACTACAAGCATTACTTCGTAGTTGCCATCATTTTGGAACGTATTATTTACAGCTCCGAGATTATTGCTGTTCTCAGTTCCACCATCCCCGAAGTCCCAAATGTATTGACTTCCGTTTGAGCTAAAGTTTGTAAATGTGACAGTAAGAGGTTGTGGACCTTCAACCGTGCTGGCGCTCATCGATGCATTAGGGAAATTAGTTTCTCCTACTATAAAAGTCTCTATTCCTGTGCATCCGTTTGAATCTGTGATAACAACTTGATAATTGCCTGCAGTTAGATTATTGGCAGAGTTGCCTGTCTGAAATGTACCGGTCCAAGAATATGTATAGGGTCCATCACCACCACTGGTTCCGCCTACACTTGCCGATCCATCATTATCACCGCACGAAGCATCGTCAACGGAAACATTAGATTGAATAGCCGCGGGTTGAGTAAGGTTTATGCTTTCTAACACCTCGCAACCATTAGCATCAGTTATGGATACTGTTACAGTTCCGGCACCAAGTCCATTTGCGGTAGCACCGGTGTTTCCATTGCTCCAATCGTAAAAGTAGGGTGCTACACCACCTTGCACTGAGGCTGTTGCGCTTCCACTGTTTTCGCCATTGCATTCCGGATTTAAACCTTGCAGCGAGGCTTCCAATACTTCGGGTTCATCAATAACAATGCTGGCAACATCGGTGCATCCATTTGCATCAGTTACGGTTACAATTACACTTCCTCCATTGAGGTCATTAGCGGCAGCTGTTGTTTCTCCATTGCTCCACAGATAGGTGTATCCGAGAATACCTCCATTGGTTGTAACGGTGGCACTACCACCTCCTGAATTGTTGCACAAGGCAGGAGAAGACGAAGTAATGGAAGCGCTTAATTCTGTTGGTTCGGCTATTTGAATATTGGTAGTTTGCTGACAACCAAAAGCGTCTGTTACAACAACGGTATAATTGCCTGGCTCAAGATTTGTGGCCGTTGCTCCGGTTTGATTTTGATCATCATTCCATTGATACGTGTACCCTGGAGTACCACCCGTAACATCGGCGGATCCTATACCATCATCTTCACCAAAGCACGATATATCGGAAGTATTTGCGATAAGTTCCATAGGAGCGGTTGGCAAGAGTTGAAGGAAGCCGGAATAGATGCAATCATTGTTGTCTGTAATTACATAATCGTAAGAACCGACTGTTAGATTTTGTTCTAAGCTGGATGTATTGCCAGATTGAACCCACAGATACTCATAAGGACCAGTACCTCCTAATGGATCTAGTTGTATGGATCCATCCATAAATCCATCACAAGTTGGGTTCTGAATTTCTTCGTTTGGGTTTAGAGGTTGTGGTTGAATGATGTTCACTTGCAATTCGCCTTCGCAGCCATTTGCATCAACAACATCAACTATATATTGACCGGCAGGAACATTGGTAATTGTGGGTCCATCAACGCCGTTACTCCAAGAATAAATATAACCTGCAATACCCCCGGAGGCATCAACAGTTGCAGCTCCTGTGATGTCGCCATTGCACAATGGGAAAGTAGAATCCTCAATTGCGATTCCCAAAGCTTCTGGTGCATCTATTTCGACCTCTGCCGTTTCGGTGCATCCAATTTCATCGGTTACTGTTACGGTATAGGTACCAACTCCCAGATTCGAAGCTGTCTGACCAGTTTGTTCCGTTGCGTCATTCCACTCGTAAGTATAACTGCCTGTTCCGTTGCTCGCGCTGGCCGTGGCAGTTCCGTCATTGCCATCAGCGCAGTTGATATCAGAACCTTGAGTGAATACGAATATCTGATAATCCGTTTCAATTTCAAACGTCGTATCAATTGCACAGCCTGTTACGTCATCCGTGACTGTAAGTGTGTATAATCCTTCAACTAATCCGGATACTTCGGTGCCATCTACATTCAGAGGATCGGCCCATAGATAAGTAAAAGGTCCTTCGGAGTCGGTTTCAATTCCCACACTTATGGAGCCTGTGGCTTCGGTACATTCGGTATTTGTCAGTTCTGAGGTTGCAAATGAAAGTGGAAGGCCAACAGTAACGACTAGAGTGTCTGATGAGACCGCGTTACTGCATAAAGTAGCAGTGGCAACGTACACTGTGGTTACTTCAGGGTCGATGGTTATGGAAAAGTCTGAACCAACCAGAACACCATTGGCATACCAATTTAATCCATTCGGAGTATATCTTCTTGCTTCGTTTGTAGTGGTCCATTGTGTGCTGTTTCTTCCGGGAACCACGAATGCTTGAGTACCCGCCAGATTGTGAAGACCCTGCACTGCAGTTCCACCTGCCCAATTGGTACAGTTTGGTTTATTCCAAATATGATTTTCAACCACACTTGTGGTTTCATAACACACGATCTGAAACTTGCCGAGGTTTCCGGTGCAGGAGAACATCGGTACATTATCCCAGGTTACTACAAGTCTTCTAAATGGAGCTGTTCCTTGGGTTTGATAGCGAATTGTACCACCAACTCCTGGGTTCCAGTCCTGCCATGGACCCATTACACAGTTCTTAGGCACGTTGGCTCCAGTGCTAGGAATAGTAGATGACGTATAAGCTTGAGTTTGCCCGCCGCTGAAACTGATCCAACCGTTAGAACCGATGTAAAATTGTGTGTAGTTATTACCAAAAAAACAAAATGAAAATCCAATGGGAAGCACAGAACTTACGGCATCATCAGTGAGTGCAACGGTTGACCCCGCAATAGGATGAGGTGCAAAGGGGATAGTTGTTATGGCATAAGAGGTACTTTCCAATCCGGCACTTACTGTGGCTGAAAGGGTAAATGGTTCTCCATTGCACAATACTGTATCAGGGCCAAGGGTCACTTGAGCAGAAGAGCTCAGAGATGCAATGGTCAGGCATATTGCAGAAAACAAAATTTTCTTTTTAGCCAAAAAAGAGACAACGGAATGGGTGCTTCTTGAACTCATTTCAGTGGAATAGTAGGTTTATATAGTACACACGGATTACAAATTTAGTAATCTATTTATATGATTGTGTTTTATCTCTACAAGTTGTTCGGAAATCTCGCCTAGAAGGTATTCTGGCCATGAAGCAAGGAATTTCCATTATTGAATAGATCATGTAAAGTTTCCCTTGTGAATCCGTTAAAAGGAATTATGAAAGTCATTTACTTTACAATCAGCCTTTGTGTTTGTTGAATAGTACCATCCGAAACGGTTAGAACGTATACACCTGAAGAAAGATCATTTACCTTCACGTACGAAGAACCTTCTTTCGGATTAGATAGATTAGACACCCGAACCAAGTTCCCATAGATATCTCTAATCTCCATTTTCACTTTTCCGCCAAATCCACTATAGTCTATCCTGCACATTTCATCCACGGGATTAGGGTACAAACTCAATGTTGTCTTCGGAACTTCATTTTCGTATACACTCACTAAATCGGTGTCGAAGTAGAAATAGTGTTTTATGTCACGACCGAAGTCTGCTTCAAATACTTCGAAATCTATGCCTTGAACCCTGTCCAATCTGCATGATCCATTACCATCGTTGTTCGCAAAAAAGCTCAATCCATCATCTCCGGAGTCTTCAAGATGAAACATGTAACATCCGGCATTAATGGTCAATGTATCTCTGTAGGTTGTATTTGCTGCAAGATAATCATCGCGATGCCACACAACATTGCCGGCTATATCATACAAGGTTGCTTCAGATTCCCAATAGGCATTATTGGTTTTTAGAATGACAACGATTCTATTGTCATCATCTTCATCTTCTCCATAACCATAAGTCGGGGGACGAACGAAAGTGCTAGTAGCATAGTCGTTGTATGGATTATTGTCGATGAATAAATCATTTACATAACTTAACTGAGCAAAAAAAGTAAGTTCTTCTTCATCGTTGCCCATCCATAGGTTTGGATCAGTGCTCACGAGTTCTACGTCTTCATATTCCCCAAAAGCAAGTAATCCGGTCCAATTGAAACTATCGACATTTCCATTTAGGATTCCAAAATTGATATTACAATTGGTAATCGTATCAATTCCTTTATTTCTGATTCGGATAACTGGATTGTCGCACATGGGGTTTTCACGACTGTAGAGACGGAAAGTGCTAGGCGAAAGGATTTGATCTATTTCCACATCCACTTCATGATTCATTTCGCCATAAGTAATCATTTGTGATTCGAAAACATAGTTTCCGTAAGGATCAAATTCAATGTCATAGTCTACGCTTATGGTTCCGTTTTCTACAAAAGGAGTTAGTTCAAACTCTTCAAGTTTACCTTCCTTTCCAGGACACCATCCTGCACGAGCATAAATCCATGTTCCTCCTTGCGGATATAGCGCATTGTCGGCACAATCATGCATAATTTCCCATGCCCATTCTTCGAAACCATTTACTTGCAAACTGTGCGTATTGAAACAAAACTCAGCGCAATTGTTGCCAGTTCCAAATCCATGTCCGGTAGCAACGGTTTTAAGTTTCAGTCCCAATTCACCTTCCTCCATGTCAAAACTGCGGTCAGTGACATATTGATCCATGTTTGACAATCCATAATTGCCTACCCAAAAATTCTCTACTCTCTTCACTTCGCGTGAAGGAGTACCTTCGATAAAAAGGAACTGAAGATCGAGTAATTCTTGCCAGTTTCCACACTCTAACTCTACTGAATCGCGGAGCAGAGGAGCAAAATCTGTGACCTCGTATATCCATGTCCAACCATCCTCCAGATCCAACTGAATTCCGTAAGGAGTAATATATCTTCCCAATTCGAATCTATTTATGACTTCGTAAGGCGCTTGATAATAACTCATGTCCTCGTTGGTGAGCGTGTATTGTGTTTCTACAATTGTAGAATCAATTTTATTTCCGAGAGAATTGTATGTATATGAATAACCTGTTGTCCATGCGTAGTCCAGATCGACCAAAACAATGTCATTTCCCGAAACAACATACTCGGCAACCGACACTGGAGCGGTCAAAACTTCATATTCGCCAACAACTTCGTCAAGTGTGATATCGTATTCACCCTGATAAAACGAGATATAGGGACGCGTGTAATCCAATTGTCCATTGCGCCAAAGTTCAGCTCCTTTGTGCAGATTGCGACCGGCGTTCCCCAAGAGTTCTCCATGGAAGTTATTGCCGCTATGGTCTTCGATTACTTCGCCGTTTGCTTCATTGAAATTGTAGTACAGCAGAAGATTGGATGCTACAGTGAGGTCTGAAAACATTGAATTTTGAATTTCAATATCTGTAAGGGCAGTATTGTAAATAGCAAATTCATCAATTTTACCTCGATAGGAATTCTGCCATGTGACAGCCGATCCAAGGGCAAATTCTACAATTCCTGTCAATGGATTGTCGAGGTTTATACCACTGTGCCATTGAACTCCGTTCAGAAAAATTTTCATTTCACCTGTACTTACATTTTTGGTGAATGCCCAATGATTCCATTGACCTTCGTAATCAGAGGGATTAGCAGCTTTGTCTATTCGGTCAAAACCACCTTCAGAACCGGCATCCCAGTATACACGACTATTACTCCATGGCAAGTGACTGTTGAGCACTCTTGCGTTCTGAGCATTTCGTCCTTCAAAAACAGTTCCATCCATAGGTTGAAATTGTGCATCACCGTTCAACCAAAAGGCGATGGTTATTTGTTCGTCAACCGCATCAAAAAGTGCTGCGGGTACTTGCAATTCATCGCTCCAATTGAAATGGATGTATCTGTCGTTGCCTTCGGAGTGAATAGACGAAATGTAGGCCGTTGTTTGTCCTTCTATTGAAATGGCGGATTGTAACGACTCGTCGGTGTATGATATATCAATGATAATGTTTGAGGATCCGTCCCATGAAAATGAATTGTTCAAGATAAATTCAAAAATACCTGCGGTGGCAATGTCTAGATCTTGATTGTATACTGAAGTCCATCCGGTTTGATCAAAGCCATCGAGTTCGGGGTCATTGCTTGCTTTCATCCTAATCTGAAATTGACCCGCATTGATGTTTGTTCCGTCAAACATCAAGCTCAATTTATCAATATCTCCTGCATTCAAACCCGCAGATAGAAGTTCATCGGCGCGATATAAATACTGCAAGCGCTGAGCAGGATTATTCAAAAATGGACCAACAAGAGTTATATCATTATCACCAATGGCATAAGAACTCTCAGAGATTGTAATAGCAGAGGCAATGCTTTGTATGTATTGGTAAATATCGTAAACCGGACCACCATTTAAATCTTTGCTGTCGAAATCAATATTTTCTATCAAGTAAAGCGGATGGGCTGCCAAATTTGAATCGAGCAGTCCTGTATGCTGATATAAAAAGTTATACGCCAAGTAGTCCCACTCACCACATGGGAAACCGAGATTGCCAGCGGTTCCATCTTCGAAGCATTTAAGTTTGTGGTACATAAGTATTTTTTGATACTCAAGACCATTGTCGCTTGATGGAAAATCGAACCATCTTCTACCCGGACTATCGTATGCGCTATTCGGATTGTTCTGTGCTTCGAAAGTATATGTCTGAACAATTGTAGTGTCGCCGGGACCGGCAAATATTGAACTCACAGAAATTGAAAAAGCAACAAGCAAACTGAAGTTTAGAAATTTTTTCATTGTAAAGGTTTCGGTATTTTGCGGTGAAAATAGGCAAAGATTGTGTGGGGGCAATGTCCAATTCTACATCAAAAATGGATGGCTTTCGGTAGCTCATTCTTCAAACTCTCACCGACTTCGAGCGGAATGCAGAAAATTCTAAAATGATAAAAGTGATGAGTAGAAAATATTCTATAAAAACCAGAGGGTATTGTTCTGTCCAAATGTGTTCGTGATAGTGGCTATAGCTGAGCAGGACAAGGAACGACCAATAAATAGCGAATTTTTTTTCGGCAAAGACCCCAAGGAATATCGGGAGGAGCAAGTACCAAGGGTGAATAGTGGTGGAAAAGAGCAAATGGATTGTTGCAGCAATTAGTAAAGAAGAAAAAAAGGGTTGTCTGAAACGAGGCATAATAGAGCTGAAGAAAACATACGAAATTGTAACCACTGCGAGAAATGGACCTAGATAGTCTATTTCATTGAATCCTCTTATGAGGTAGGCAGCTTCGCGAGCGAGGTAATAGAATGATGCGTTGAATTCAAAATCCCTGAAGTATAGATCGAGGCTGCTGCTTATATTTTGGTACACTACCCATGTTACAAAAGGGTAGAAACAGGCTAAACAAATGGCAATGGCAATCAAGCCAAAAACGATACTGCGTTTCCAACCCAATAGAGGAATGAAAAGTGGAAGTAACATCAGCGGAATTAGTTTCGTAGCGATGGCAAGACCGAAGCAAAGAGCAGAAATAACAAAGGAAAAATTGAGAGACCGTTTTTTTAGTTCGGCAAAAAACACGTTTCGAAATAAAAGGTAGAAGCTGAGTGCAACGAAAAACAGCATGATACCCTCTGGATGCAGATTTCCACTGATCTCTGTTATTACAAGCGGGTTTAAAGCATATACGGAAGCTAGCATTTGACTTTTACCTAAACTACGAAGAATAAGAGAAATGAGAATGATTGTTCCAAGGTCGAATAGAATCATCCATACTCTCAATATTTCGATAAAAGCATTTATGCTACCACCAGACAATTGAGCGGAAACAGACCAAATCCATTGACATACAGGAGGGTATACGGAATAGTAGGTCGGTGAATTTAATTCTTGAAGTAGGTTCGTATCAAGCTTTTCCGGTAGAATACCCCTTTCTAGCGCTTCTGTGGGAGTATATCTGTATGTCAATTGCGCTGATTCGGCTGTGAGAGTGCCATCCCAAAGAAATCGAGAGAAATCGTTGCTCAGAATCGGCTGGGAGCAAAGGAATATTAGGCGTAATGCACAAGACGATACTATTAATGTATTGAAATTGAGAAAATTACGATATAGAATTAAAAGGTATCCGCCAAAAGCAAATGTTAGAGGAGCTAGAATGGATAAGAATTGAATGCGATCACCGAATATACGAAAGGCTATAATTGAGAGCACTAGCATTGTTAAACCAATGAAAAACAGTATTTTACTTGCCAATTCTTAAATTATTAGTTCGAAATGTCAGCAACCAAAAAAGGGCTCCAAAGAACCCCTTTCTGTAAACCTGCAAGGAAAATTTTGAAACCAACGCAGTTCTGGAAAACTGCGTACCGTTTTAAGACGGTCAGATAAAGCTTGGTTGCCTGTTGCTAGAAACTTTTTTCTAAAGGCGTGAACTTATATCCTACACCTCTGACGGAGTGGAAGTAAAAGGGTTGCCTCGAATTAGGTTCAAAATGTTTTCTAAAGAGCAAAATAAAGTTGTCAATAGTGCGTGTACTAGGGAATACATCATATCCCCAAATTTTTTCAAGAATTTCTTCTCGAGACACCACTTCACCCTTTTTTTGAATTAACAAACGCAACAACATGATCTCCTTTCGGGACAATTGGTGGGTTTTTCCTTCTTTGTCGACAATTGAAAAAGTGAGAAAATTGACTTTATTCCCTCCAAATTCATAATCAGTGAGCTCATCCAGAGGAGTATAGCCCGTATTTTTTCTCGTTATGAGCTTCTGAACTCGTATATGTAATTCTTCAAAATCGAATGGTTTAGCTAGATAATCATCGCCTCCCGCTTTCAATCCTTCGATTCTTTCTTTGCTGCTGCCTTTTGCCGACAAGAAAAGAACAGGAGTTTTGATTCCCTCCAAACGAATTGTCTCACAGATTGAAATACCATCTACTTCTGGCAGCATTACATCTAAAATGCAAAGATCAAAAGCTTGATTCCTAAATTTATCAAGGGCAATAGGCCCTGTGGCAGCAAGGATCACTTTGTAGCCTTCCATTTCCAGATTGAGCTTGATCATTGAAGCGATGCTCTCCTCATCTTCTACTACTAGAATCCTGTATTCTTCCATGAATGCGTTCAGATTGATAGGCGAAATTACAATAAGTCTATTTTTGTTGAGTAAATCTTCAATTCCCGCTTGAGATGCTGCGGCCAGATATGGTCTCAACTTTAAACCCAAGTTATGCAAGTTGATATTTTCAAAGACATAATTGGGATTTCAGTGAGAAATCAAAAGAACTCGGATATTCAACTTCTTTTGGGGATTATTGTTCACATCGAACCAAGAAGTATTACCGTATAGGTATACCGTCTCAGTATTTGTAAGAGTTCAATACTGTATCACTCCATTGGCCTATAACAACTACTTTGACGGCAATTACCACTTCATCCTTATAAATAGTTTGGACTATTTAATAAGCAGAATTGGGATAAATTGCGCTTTCATTTAGTATCATGGAAAAGGAACTTCTAGAAAAATTTGCTCATCTCATCGATAATACTCTTTTGCAAGCCTTAGGTATCGAGTTTTTGTTGATTTCGGATGGACATATCGAAGCAAAAATGCCGGTTGATAGTCGAACAGTTCAACCATATGGAGTGCTGCATGGAGGTGCTAGTGCGGCTCTCGCTGAAACATTGGGAAGTTTCGGTTCGCATTTTTTGGTCGAAAAGGATGAAAGTCATGCCTTCGGAATAGAGCTAAATATAAATCACGTAAAGAGCGTAACATCGGGCTGGGTTAAGGGAATTGCACTTATTAAGCACAAAGGAAAGACCCTTCATGTTTGGAACATTGATATAGTTGATGAAGATGGTCAACTTGTTGCAACGAGCAGACTTACCGTGATAATCAAGCCGAGTAGAAATGCTTAAAGAGGAGGAATTGTCGAATTGCTTATCTCAGCAAATTCCTTTTATGATGCTCACTTTACCAAGTGAAAATGGTCAAAAAAGGAGTTTCGATCGTTTGGGAATTGAATTGAACCTTTCATCGTTTTCAATGAAGCCATTTTCTGACGAATCAAAAGGGATCGATGATTTCGTTATGAATGAATCCGAATATTTAAGTAGGGTTCAATCGTTGATAGATGAAATGAAATCTGGTTTTTACGAAAAGGCTGTTTTTAGTAGGATTATTCAGGTTCCTAGAAATGCACAGCATACTATTTCGAAAATCTACAACAGGCTTGCAGAAAAATACCCAAACGCTTTTGTTTTTGCTATTCAGAATAATGAGGGTCAACTTTGGATGGGAGCAAGTCCTGAATATTTATTTCGACGAAAGGGCAACATTTGTGAGACGATGGCTCTGGCAGCTACTCAGAAAAAGAAGGAAGGTTTTAGTTTAAGTGATTACGAATGGAACGTCAAAGAACGCCACGAACATGATGTGGTCGTTTCTTTTCTGCAGAACAAGCTCAGCAATTTGGTGTGCAAGAAAATAGAAGTTGGTCCAACATTAACTGCCGCCGCTGGTAATTTGGTGCATCTCAAAACGATCATCAGTTTTGAAACGCAGATGTCGGACCACGATTTGGCCTTGAACCTACATCCAACCCCGGCAGTTTGTGGAATGCCTACCAAAGAAGCCATGGATGCCATTTTTCATGCAGAGCCTCACGATCGGTCTTACTACACAGGCTACATAGGGGTAAATTTATCGAAAACCGAATCCATTTATTTGGTCAATCTGAGGAGCATGAAAGTGCATACAGATCATTTTTCAATTTATGTTGGAGGTGGAATTACCGCGAGATCCATAGCTGAGAATGAATGGAAGGAAACGGAGATAAAATCAAGGACCATGCTCGATTGTATTAGTTAGTTTCAATTGAGCCCATTTGTTTAATTTTTGTGTTCCCTATTACTTTGAAATTGTATTGAGATAGGATATTAATCAGAGCCCCACGCAAGCCTGTGAAATGCTAACCGAAAATATTACCTTTTGGATTTATGTTATAGTCCAATTTCGTTTCACCACATTGAGCTAAACCCAGAATCCGAATTAGAAATCTATTGCAGCACTAACCCCCTTTTATATCAAGCACTTTCTCGATTTTTTTCTTGATGAATGAATATACACCATCCAATAATCCCGCAGCGCATTAACCTCTATATGCTTCCAATGCGCAATGCGGGATGAACGGTATAAAAATCTGGCGAAAGCACTTGCTATCTTTGGTATAACATTGCTAATTTGACGTTTTGAGTATAAAAATTTCGCTTCCTTTCATACATTTGGCCGGAATGAAGAACAATTTAAACCTGTCCTTGAAAAATTTTGTAAAACTGTGTTTAGGTCTTTTGATCACTTCGATTCTTTTGAGTTCGTGCAAGCGAAGCAATGAACAGGTGTCTCAAGGAACTTTATTGGGCAAACCATATAAAGTCACAGTTGGTCAGAAAACTGAACTCATCGATTCTATAATTCAATCGACTTTTGTAGATATCGATTATCTTTTTTCGCCTACAGATCCAAATTCGGTAGTGGCGAGGTACAACACTTGGCCATATCCTGATTCTCTCATGGCTTTTGTGGATAGAGACGCACTTTTTTCGCAGGTCTACGACTACATTTTTGAATTGTACCATCAGACCAATGGATATTTCGATCCTTCCATGATGCCTCTAGCTGAAGCTCGAGCCAAGCTCATGCCCGGATATGAGCTCGAAGATGCGGTGATAGATGAAATGATGGTTTACTGCGGATTGAGTGAGCAAAATTTCAAATTGCGAGAATATCAAAATGAGCAAGGAATTTATGAAAAAAGTTTTTTGGAAAAAAGTGACCCACGTGCTCGCATCGATTTGACTGATTTTGCCGGGGCTTATGCGCTCGATATTATCAGATACCAATTGGTAGAAAACAACATAGATATCTTCCGAATTGAATGGAATGGAATTGCATTGAATCAGGGATTTGAAAACGAAGAGTCTCGATATTTATCTGTAACTCTGCCAGGAAGCATCGGGGAGCAAAAGCTGAATATTTATAACAATGTTGTTGCTTATCTCGATGAAACAGCAGTCAAAAAAGTGCTTGCCGGTTCTTTGGTGTATCCGTCAGAAAACAGCTCGGCTCAAACTTTTGTAGTCTCAGGAACAGCAGCGGTTTCGCTGGCCTATGCCCAAGCGTTCAGCGTAATGGGACCCCAAGAAATGCAGATGTTTTTTGAAGAAGCTCCTGAGCGAGATATTGAGGTGACCATGATATTCGGGAAAGATGGCGAGTATTACGCTGCTAGCACCCCGGGCATGGATACACTTTGGTTTTCCGATAGTACCAAAGAGAAGTGATCTTTTGGTATGATTTTTCCGTTCATCAAAAGTGATGGAACAGTTTTTTCACTAAGCACTAACTTCGTTATTCAAACACATTATTGGAATTTATGATCAAAAGAACATTTTTGCTTTCTCTGTTTGTCGCAATTACCGGGATATTATTCTCACAAAAAAAACTTAGCAATGAACTTGTGTGGACAGGTGGTTTTAGCTCAAAAGGTATTCAAGGACTGAAATCCATGAATGATGGCGCGCACTACACCGCAATGGTGGACAGCGATGCCTTTGGAAGTCAGATCGTAAAAAGATCTTATGCTACTGGAGATGACGTGAAGGTGATAGCGAGTTCAAAGGACATTTTCAATGATGCAACCAGAGCCATCGAAGATTATGAATTCAGCATTGATGAAAAGCAAATCATTGTCAGCACCGGATTCGAACCCATTTACAGATACTCCTATAAAGCGCAGTATTATGTGTATAATACAGAAACAAAAAAGACTACTGCGGTGGCAGATGAAACAAAGGGAAAACAAATGTTTGCAACTCTTTCACCAGATGGAACCAAAGTAGCTTTTGTAAGAGACAATAATCTTTTTGTACAAGTTCTAGCCACCTCAATTGAAACTCAGGTAACAACGGATGGAGAATGGAACAAGATAATTAATGGCGCACCGGATTGGGTTTACGAAGAAGAATTTGCTTTAGTTCGCTCATTTGAATGGTCGCCAAATAGTGATCGAATCGCTTTTTATAAATTCAATGAAGAAAGAGTAAAGGAGTTTTCTATTGATATGTATGGCAATCTCTATCCTGAGCAATACACATATAAATATCCTAAGGCAGGAGAGGAGAACAGCATTGTGAGTATTCATGTTTACGACCTAAAAACCTTGAAAAGTCGTCCTGTCGATATTGGAACAGAATCGGATCAATACATCCCGCGCATCAAGTGGAGTCAAAGCAACGATGGACTGTGCATAATGAGAATGAATCGTCATCAGAGCAAGTTGGAGTTCTTGCTCACAGATATGAAGCAGAATGCCGGAGAAATGATTCCCGTAAAAACTATTTTCAGTGAAACAGCGAATACATACATCGATATTTCAGACAACCTTACTTTCTTGCCTGATGGCAAAAGTTATTTGTGGACCAGCGAACGCGACAGTTATAATCACGTTTATGTGTTTGATATGACTGGCACAGTAGTTCATCAAGTAACATCCGGCAATTGGGATGTAATGGATTTTTATGGAGTGGGAGAGAAGGGGATCGTTTATTACAGCAGCAGTGAAATTTCGGCTATGGAAAAGCATGTTTTCAGTATTTCAATTTTGCCTTCCAGAAAATCAACCAAAAAACAACTTTCTACACGAAGTGGAACCAACGATGCTACTTTCAGTTCTTCCAAGAAATACTTCATCAATTTTAATTCTCAAGCAAATACGCCTCCATACATTACACTGAACGAAAATTCTGGTAAAGAGATTAGAATGCTAGAGAACAATCAGAAGTTGACTGAAAAATTAAAGGAATACACTTTGGCCAAGAAGGAGTTTTTCTCATTTGACAATGGAACGGGTACTAGTCTGAATTGTTGGATGATGAAACCAGCCGACTTTGATCCTTTTAAAAAATATCCGGTACTTGTGGCTATATATGGCGGTCCCGGAAGCAATACGGTGAATGATTCTTGGGGAGGCACAAACTACATGTGGCATCAATTACTTTGTCAAGAGGGATTTATAGTTGTGAGTTGCGATCCAAGAGGAACCATGAATCGAGGTCGCGATTTCAAACACAGTACATACATGAATTTAGGAAAACTTGAAACAGAGGATTTTATTGATTTTGCTGAATATTTGGGAGCTCAGACGTACATAGACAAAGCTAGAATTGGAATGCACGGATGGAGTTATGGAGGGTACATGACAAGTCTCTGTATGACAAAAGGAGCCGATGTTTATGCAGCCGGAATTGCGGTAGCTCCGGTTACAAATTGGAAGTACTACGACAGTATATACACAGAAAGATTCATGCGCACACCTCAGGAAAATAGCGGTGGATATGAGAACAATTCTCCTATAAATTTTGCAGATCAATTGAAGGGCGATTTTATGTTAGTTCATGGTTCGGCTGACGATAATGTGCATTATCAAAACACAATGGATATGATCAGCGCACTTGTGAAAGCGAATAAGCAGTTCGATCTATTTATTTATCCAAACAAGAATCATGGTATATATGGCGGCAACACGAGGCTGCATTTATTTACGAGAATGACCGATTTTCTCAAAGAGAATTTGTAGAAATCCGATTATGCAAAGCACATTCAATAGCATTCGCGTCAATTTTGATTGGATCTATTGGGTTGCTCTCACAGCAAGTTCCGGATACACTTTTTACCTCTCCCGTATAGGACTCAGCATTCCTATATGGCACGGGTGCGAGGGTGAAAATTGAGAGAGCTCACAATAATTTTCATACGGAGGATGGTCGTTATTCTCCTTTCGCCAAATTGCTGAGATCCTATGGGTATAGAGAAGGCTTCTTTAATGACAGTGTCATTACAGAGCTCTCATTGGAATCTAGAGATGTATTGGTCATTGCAAACCCTGTTCATGCTGCGAATGCGGAATTATAGCGAATCCCAATGCGGATTCTGGGTTTAATTGCCGATCACACGCCCTTCGGCGGGGCGGCGAAAGATATTGCGGCTGCTTTCGGGGTGCAATGGTTCGATGGATTTGCGATGGATAGGAGTGAGAGGGAGCTTGAAAGATTGGCTTGTGCCAAAGGACTCCATTGCGATAATTCCATAGTAAGCGAACAGGTGGACGCAATAGTTTTCTTCACGGGTAGCGCGTTTTCCACAGATAATGAACATATCCCGATTCGCAGTCTAACGTCTGATTACATCGTTCTTTTTCCTGAAACTGCCTGGGGTTTTGAGGAGGATACTCCATCCATCTCGGGTGAAGGATTATTGCAAATAGCCTATATGGAATATGGCAAAGGAAGGATTGTGTTCAGTGGAGAAGCAGCCATGTTTTCTGCTCAAAGGGCGGGAGTCGAAAACAGACCCGTAGGATTTAACACAACCGGAGCACGTAAGAATTGCAGGCTGTTATTGGACTTGATGCTATGGTTGGGCCGAAAATAAATTCAGGCATTGAATCGATGATTCATTTATATTTGGCCGAAACCACAATTTAAAAATTTACCAAAACTACTTATGGACAACAATTCTATTTCTGCTGCAAAGCACCCTAAAGGATTATACGTTCTCTTTTTTACAGAGATGTGGGAAAGATTTGGTTACTACCTTATGTTGGGAATATTTTCGTTGTACATGCTCGACGGCTGGAACAACGGAGGGATGGGCTTTGACCCCGCAAAGAAATCGGATATCTATGGAACTTATTTAGGTCTTGTTTACCTAACACCGTTTATTGGTGGATTGTTGGCCGATAGGATTCTGGGTTACAGACGATCTATTATTATTGGTGGTTTAATGATGGCGGCGGGGTATTTCTGTCTTTCTATTCATAGTACTGCAAGCTTTTACTTAGCCCTGTTACTTATCATTTTGGGCAATGGATTTTTCAAGCCAAATATTTCCACACTTGTTGGTAATTTATATAGTACCGATGAGTTGAAAAGCAAAAAAGATTCGGGTTACAACATCTTCTACATGGGTATCAACATCGGAGCATTTGTGTGCAATTTCGTAGCAGCTTATATGAGAAATAACTACGGATGGGGACATGCATTTGCCGCAGCCGGAGTGGGTATGATCATTGGTGTAATTGTTTTCATCATTGGTACCAAACACATCAAACATGTGGATATTGTAAAACCTCTGAAAGAGGGAGACATGTCTACCGGAAAGATTCTTTTACTAACGGTCGTTCCAATGTTCGTTTTTGGAATTCTTGGTTATATCATACCGGGAAATCTGCTTGGAACGGATACAAATGATGCATTCATTTTCGGTTGTCTACCGGTTATATCATTCTTTGTTTATCTTGCTTTTAAGGCAGAAGCGAAGGAAAGTCGTGCTATTAAAGCATTGCTCGCGGTATTTACTTGTGTGATTTTATTCTTTGCCATTTTCCACCAAAATGGCGATGCCTTGACGGTATGGGCTGAAGATCATACTGACCGCAAAATGCCTGATGCAGTTGCCAATGTAGCTTCAGAATTTGATATGGCTCAAGTGGTTGTGAACAACGACATCGTTGCAATGGATGATGCGAGTTTTAAAACTTCAGTGGACAGTATGTGGGCAATTGAAAAAGCAATGCCGGCAGTTTCTAAAGAAGAAATTCAAGCAAAGCAAGATTATGCTAAGACAGTGGATCAAATAGAAAAGTCGCGTAAGTATTTCGCAACTCTACCGGGAGATCAAATTCCGCCAAAGGGAACAGATTTGAAACTTTACTCCACGGAATTATTTCAATCTATCAATCCTTTTTGGGTAGTTGTTCTTACTCCGGTTTTGGTAGGAATTTGGGGTGCACTTCGACGCAGAAGGAAAGAACCAAGTACTCCTACAAAAATTGCAATTGGTTTGGTGATCACCGCACTTTCAGCTTTGGTTATGGTAGGAGCCGTATTTGCCACGCAAGACCTTACCGGCAAAGCTAGTGCATGGTGGCTTATGGCATCATACGGTGTAATAACAATTGGAGAACTTTGCTTGTCTCCTATGGGGCTTTCTCTCGTTTCAAAACTCTCACCTCCACGAATTACTGCGTTGATGATGGGAGGATTTTTCCTTGCTATTTCTGTGGGTAATAAATTGTCAGGCATGCTTTCAAGTCTTTGGGAAGTGATAGACAAGAAAGAGAATTATTTCTATCTCAATTTTGGACTTGTATCGGTTGCTGCAATTATCTTATTTATGATGCTTAAATGGTTGAATAGTGTAATGAGAGAAAATAATGTCTCTTAGTTTATAATATTTAAACTGCATATTATACCAATATTAATTAATAAATGGTCTGAAATACCTTATGCTATCACAATGGTAGAAATAAAGGAGAATTTTTGTTGAATTTGACTGACCTTAATTAAAAAGCAATATGGCAAAAGCAATCGATCAGGATTTGGACAGCCACGCTGAGCCCATTGACCCAGAATTAGAGGCCATCCAGAATTTCGAAGGAAAATATCCTAAGCAGCTTTGGTACCTCTTCTTTTCTGAAATGTGGGAGCGTTTTAGCTTCTATGGAATGAGAGGCATGCTCACGTTTTTCATGGTAGATCAACTATTAATGAAAGATGATGAAGCCAACTTGCAATACGGAGCTACTCAGGCCTTTGTTTACGCTTTCACTTTTATTGGTGGACTCTTTGCAGATAAAATTCTCGGCTTTAGAAAGTCGCTTTTCTGGGGTGGACTTTTGATGATCGTTGGAAGTTTGATATTGGCAATTGATCCAAAGGAGTATTTCTTTCTTGGGATTAGCTTCAATATTATAGGTACAGGTTTTTTCAAACCGAATATCTCTACAATGGTTGGTCAGTTGTATAAAGATGGAGACAATCGCAGAGATGCAGGTTTTTCTTTGTTCTACAGCGGTATCAACGTGGGAGCGCTACTTGGAGGCTATGCTTGTATAACAATTGGAAAATCTGATGCGCAATATTCCTGGAACTTGGCTTTTGGATTAGCAGCAGTTGTAATGACAATCAGCTTGCTCACATTCGTATTTACTCAGAAAAAAATGGGGAATATCGGTTTATCTCCATTTGCAGGTCTGAAAGACGGAAAGAACAGAAAATGGTACGACTACCTTGTGTATATCGGATCACTTGCCATAATTCCGGTAGTCATGACAATGGTTGCTAAAACCGAATACACAGATTGGTTTATGTACATAATCGGTCCGTGCACGCTGATTTATCTTTTCTATGAGATGACGAAATATAAGTTTGATGAAGTAAAGAAACTTTTCGCAGCTCTGGTCTTCATTATATTTTCGATTCTGTTTTGGGCATTCTTCGAGCAGAGTGGAGGATCATTGAGTCTGTTTGCGGCAAACAATCTTCACAGCGAATTATTGGGGGTGGTGAATCTAGATCCGAATGGAGTGAATAATTCTGCGAACTCTTTGTTCGTAATCATCTTCGCTCCTTTAATTGGTTTGTTGTGGATAGCGCTGAGCAGGAGAGGAAAGGAGCCCAATACGGTCATTAAATTTGGACTTGGATTTCTGTTTTTGAGTCTCGCTTTTTACACTTTCTATACAACCCGTTTTTTTGCTGATGCAGGAGGAATGACATCGCTCGACGTATTCACTCTCGCCTATCTGATCATAACGTTTGGTGAATTGTGCCTGTCTCCAATTGGTTTATCTATTATGACCAAACTAGCACCTAAACCGCTGCAAGGTGTAATGATGGGAATGTGGTTTTTGGCAAGTGCCTACGGACAATACGTGGCCGGCTTGTTGGGTGCAGGTATGTCGAATCCAAACGAAAATGCTACCCCGTCGGAGAAACTTATTTCGTATACAAATGGATATGAGCAATTGGCCATTTATGCGCTTATTGCTGGATTGGCGCTAATAGCCATTTCCCCTTGGGTTCGAAAATTGATGCTTAACGTAAAATAAAAAATTAGAACGGCTGTCGTTTTCATGACAGCCATTTCTTTTTAAAGGTCACATTATTTCAGAATAGAAAGAAATGAAAGTAAAATTATTATTCACTGCTCTTATACTCGTATCGAGTTCTTCGCTCATAGCTCAGATCAATTGGCTAACCATGGAGCAAGCTTTGGAATTGCAGAAAAAGCAGCCAAAGAAAATGATGATTGATGCTTACACTCATTGGTGTGGTCCGTGCAAGAAATTGAAGGAAATTACCTTTGTTAGTCCAAAATTGGTCGAGTATGTGAACGAACATTTTTACGCAGTGGCCTTCGATGCAGAAAGTCCGGATAGCTTGGTGTTTAAAGGCGTTACCTATAAAAACCCTGATTTCAAACCCAATTTTCCGGGACGCAACGGAGTGCACCAGTTCTCCCGCTTTCTGGGCGTAGCGGCATATCCAACCATTATTTTTATGGATGAAAAGGGGGAGATTGTGGATCGCATGGTTGGTTTTCGAACGGCTTCTGAATGTGAACCATATCTCAAATATGTAGGAGATGATATATACAAAACCTACGATACGGTGGAGAAGAAAGCGAGCTGGGTCGGGGAGTTTAAAGTGACTTGGAATTAAGGGTTTTTGATCTTTTTGTTGCTCCAAAGAAACATCTCAACCTCTTTTTGGGTTTAAAGGCCTTTTGCTTTGTTTGCGGATATATCTCCGTTATCTTTGCACCTTCAATTTTTTGGAACCAAACACCCTTCAATCATACATGAGCGAAACAGCCAAAATCATACTAGAAGGCAAAGAATACGAACTGCCTGTTGTATCCGGAAGCGAAAATGAAAAAGCCATTGATATCACCAAATTGCGTGATATGACTGGCTATATTACACTTGATTCTGGTTTCAAGAATACAGGTGCTACCCTCAGTGCCATTACATTTCTAGATGGTGAAGAGGGTATTTTGCGATACAGGGGCTATCCCATCGAACAACTGGCTGAATATGCCACTTTCTTGGAAGTAGCTTATTTGCTGATTTATGGTGAATTGCCTACCGATAAGGAGTTGAAATACCTCTCGGGTAGTATCGCTCACCACACCCTTGTGCACGAGGATATGAAGCGTTTTTATGAAGCATATCCTACAGGCGCTCATCCAATGGGTGTGCTTTCTTCAATGATTGCTTCCATGTCCACCTTCTATCCGGAGTCGCACAATCCAAACCGTCCGTTTAAAGACATTGAATTGACTATGCATCGCTTGTTGGCCAAAATGCCGACACTTGCAGCCCAAGCATATAAAGTGAGCATTGGGCATCCCATTGTTTACCCTCGGAACTCATATAGCTACACCGAAAACTTCCTGCACATGATGTTTGCCCTTCCGGTAGATGA
>JAWXBG010000057.1:0-2723 GCA_034439875.1 Flavobacteriales bacterium
ATGGCTGGATTTATGGGCTGCATGACGGCCTGCTCGAAGATTTACAAGTGACCATCTCCAGCGCGGACGAACTCGATTCGTTCTATCGCATGGCAATCAGTGAATCGGAGACAAGCTAAAACATTCCACGCAAAACAAATATTTACATTTCTTATTGTTTATCTAAAGAAATTCCTTCTATAATAGATTAGATATACAAAATTCATTTATCCAAATTGATTAAGGTACATCATGAAAGCAGACAGTCTACGAATTTCAAAAGTTTTTAGCACAGGTGGCGATGTTCATTATTTTTTGCCACATTTCCAGCGGGAGTATGCATGGGATAAATCTAATTGGCAAACATTACTTAAAGATGTAATAAGCATTTATGATGAGTATGATAATAATAATGAGCCCGAACATTTTATGGGTGCGTTGATGGTTATTAATGATGGCACTCGCAAGGGTACCGTACCTGCTTTTAAACTTGTAGATGGTCAACAACGATTGACAACGATTTCGTTGGTACTTTGTGCACTTGGACGCTTAGTCAAAGATTCTCAGCCAAATTTATATAAAAAGACCCAAAGACTTTTGATTAATCACGACGAAGACGGTCCCTTATTTTTCAAAGTCTTACCTACTACCAAATATGGAGATCGTGATGCATATATGGCAATAGTTCAAGGGAAAATACCTTCGAATCAAACTGAATCGCGAATACCACTTGCATTTGAGTTCTTTTATAAAGAGTTGGGGCATAGAATAAATCAGGGAATTCTTGATCCAGAAAGATTTTTTATTGTACTCACAAATTGTTTACAAGTCGTCTTTATTGATCTTGATCAACGTGAACGCCCTTACGAAATATTTGAAAGTCTGAATTCCAAAGGAAAACCACTTTCTCAAGCTGATTTGGTTCGTAATTATATAGCTATGCGATTGCCAGAACCGACCCAAGAGAAAGTTTTTGGAGAATATTGGTCTGATATAGAGAATCTACTGCAAGAGAAGCGCACGGTCGGACGTTCCCGGCTTGGAGAGTTAACAGCATTTCTTCGCCATTATCTTGCCTTTAGATCAGGAGTTTTGTGTAACGAAGAACATGTCTATGCTCGTTTTCGTAATCGTATAGAAAAAGAATTTGTTTCGTCAGAACTGTTTGTTGCAGAAATAGCAACATTAAAGAGATTTGCTGAATACTATAATAGCCTGCTTCGACCTCACCACGAGTCTGATGCAAGCATAAGAACAGCACTAACTAGATTATATAAGTTGGAAACTTCTACAGCCTATCCGTTTCTGTTAGCGGTTTATGATGCAGGTTATGAAGGAAAGATAAGTCGTGAAGATTTCTTAGAAGGCTTACAAATTCTGGAAAATTACATTGTTAGACGATATTTGGCAGGAGAACAGACAAACTACCTTAATAAAATGTTCCCAACATTATGGCCCGAAATTAAGCATACTAAAGATAATTTTGTGGATGCACTTAAAAAACTACTCATTTCCAAAAATTATCCCAGTGACAATCGATTGCGAAAGACAGTTTCAACATTACAACTCTACGACGGCCGAAGTCAATCTCGTGCAAAAGTATGCTTAATTCTTGAAGGAGTGAATCGCTATCTCTCCACTGGAACAGGCGGTCATACGGTATTAGATGGTGATCCAACAATAGAGCATATTATGCCACAATCAACTGATTCTGATAAAGTTTGGCAAAAAGAGCTGGGAGTCAGTTGGGAGGATACATTTCATGAATATCTAAATACGATGGGAAATCTAACTTTAGTAACTCAAGAATGGAATTCCTCATTATCTAACGGACCATTTAACCAAAAGAAACAGAGACTAGCGAATCATGCGCTAAGATTGAATAGTAATTACTTTGGCAGAGACATCCAACATTGGGATGAAGCAGCGATTCAAAAACGTGCCGATTTCATAACTGAAAAAATTTTGGAAATTTGGCCTTCATTTGGAGAGTTACCGGTCATTGAGGGACTGTCAAATCAAAAGCCAACTGCGCTTGTAATTTTAGGAGAAACTTTAGATGCAAAGTCGTGGCAGGATATTGCTTATCATGTTGCTGATTGTTTAATCAAATTAGCGGAAAATTTCGACGAAATAGCAACTCAATTACCAGCTTACTTTAGTCGTCAGCCTCGACCTCGCTCACGTGAACTTCCAAACGGCTGGTGGCTCACTGGCTCTCTTTCTATTCCAAGAGTAAAAAACTTATGTAATCAGCTCTCTACAGTTGGGGTTTCTGAGGAAGAATGGTATGTAGTATTTGATTAGGCAAGAATATTCTTGGCATTTCTACTACAATTTCAGTTTGCAACTCCTGCTTGTATAGGGTCAATAATCTGCCCATTCTCGCATGATAGTCAAAATCGGAGACTAACAATTCAAACAGGGCGAATCGACGATTCGCCCTAAGAACACGACTCAGCCTTTATTCGCCATAGGCAACCACTTTTACCGGGCGGATTTTGACCTTCAGGCGGATTTCTTGCGCTTGGCGTTCAACGGGCGCATAGCCCCCATAAAACGTCTGCCCATCATTGTATTTGCGCGAGAGGCTGTTGATATGGTCAACACCACCCTCTTCCGATATTTCTTCCACCACGCCGCGCACTTCCAGCCAGTGATAAGGGTTCGTAGGATCGACGGCGACAATCGTGACCCGACCATCACGCACCATATTGCGCTCTTTTTGGCGACCTCGTATGGTG
>JAWXBG010000058.1:0-17902 GCA_034439875.1 Flavobacteriales bacterium
CGCGCATGAGTTTATGTTGCTGGAGAAAATCTCGTTATTGCGCTTCCGCGGGATTCGCATCTCTAATCCTACGCTGCGCTGCGGATAAGAGCTGCTGAACGCTAGATTGTGAAAAAACTCCTTTACCAAGATAAATTATACGGATACCTTGTCTCTAGAATTTTCATGTTTTCGATTCTCAAGGACTGTGATTTGAGTTTTTTCACACAGGTCCCATCCATACGGCAGTCTGACGTTCGGATCAAAAGTGAATCGGTTGGTGCAAATGGCAACCGGAATGGTGCTTTTCCATAAATTGGAAGTCGGTCGAAACGTGAAAGAGATTTTTAGAGGTCCCCGCAAGTAATTCAGTACTTACAACATTCAATACCTCGTTTCTGAGAGGGAAAGCCGAAGTGAAACAATCATGTCAGACGGTTTCACCCGGCACTCCCGAACTCAGTCCTACAACTCCATCCCAACTCACAATTTTTAAAACCTAGTTTTTAGCACTTTCTATCAATTGATTTTCCGCAGTTGAATTTCTCCCTTATCCAATTAGTGGAATTATGCCTTTGTGATTTCTGCCTGGTTCAACGCACTGAAGCAAAAGGAGGCTATCGCATAAATCCAATCGGCGTAGAACCCGCACTTACATATTTCAAGTATTCAACTTGGTGTCCCGATGCAAAACTCATAAGGGCATTCGTCTTTCTCGAACAAGTGAATCGCATCATCCAAACCAAATGCACAAACCGGATATATCTGCGATTAGGCTTTATGGCATTATGCACAGTTGCACTGTCCCTAACTCGCCAACATTCTAAAAGACGAAGGAGGCAGGATGTACTGTCCATCTTCTGGGCTTTGAATCATTTGGTAAAACTCTTTACACATATAGTTCACCGGTCGACGGTAAGGTCTTCCTTGCAAATAATAATCCCATACCTCTAGGGCAAGTTTTTTGGTTACGTTCCAAGCGTAAGGACTATAACCCGAGGGCCTTGGAAACGAGTCAATGCGGCGTTTTACTTCGATTAGTGTCATGTTGCTATACTGTTTCAATGTTTTACGAGACAAAAAACCGATAGCAGATTGTAACCTATTTACAATATCAATTTTTTTGCGAAATTTTTTCGCATTGTCACTTGACTCTCTGCTCGGTTGTTATGTGATGTTAAATTCATGGGTATTGCGCGGTATCTATTAATGTTTTGATTGTGATTATTTTAACTAATTAAACGGTTGTCTTAAATACTAATTTATTTAGCAAATATATGTAAGTTTTCTTTTCTTCCAAATTTTTTTGCTAATTTTTTTAGCCAAACAAAAGGATACGAACTAGAGAAGAGTGCTGCATTGAAATGGACATTCGTATTCTCCGCACTAAGGGAATTAACTAGGTAATCTCAAAAACTGAAAAAAATCATCCCTTGTAGGGCTCTAATGCGTCTAGGTAGGCATTACAATTGGTCGAGAATGAAAAATGCCCGACTCATAGAACCGGGCATTGGAATATTATGCAATTTTTCGAGCTATCAACTCAACTTCTCAAAACTCTTTTTGATAAACCGGGTCAATTCACTTCCCTTGAGAAGTCCTTTCGACAAGAGAGCAAGGTCTATTGCTTGACGAGCTATTTCTTTATTGGAGTCTACTTCTTGTCCTTCTGCCAACTTTGAAAGCAGTGGATGGTTGGAATTTGCGACAATGTTGTAAGAGTCCGGGAGGGTTCCATAAAAACCACCGCCGCCCATTGCACTTTGTTCTTTCATTCTTCTCATGAACTCGTTTTGTACAATCACAAATGGTGCATCGCTGGGACTCATGTTTGCAAAAGAAACCTGAAACGTCTTATCAGAAATCAATTCATCGAGCAACGTCTTTACTTCTTTAGACTGCTCCTCGCTGAGCGCGGAGGTTTGTATTTCATCTTTCTCGATGAGTTTATCCAGAATATCAGCATCCACTCGTTTGAAGTGCAATCCCTGATTTTTGGATTCTATATGAGAGATAAAGTGCGATGTAAGCGGTCCATCCATTTCGACGACAACATACCCTCTTTCACTTGCTGATTCTACAAAAGCGTGCTGTTCATTTTTGTTGTGCGTGTACAACAATATGATGTCTCCATTTTTATCTTTCTGCGTTTCTTTCACAGCTTCCTTCAGCTCTTCAAGGGTATAATATTTCTCGTCTGCTCCTTTGTATAGTGCGAAACCATTTGCCTTCTCGCGAAACTTATCGTCCGTAAGCATGCCATATTGAATGAAAACCCCGATATCATCCCATTTTTTCTCAAAATCGGCCCGGTCTGCATTAAACATAGATTGCAATCTATCGGCAACCTTTTTAGTGATGTGCGAAGAAATTTTCTTTACGTTAGAATCTTCCTGCAGATAACTTCTCGAAACGTTTAGTGGAATATCTGGTGAGTCAATTACTCCATGCAATAAAGTGAGGAAGTCGGGAAGAATATTCTTGACTTCATCGGTGATATATACTTGATTGCAGTACAATTGAACCTTATTCTTCTGAACCTCCATGTTATTTTTCAATCGAGGGAAGTATAGAATTCCGGTCAGATTGAAAGGATAATCAACATTCACATGGATATTAAAAAGTGGTTCATCAAAAGTCATAGGGTACAACTCATGATAGAACTCCTTGTAATCTTCATCCTTGAGATCAGCAGGCTTTTTAGTCCATGCAGGCTCAGTGTTGTTTATAATATTAGGAACCTTTACCTCTGATCTCTTGACATTTTCATTTTCATCTTTTTCGCCTGAGGCATCTTCGATCCATTCACTCTTTTCACCGAATCGAATGGAAATAGGCATGAATTTGCAATATTTGGTAAGTATTGCCTCTATCCTATCCTCTTCCAAAAACTCGATTGAATCTTCGGCAATATGCAGAATGATCTCAGTTCCGGGCTCAGTTTTGCTACCTGCTTCTAGGGTAAAGTTTGGCGAACCATCACACTCCCACTGCACTGAAGTAGATCCGGCGCGATGAGAAAGTGTGTGTATTTCTACCTTCGAAGAAACCATGAACGCGCTGTAGAATCCTAGTCCAAAATGTCCAATGATTTGAGCGTCTTTGTATTTGCTAACGAATTCTTCGGCTCCACTGAATGCAATTTGGTTGATGTACTTATCCACTTCTTCTGCCGTCATTCCAATTCCATTGTCTCGCACAATGAGGGTTCCGGCTTCTTTATCAACGCTTACTTCGATTTGGAGAGCGCCTGTATCGGCCTTTATTTCACCAATTGTTGCAAGGGTTTTCACCTTTTGACAGGCATCCACAGAATTGGAGACCAGCTCGCGCAGAAATATTTCATGATCTGAGTAGAGAAATTTTTTGATAATCGGGAATATGTTCTCCGTCTGAACATTGATCGTTCCTGTTTGCTTTTCCATGTTGAATTGAAATATCTATTGAATAAGCCGATTGCTCGTCAATAGCTATGCCAGCGACTGAAAATGGAAAACTTGGCAGTTTTTTAGACAAGACACAAACCCAATTTGTCAGCCTACTCCATCACGTCTGTGTCAGAAGCTTCCTCCGTTTTGGAAGATTTGGCCACCAAACTCATCATTTCAGCTATTTCCTCTTCGTTGAAAAGGCGCCATTTCCCAGGTTGCATTTGATCGAGGCTGATGTGCATAATTCTGGTACGTTGGAGCCTTGTGACATCATAACCAAGGGCTTCGCACATTCTTCTGATTTGTCGATTCAAACCCTGAGTAAGAACTATCCTAAATCTTTTGTCGGACTCAGCTACTACTTTGCACTTTTTGGTTTTTGTGCCCAGTATCCTCACCCCTCCAGCCATTTGAGTGATAAACGCTGGAGTGATAGATTTATGGACATCCACCACATATTCTTTCTCGTGGGCATTGCCTGCTCTCAGTATTTTATTTACAATATTTCCATCGTTGGTGAGGAATATTAATCCTTCTGAGGGTTTATCGAGCCTACCTATCGGGAAAATACGCTCAGGGTAACCGATGTAATTTATGATGTTGCCCTTGATATGTTTTTCGGTAGTGCAAACTATTCCAACAGGCTTATTGAAGGCCATATAGATTGTTTGTTGCACTTGGCGAAGGGGTTGACCACTAACCAGAACTTTGTCTTCGCGGCTCACCCTGACACCTAGTCCGGCTAGTTCTCCATTCACAGTTACCTTGCCTGATTCTATCAGTTTATCGGCCTCTCTCCTCGAACAAATACCTGTGTCGCTGATGAATTTGTTGAGCCTGATTTTTTGATTGTCTTGGATGTCACTCATATTGCTTAATGGCCTCTTTCAGCCTTTTTTGAATTTCCGATTTTAATGATGAAGGTTTGATAACCTGCACTTGATTGGCATATCCCAAAATAAAAGTAAAAAGTTCGGGGGTTAGCAGCACTTTCAAGGCAATTCTTATTTCATCTTTGTTTTCTATTAGAACTTTTTGAGAAGGATGAATAGGTTGTGTGATTAGGTATTTTCCGGGTAATGGGTCAAATGATAATTCAACATCACTCGGTTCATCCGCTTTCTCTGTAATTCCAATGCTGTATTTGAAGAATAGATCCGCTTTAAACTTTGGAGAGGTCTCAAATTTTTCCTTCTTCATTTCATAAGATTCGATTCTTTCGAGTCCAAAAGTACGAATGGCCTTGGAAGATGAATCCATGGCGATCAAATACCAGCGATTGTGGTATTCTTTTAGCAAGTATGGGTGAATGAGGTAAGACTTCTCCTTTTCGTCGGAAAACTTGCGGTATTTAATGGCCACAGACTTGCGACTTCTGATCGCATTGAGAAGTGGACCCAACAATTCATTGCCCTTGCTAATTGTACTTTGTTCGAATTGAATGTATTTCTCCAACTGGGCATCAAAGGGATCCGGAGAAATATTCAATCTATTGATTATTTTCTCGATGGCGTTTTCATACTGCTCGAGCATGGGCACATCTCTGAATTGGTTTAAAATGGCAGCGGCAAAACGAAGAGATTCCAGATCTTCATCACCCAGCGACAAGGAAGAGATGCTGTATCCCTCCTCTTTATAAAAATAGCCCGCATGAAATCGATTGAAGGCGATTGGCGCATAATATCCCAGTTCGTTTTCATTTTTCATAGCCCACATATCCTTATCGATGGTGCTGAGAGAAATGGCGTCGGCACCGGAGCCGAAGAGTGCTTCTTCACAGGCCTGACGAAGGTCTTCGCGCGATGGAAAGAGCTTTCCTTTGTTCAAGATACATCTGTCGATGATCCTGTATCTTAGCAATGCATATTTGTTTACGGGCATAAAGAATCTTGAATCGGCTAAATTCAATATTTTCGCCTTCGTGCAGTTTACATACTGCATTTGTTTATCAACCATTCATCCAACTATGAAAATCAGCCGTAGCACCAAGCGAAAGGTAGTATTCTACGTCATTTTTTTCAGTTCGATATACTTGGGATACCGCAATCGATATGATTTGGCGTCGTGGATGCGGAATCAAATTGGATGGCACGATCCGGTAGATCCCCGTCCGGAGGGCATGAGTAAACTGGAATGGGCGGAGAGAAACTATAGCGAAGAAGTGCTGAGCTTGTCGAAAAAGTATGAAGTTCCTTATGAATATTTAATGGCGCTCATAGTGCTCGAATGTGGTGGCGACAAACCTGCGGGTAATAGATACGAATCGCACATATACTCAAAGCTTACAAAACTGAAAGATTCCAAGATCAAAAGATTAGAGGATCTGAAGCCTCACCATGTGGCAGAATGTAACGAAAATGCTTTAAAAAATCTGGCAACATCCTGGGGCCCTTTTCAATTGATGGGATACAAGGTGGTGGGAATGGGATTGAATATAAGTGACATAAGACACGAGACTACTGCAATTGAAATTGGGGTGCGGTGGATCGAAAAAGAGTACGGTCATTTTTTGAAGAAGAAAAAATTCCGCGATGGATTTCATTATCACAATACCGGCAGCCGCTTTCCCATTTCGGGGAAAAGTCGGACACACGATCCCTATTACGTTTCTAATGGTCTGAAATATATGAAATGGTATAAAGCCAGGAAAAAATGATGGGGAGTTCAGGGGTTCGAAGTTAGTTCATGAGTAGTTCCTTGTTCGCAGGCATTATGCGACGTTTCGAAGATTTAACCCAGAATCTGCATTGGAAATATATTACAGCACTAACCCACTTTGATATCAAGCACTTTCTCGATTTTTATTCTTGATGTATGAATATACACCATCAAATAAAAATATTGCGAGAGCACTTGCTATCTGTGGGGGTTAGCGCTTCATAGCGAATCCCAATGCGGATTCTGGGTTTAAGCTCACTCCTACTCTAACGTCTGCTCTCACTTCTTCTATTGCCGCTCTCGCTCCCATTTCCATCTCATTTTTGCCGTGCCCCGGCCATTCTTGTTTTGATTCTCCTTCTCTTATTTGCTCTCACACTCATGTTCCCTCTGAGCCCTCTGCCCGGGTCGGGCTCTCTGCTGCAAGTCCTCGCTCCTCGTAGCCTCGGAGCTGTGGGCTTTCCGCGGCGATCCCTCACGGTTGAATTTCAAGAGTAGTTAGGGGTCTTCAGGGTCTTCATCTCCTAAACTAAATATAAGCCCTTTCTTCAAACGGCATTAATCCATCATCTTTGACGAGTGCGATGCCATAATTAACGGATTATGACGTTTGGATTTATGGGACCTCTAAAAACCTGTTTTATCACGCATTGCGTATTGGAAGCATCTTGAGGTTAATGCGCTGCGGGATTCTCGAATCTACACAATGGAACAAAGTAATTGTTCGACCTATGAATTCCGATATTTCCACGGCGTGATTCGGGATTATGTTTCGTGAAGACAAATCACGCATGATGGATGCACGTATTACAAGATCTGTCTTATCGCGGGATGCTCAAATCTAAGTGCTAGAAAAGTATTTATGATACGCGAAAACAAACTTTTATTCTACCACTTGATTTGGGGACATTTACGTCGAAGACAAGCATCCTGACCCAAGTCAGAAAAGGCGCATAGCTGGATGCTCTGCAAATTATCCCAATTCTGCTTATTAAACAGTCCAAACTATTTTATAAGCATGAAGTGGTAAATGCGGTGAGAGCATCTGTTATAGGCCAATGAAGTGAAACAGAATTGCACCATTACAGATACATAAAACGGTATTAGATATAGTGCAGTACTCGGGGTGAATGACATCAAGAATAAAAATCGAGAAAGTGCTTATATCAAAAGGGTTTAGCGCTGCATTAGATTTCCAATGCGGATTCTGGGATAAAGTTCACTTTTTCAAAAACTTAACAATACTTCCACATAAGATTGATATATCAACCTTTTCTATGGGATGTGGAGTATCGTTTAACACTCGGAATTCTGAGTTTTGTATGCACATGGCTGCGGTTCTGGTAGCTTCCACACCTGCTGAGTTGTCTTTTTCACCAACGAAAAGCAGACAGTTATGATTTATCGCTTTCAGTTCGGCTGCGCTCAGATCGGGTTTTTCGCCGAGGCGAAGTATAAAAGAAGCGGTCTCTTGCACCATAGTTCTCCAAGGAACAGGATGATGCAGTACCTCAAGAAATTCGGTGAATATGGGAATTTTCTGCTCCATAGTGTCTGGATCAAGCATCTTTACTTCCCTGGAGGCTGAAAGGGTATTCCAATCGAATTTAGTTCCCAAGGTTATGATTCTACCTACCCGATCTGGTGCCTTTCCAGCCAATATTAGAGCGAGATAGCCACCCAAACTGTACCCAAAGAAGTCGGCCTTCTCAATGCTTTGTTCATCCATATAAGACAAAACAAAATCGGCGAAAGCAACAAAAGAGTAGCCTGCCTCCGGGATCGCCTTCCCTCCGTGTCCAGGAAGAATAGGCACATGCACATCAAAGTGATCTCGAAGTTCGGGCAATAGACCTTTCAATTGCGCTGCTGAACCTAGAGCACCATGAAGAAGAATTAAACTTTTCACCTTTCGTATTAGAAAGGAAGATCGTCTGGTTCTGGCTCACCAAAAGAAGCAGGGGCAGGCTGAGGAGCTGATTCGGCCACGGCTGAACCTGCTGCCTGAAGTTTCCACGCTACAAGGCTATTGAAATACTTTCCTTGCCATTCACGACCTCTGACATCGAAACTCACTAGAACTCGATCACCCACTTTATATGACTCGAGCAACGAACCCTTTTCTTTGAGAAGTTCAAACTGAACGTCATTGGGATATTGTTCCTCAGTAGTAATTACAAATTCTCTTTTGGTAAATCCACTAGGAAAAGATTTCTCTTCTCCGATTACTTTCATTTTTCCGGTTAATTCCATGTGATTATGATTAATTGTTGTAGGTTAATAATGTTCTCCAAGCATCGTCAATATTATTTTGGGAAAGCAATTCTTTCGCCTTTTCATGCAATCTAAGTTCTAGGGCTTTCGAGTCATTTTCGTTCTCCATAAATAGCTCATCGAGTTCGAGGAGTTTGTATTCGTTCACCGAAGTTTCGTCGGGCAATTGCTGAACGGAGGCCAACTGACCAAGATCATTTCCCGTTAAAACCGACGAACTGCGCACATCAGCGGGTAATTGGTCAAATCCGATACCGAGGTTATTCGAAGGTTGTGGTAGCTCAAAAAGTCCATTTCTAGCTCTTGAATAATAACTACCCCCGAGGCGAGAAACGGTGTCAATTTTATAAGGAGAAATGCGACCAAGGTCATCAAATATTTTCTCATCCATGTGAATACGCAGCACTTCGCAAATAATGAGATTACCTGCCCCTCCTTCATTTCCCAATGCCAACACCTCGTTGATCTTGCATTCCATTTGAACAGGAGATTCGGCCACTCGAAACGGCCTAACCAATTCGGAGGCCAAAGGCGTGAGACCCGACTTTTCAAATTCATTTACTCCCTCAGGAAATTCGGCACTTGTAAGCGACATCTGTTGCACCATGTCGTAGTTCACAATATTGATTACACATTCCTTCACAGCAAGGGCATTTTCGTAGGTGTGTTTAGTTGTGTTATCGCGCCCTCTTCTTGCAGGAGAGAAAATGACGATTGGAGGTTTTACACTAAAAACATTAAAGAAGCTAAAAGGAGCAAGATTAGGTCTGCCTTGAGCATCAATTGTACTAGCAAAAGCTATAGGCCTGGGCGCAATGGCACCGAGCAAATATTGATGCAGTTTTGGAACAGGAGTATCCTTGGTATCTATACTTATCATTCCGATTTATCCTTTCTTCGCAAGTTCAACCGCAGATTGCAACACGGCATCCTTCATAAATTCTTTAAATGCAAGGAGCCTTTGATAAAGTTCAGGATCGTTGGTTGCTAGAATTTGAGCAGCAAGTATTCCAGCATTTCTGGCTCCATTGAGGGCAACGGTTGCGACCGGCACACCTGCAGGCATTTGAACGATAGAAAGAATACTGTCCCAACCATCAACAGAGTTCACTGATTTCACAGGAACGCCTATCACCGGCAAAGCAGTCATTGAAGCAGTCATTCCAGGTAAGTGAGCAGCACCGCCGGCGCCGGCAATGATTACTTTGATACCTCTTTGATGCGCTTCTGCGGCATAGCTCATCATTTTTATAGGTGTGCGATGTGCGCTTACGATGGTCAATTCATAAGGAACTTCAAGTTCTATGAGTACCTCAGCAGCTTTTTCCATAACGGGAAGATCGCTTTTGCTTCCCATAATTATTCCTACCATTTTTGTTCAGATATTGGGCAAATGTCGGAACTAAGTGGCGAACGATGCAACGCTTTCCAATTTTTGGAGAAAATCGTTTTGAACAAATGTTAATCACGCTTTCAGACGGTTCGAAATACCCTTTTGACCGGACTAAACCTCCATGCCACCCAGACTTTTCACTTTTGCCATATCCTCAAGAGATCACTTATAGCATCATGCCTGCAATGGCAGCCGTGAGCAGACACGCTAAAGTCCCACCAATAAGGGCTTTAATTCCCAGTTGCGAAAGAACTCCTCTTTTACTTGGCGCCAAAGAACCAATTCCTCCAATTTGAATACCGATAGAAGCAAAATTGGAGAAACCACAGAGTGCGTAAGTGATAAGAATCACGGTTCTTTCATTGACAATGGTGCCGTCATTTTTCATTTTTCCGAGAGAAGTGTATGCATAAAACTCGTTCAAAATGGTTTTTTCACCTAGCAATTGTCCGGCGTTCATAAGGTCGGCATTATCTATACCGATGATCCAGGCCACGGGAGAAAAGATGTAGCCCAGTATCATTTGAAAACTGAGATAATCGTATTGCGTGTTAGCTGCAATGAAAGAATTCATGTCATTGATGGTGCCCACTTTAAAGAGAATGTAATTCATGAAGTACATGAATGCTGTGAACACGAGAAGCATGGCGCCCACATTCACGGCCAGTTTGAGTCCATCTGTTGTTCCATTTGAAATTGCTTCGAGGACGTTGCTACCCATTCTGTCCTTTGAAACCGAAAGTTCATCGTTGAACTTTTCGGTCTCGGGCAACAACATCTTGGCCGCCACTATAGCGGCAGGCGCAGACATGATGCTTGCGGTGAGTAGGTGTTTTGCGAAGAAAATTTGTTTTGCCTGAACAACCATTGGATCGGGATCGGTTCCGGCAAGAAACTGGATGTAGGCAACCATTACTCCACCAGCTATTGTAGCCATACCCCCCGTCATAAGACAGAGCATTTCCGATTTCGTCATTTTGTCGAGGTAGGGACGCACGAGCAAGGGAGCCTCGGTTTGACCAAGAAAAATATTGCCCGCGGCACTGAGCGATTCAGCTCCGGAAATACGAAAGGTGTATTTCATGAGCCATGCAAAAGCGTAGACAATCTTCTGCAAAATACCGAGATAGTAGAGTAGCGAGGTGAGCGCTGAGAAGAAAATAACGGTGGGCAAAACTCTAAAAGCAAAATTCTCGAATGCCCCATCCACAGTGCCACTCCCAAATTGACCCAAGAGAAAATCGACTCCAGCTCCGGCAAAAGAAGCTACCTTCACAAAACCTCTGCTGATGCCTTCAAACAAGACATCCACGTAAGGAACTTTGAGAATAAGCAGAGCCAAAAGAATTTGGAGAAGAACTCCCTTCCATACTAAATGCCAAGGTATTTTCTTTCTGTTGGCAGAAAATAACCACGCAATAGTCAAAAGAAGTGCAACTCCCAGTAGACCCCTCAAAATGAACATAAGCCAGTTTTAATAGAAGCGCAAACTAAGCAGATAATGCACAGAAATAACAGCAAGTAAGAATGAAAAAAAAATGTTGAACTATTTTCCCATGCGCTTTTGAATTTCATCGCGCAATCTGGAAGCTGCTTCGTAATCTTCCTTGTCGATAGCAGTATCTAACTGACGCTGCAAATCGTCCATAGAAAGTTGACTAGGGTCTTCAATTGTGGCAATTTCCTCTAAATCCATTTCAACGTTTTCCTTCTCCATTTCGGCGGCCGCTTCTTCGGCACTAACCCCTGCTTGATCGAGAATGAAATCTTCGCAAAATATTGGGCAATTGAAACGAACCGCAATAGCCACTGCATCGCTTGTTCGGGCATCGATCTCCGAAGTCTGTCCATCGAGCATAGCCATTACTTTGGCGAAAAAAATACCCTCAACTAAATTATAAATGAGCACTTGCTCGATGTCGATGTTGAATGAGTTTGCAAGACTCCTGAATAAGTCATGCGTGAGAGGTCGGCTTGGAGTCATTTTTTCCAATTCGATGGCGATGGCTTGAGCTTCAGTTCCACCAATTACGATTGGCAAACGACGAGAACCGCCCACTTCTGCGAGAACCAAGGCATAGGCACCGCTGGTACTTCCGCTTGGTGCTATGTCTGCTATTTGGAGTTCTATCTTCTTACTCATATATTATATCCGGACCCGCCGGTGTTCACTTCGCAATTGCTTCTGAATTACGAATTTAAGGACGAAATTGTTTTCTGTTTCTTATGATTCGGAAAAACACTACTATTTATTGGCATTATACGCTTTTGCCGCTTCAATCAATTTGGGGAGAACTTCAAACGCATCTCCCACAATACCGTAGTCGGCAGCTTTAAAAAATGGAGCTTCCTGATCTGTATTAATTACTACAATTGTTTTGGATCCGTTTACTCCAGCCAAGTGCTGGATCGCACCAGAGATACCGATGGCAATATATAAGTTTGGTCGAATGGCAACACCAGTCTGACCAACATGTTCGTGATGAGGTCTCCAGCCAATATCAGCTACCGGCCTAGAGCAGGCTGTTGCAGCGCCGAGTAGTTTGGCAAGTTCTTCAACCGGACCCCAATTTTCGGGACCTTTCATACCACGGCCTGCCGAAACAACTATATCTGCTTCGGGCAATGGGATTCCATCTTTCACTTCCTTTTTAACTGTCCTGACTTTCAATCCAGCGCTTCCCAAATCCGCGGCAAATGTTTCAACAGTTGCATCAGAACCATCTTGGGTAAGACCTATACTATTTGGAAGAACAGAAATTACTTTTTTTGAGCTACTCACTTCTATAGTAGCAATAGCCTTTCCGGAGAAAACATTTTTATTTACACTAAACCCGTCGCTCATATCTGGCAGTGCAGTTGCACCAGGGACATATCCGGCATCTAATTTGGCAGCTACCCTTGGGGCCACCATTTTACCAGTAATCTCATGGGAGAAGATGATGATGTCAGCAGAAGCAGCATGAGCAGCAGCGAGAACCAATCGGGTGAGTTGCTGAGAATCAGTACTATTTGTATTGTGTACAAGAACTTTGTTAGCCCCTGCTTTCCCCAAACCACCGTCGCCGGAAAGATTAGAAGTTGTAAGTGCTACCACATCCGTTCCTAAAGCTTTGGCTATACCTGCTGCATAAGAAACAGCTTCAAAGCTACTTTTGGGAAACTTACCATCATGGTGATCGGCAAAAACAAGTATTGACATATCTCTGGGTGTTTTCGTTCTTAAATTTTAAATAACCTTGGCCTCTTCGTGAAGTAATCGAATAAGATCACCAGCCTGATCGGCGGGGATAAATTTGCAGGCTCCTTTAGCGGGAGGCAGCGTGTATAATTTGATTTTAGTGTGAGTATTTGCTTCAACTGGAGCAATTACCTGAAGAGGTTTTGTGCGGGCTGCCATAATACCACGCATATTTGGAATGCGCTGCTCGGCTAGACCTTTGGCGGCAGACAGCACAAAGGGAGCTGTTGCCTCTACTACTTCCTCTCCACCCGGAAACTCTCTTTCTACTACTGCCACATTGCCTTCGAGGGTAAGTTTAGAAGCAAGTGAAATGTATGGCCAATCGAGCAATTCGGCTACCATACCCCCTACTGCTGATCCATTATAATTGATCGTTTCCTTTCCACAGAACACAGCGTCGAAGTTTCCACTTTTGGCGTACGCGGCAATCTGAGTAGCAACAAAAAGAGAATCGTTATCGGAAGAATCCACTCGAACAGCTTCATCAGCACCTATGGCAAGAGCCTTCCGGATAATGGGTTCATTGTCCGCACCACCCACCGTAATTATGGCAACTAGTCCGGTACCGAGGCTTTCCTTTATTTCGAGAGCACGCACAAGGGCATACCACTCATCGTAAGGATTGACAATATACTGGACACCATTTTCATCAAATTTTGTATTGCCATCTGTGAATGCAATTTTTGAGGTGGTATCGGGAGTTTTGCTAATGCAAACTAGAATTTTCATGGTTCAGAAATTTCGGTTGGCAAAAGTACGGTTCTAAACCCAATTTTCGAATGCAAGTTTTAAAAAGCAATTGATGCAGCTCGTTCATTGAGCATACTCACTGCATTGGGAGAATGGCTCAGAGATACCTCTGCTACATTTTGGTAAAATGAAATCTTATGAGCATTTACTTCCATAAATTTGCCGCTTTTATAAAGAGAAAAAGTCATGAGAGAAATACAGTTCAGAGAAGCCATTTGTGAAGCAATGAGCGAGGAGATGAGAAGAGACGAAAGTGTCTTTTTATTGGGAGAAGAAGTAGCAGAGTACAACGGAGCTTACAAGGCCTCTAAAGGAATGTTGGAAGAATTTGGAGCGCGCAGAGTAATAGATACACCTATTGCAGAACTTGGTTATTCAGGTATTGCGGTAGGAGCGGCAATGAACGGTTTGCGTCCGATAGTAGAATATATGACCTGGAATTTCGCAATTTTGGCGGCGGACCAGATCATCAATAGTGCTGCCAAAATGTTGCAGATGAGTGGTGGGCAATATTCTGTTCCCATTGTTTTTCGTGGTCCAAACGGACAAGCCGGTCAGCTTGCGGCCACTCACTCTCAGAGTTTTGAGGCATTTTACGCTCATTTCCCTGGTTTGAAAGTAATAACACCATCCAATCCATATGATGCAAAGGGCTTGTTGAAAGCGGCGATTCGCGATAATGATCCGATCGTTTTCATGGAAAGTGAAAAGATGTATGGCGATAAGGGAATGGTTCCAGATGGCGAGTACATAATTCCAATTGGCTTGGCAGACATCAAGAAAGAAGGAAAAGACGTGACGATTGTGTCTTTCGGAAAGATTATGAAAATTGCTTTAGCTGCTGCTCAGGAATTAGAAAAAGAGGGCATAAGTGCTGAAGTGATTGATTTGCGTACCATCCGACCTTTGGATATAGATGCCATTGTGAATAGCGTCAAAAAAACCAATCGACTCATCATACTTGAGGAAAGCTGGCCCGTTGCGAGTATCTCAAGCGAAATCGCGTACAGGGTTCAGCGTCATGCCTTTGACTATCTCGATGCTCCGATTAGAAGACTCACACAAACTGACACCCCTTTCGCCTATGCGCCAACTCTTATTGAAGCATCATTGCCTCAAATTTCTGATGTGGTGAGAACGGCCAAAGAACTGATGTACACTCAGGTTTGATAGGCTTTCCAGGCGGAATTCTGAATTGATAAACTTTTAGTGGGTCTGTAAACCCCGATTTTGCACTTGGAATCTATTACATCGCTGAAAGTCTGCAATGCCATGAGCTTTCTCGATTTTTATTTTCAACGTATATCCAATACGTTTTCAACTAAAAATCTTGCGAGAGCTCCCGTCCTTTTTGCCTTTCAGCGCTTCACGACAATTCCAACTGCAAAATCGGGGATACTATTTGGATAAGTACGTCACGTGATTTAATCATTAAGTTAAGTTTATGCGTTCTTCGAAAGAAGATTGCTCCTCTGGGTGCCTTTCATGAGATTCCTAAAAACGACAAAATAATTTATCATCATTGATCTGACATTTACCGCAGTTTGTTTTAGTATTTTGGGATATTTAGCTACATTTGGCCATACATTTTATTGACCAAAGAAAGTATCATGAAGAAATTCTACCTTTTTATCTCAGCTATTGCTGTATTGTTTGTTTCGAATGCAAATGCGCAGATTTATGGTTACGCCAATGACTTATTGGGGATTCCATCCGTTATTGATCCGAATGCAAGTGGCAGCAATTTATCACGTGTCAACGGTGCACTCTCAGTAGTGGCTTGTGCCAGCGGATTTAATTCCAGAAACTTTCCAGCGACAGCTACCTACTCGAGTGCTCTGACAGCAATTCAATGGAGCATTACTCCAGATGCTGGATACGAAGTGAATGTTGCATCCCTTTCGACTAAACAAAGAAGAAATTCTGCTGGACCAGCCAGGGTGCGTTTCGCTTATAGTATAGATGGTGTCACTTGGATTGATCAGGGAGGCAATTTGACATTGGCTACAGCTTCATGCGGATCATCCAGCACTCTTGCTTGGAACATGACTGATTTTACCCATCCTGGTACCGTATACTTCAGGGCCTATGCATTCAATGCAGCTTCAACTAGCGGACAACACCAAATTTTTGATGTTATCGTAACTGGTTCGGTTACTCTGCAGATTATCCCTGGTTGCACCGCCGCTTTTGCTTGCAACTTTAATCCATCTGCCAATATAGACGATGGCTCGTGCGTATTCCCGGGCTGCAACAATCCGGTTGCATGCAATTATGATCCCATTGCCGGTTGCGATGACGGGTCTTGTGTTCTTGTAGGGGATGCTTGTGACGATGGAGATATCACAACTTCTGGCGATTTTATTCAAGGAGATTGTAACTGTATCGGGTATCCTGACAACGATGATATTTTGGGTGCGATTCCGGTAATTCTTACCCCGCAGGATGAATGCATTCCTTTTGTAGCCAATTTGCTTTTGGCAACGACATCGCCTGAGTCACAATCTGCGGCTACCACTGGAGAAGATATTTGGTACTCGTTTTTAGCAGTGACCAATGGAGTAAATCTTGAAATTTCCTCTGGTTCATTCGATGGCATCATTGAACTTCAGGATGACATGGGCAACATGCTTGATTCTGAAAATGTTCGTGTAGGAGTTGGAAATGAAATCATGAATTTTGATGGGTTAACAGAGGGTGACACATATTACGTTGCTATTCGCAACGAAGACAGTGGTTTTGGTGGAAATGGATTTGTTGACATTTGCTTGAGTTACATCGAAGACAGCAACCTTGAGAATATTCAACTGTCATACAACCCTTGTGATAACGCCAAATCGAAATTCGTAAGTGCCTATTCACATGAATACACTGTAACATCTCAAACAACATTGGTAACTACAACCTATGTGAGAGTGGGTAGTTCGTACTTCCAACCGCGCAACATACCAGGAGTAACATACAATGATACATACGATGTAGATGTAGATCCAACTTACTATCTTTTTGATGCACTTGGAAATCCTGAAACGATCGTAATAACCACCGAAAATATAGATGTTATGGTTATTGGATCGCAAGCTCTCATGTCATTGCGTCTGATGGATCAGTGTTCCACCGGTTCCAATCCGCGCGGAAGTGTTGTTGCAGGCGAACCATTTGTATGCATGTCAGTGGACTATGAGTGGGAGTTTACCCGCACTGATATACCGGCAGCTCCATTCTATCACTTGAGAGGAACAGCGAATAGATTTTTGGTATTGAACTCCGTTGCTGCAATTCAATTTGGAGCAACGTATGATGTTCGAATTCGCCCAATATTCTCATACGGAGCAGGCAACTGGGGTCCTATAAGATGTATGTCGATTAGCCCTGCGCCATCTTCATCATTTCAATCTTCAAACGGAATTGAAGAGAATGCTCCTGTGGTAAAGAGTTTTGAATCACCTGCCGCATCAGACTTGAATTTCTCGATTTATCCGAATCCTATATTAGGAAATACATTTCGTGTGAATTTGAGTGGTGAAGTTGAGAACGAAATCGTTCAAATTACACTTCGCGATAACACAGGTCGTTTGGTTTATCAGACTCAATTCAATTCTACAAATCTGAGCACTACTGATATTCAACCCGACTCGAAGCTGGCCGCCGGATTGTATAGTGTAACACTTTCTACAAGTCGTGGCATGCAAACAGAAGTGATTCTTGTGAATCCGTTCTAAGTTGAAATAATATTTTTGGGTAAAAGCCCAAATGGAAAGGGTTGGTCATTTGACCAGCCCTTTTTTTATCTATCCAGAATTCCGTGAGAAAAACTTCAATTACATTACGTTGGCCTTCGTTTTTTAAACCGTATAGATATCATTAACCCGTTATCCGCATTGTGATTCGCGATGAAGTGCTAAACCCCAAAGATAGCAAGCGCTCTCGCAAGATTTTTATACCGCTTATCCCGCATTGCGCATTGGAAGCATTTAGAGGTTAATGCACTGCGGGATTCTCGAATCAACTACACGATGGAACAAAGTAATAGTTCGACCTATGAATTCCAATAGCTCCATCGCGTGATTCGGGTTTATTTGATGGTGTATATTCATACATCAAGAATAAAAATCGAGAAAGTGCTTGATATCAAAGGGGGTTAGCGCTGCAATAGATTTCCAATGCGGATTC
>JAWXBG010000059.1:0-14033 GCA_034439875.1 Flavobacteriales bacterium
CTCTTCAAAGTCGCCTGCAATACCAATTACCACAGCAAATTCGGTGAATCCGAAGCCTGTGTCAAAGAGATCAACGAAACCGCCGTCTTCTCCTACTTGTTCAGCAGAGAGACAAATAGCCACATCAATATCCAGAGCTGTGCTTCCGGCAATGACAGATCCACCACCTGTATTACTTCCAGCGGTGCCAGAGAATACGATAGTACCACCATCAATGTCTTCAACGAATATCACACCGTTGTCGCCCGCATCATCAAACTGCCAACCATCAGGAGGATTTGTAAAACTCCAGTCGCGGTTTTGCAAGTTCATGTTGATCAAGCGGTTGTTTGCCTCATCGTAGAAAGCTACTTTGGGCACACGGGTGATCATGTCGCTTACCTTTCTTTTCTGAATGTCGCTCAGAGTAACTTTCTTATCAGGTTGTGCAACGTAGTTGCCATCGCCGTAAGTAAGTTCTTTCTGACAACCACCCAGAAGTATGGCGGCGAATCCGATCGCTAGGACCGGCTTAAATGGAAAGGATTTCAGTATCATGTCTATTAGTTAAATAACCAACCAAGACGGAGCGTACCTTGAACGTTAGGTCCCCAAGCACTGCTGCTTCCGTTGAGCATTGGATCAGGGTTCTCAGCATCGTCGATACCTGCAATTTCAACTTCAGTGTCTCTGTTGCTTGTAGTTTGGAAGCCAAATCCCAATTCCGCACCAAGATAGATATTATCTGCGAAATAGAAGTCAGTACCAGCTAACAAATTTAGACCGAATGTTGTAGACCCATCCTTTGTAGTGGTAGTAGCAACTCCTGTGTCACCATCACCATTGATTACTGTCCACATTTCTTCTTCTACAGACTCGCTGTGTAAAGTCAAAGCGAGTTCAGCACCTACGTATGGAGACAATCTGTCTGTTCCAGCAAAGTGCATCTCATATCCTGGGCGGATGCTGATGTCCATACTCTTGTTGGTAGTATAGATCTCTGGTTGATCTGGATCACCTGATTCTTCGGCTTGCATAGTCACATCTTTTGAAGTCTGGCCACCGAGGAATATTCCGATACGGATAGCGCTAGCTTCGCTGTTGAAGATACGAAGACGAATACCAGACATAGAAACTGGATTACCTCCAAGTGGAGCAAACGCAACTTCGAGGTTCTTCTCTCCGCCTGTTTGTTTTTGGGCAAATATGCCAGACATGGTCATAAGTGCAAATGCAATAAACAAAATTGTCTTTTTCATAACTGTTGAGTTTTGGATTATAGTGTGCCTGCAAGTATCCAAAAAAAATACCTCAATGTTTATAAGGTGTTTACCTTATTTCAAACATGAGGTGTTAATAATGTTCCTGCAAATCGGGCTATTCTACGGTAACAGACTTGGCAAGGTTACGAGGCTGGTCAACATTGCATCCACGCATCACAGCTATATGATATGCAAGCAGTTGCAACGGAATTACCGAAACTATGGGGACCAAACTGTCGTCAGTTTTTGGGATTTCAATGATGTGATCAGCCAATCCACGAACAGTTTTATCACCCGCAGTGACGATTGCTGTCACTTTTCCCTTCCTTGCTTTTACCTCTTGAATGTTAGAAACTACCTTTTCATACGAGTGTCCCTGAGTCGCAATAACAAAAACAGGCATCTCTTCATCTATTAATGCGATAGGGCCATGTTTCATTTCGGCAGCCGGATATCCTTCCGCATGGATGTACGATATCTCCTTGAGTTTCAGCGCCCCTTCTAGCGCTACAGGAAAACTGTAGCCCCTACCCATATATAGTGCGTTGCGGTGATCTTTAAAAATTTCCGCAATTGTTTCAACTATTGCGTTGGTTTTCAGTACTTCTTCTACTTTGTCGGGCATGGCATTCAACTCGGCCATCAACCTATTAATACGTTCTGACGCCAAGGTACCCCTTTTTATAGCTACAGCCAATGCTATGAGATAGAGCACAGTAACCTGAGCAGTAAAGGCTTTGGTGGATGCAACACCTATTTCAGGACCGGCGTGTGTATATGCTCCACTGTCGGTTGCCCTAGAAATGCTTGACCCTACAACGTTGCATACTCCAAAAATGAAAGCGCCCCTTTCTTTGGCCAATTGTATTGCTGCCAAGGTGTCTGCCGTTTCGCCCGACTGTGAGATAGCGATTACAATATCATCTTTTTCCAAAACAGGATTCCGATAGCGGAACTCAGAAGCATATTCTACTTCGACCGGAATTCTAGCGAAATCTTCAAAAAGATATTCTGCCACCAAACCAGCGTGCCAACTCGTACCACATGCTACTACTATAATACGTCGTGCCTTGATCCAACGCTCTGCGTTGTCGTCTATGCCGCTCATTTTTATAAGTCCATGCTGAAGATTGAGCCTACCACGGATACAATCGCGGATAGAACGAGGCTGCTCAAAGATCTCCTTTAACATGAAAGAGTCGTATCCGCCCTTTTCAATGGCCTCAAGTTTGAACTCGAGAGCTTGTATGCTTGGAGTCTTAGGCTGATTATGTATGTTCACAATCTTTAGTCCCGTCTTTTTGTCTAACAACGCCAATTCCTCATCTTCCAAGTAAACCACATTTTTGGTATACTCTATTATGGGTGTGGCATCAGACGCAAGATAGAAGTCGCCCTCAGATCCAATTCCAATAACCAACGGACTGCTTTTTTTTGCTGCAATAAGTCTGTCCGGATTCGATTTGTCTATTACCACAATGGCATAGGCTCCGATCACCTCGCCCAACGCAATTCGAACGGCATCGAAAAGATCAACTTTTTCTTTTTGCTGTACTTCTTCTATGAAATGAATGAGTACTTCTGTATCCGTTTCACTCACGAAGTTGTGACCGCGATTTTGAAGTTCTTCTTTCAAAGTAGCGTAGTTCTCTATAATTCCATTGTGGATGATAGCGAGATTGCCACTACCCGAAAGATGGGGATGTGCATTTACATCATTCGGAACTCCATGTGTGGCCCACCGGGTATGACCAATGCCAATATTCCCGACAAGTGATTTTCCTTGAACCAGTGTCTCCAGATCCATCACCTTGCCCTTGCACTTATGCATGTCGAAGGAGCCTTCGTTTATCATTACAACTCCCGCGCTGTCATAGCCACGGTATTCTAGTCTTTTAAGACCTTTGATAAGAATCGGATAAGCATCCTGATCTCCAACATAACCAACTATACCACACATATTTCGTACTTTTTAGGGCAATGATTATTCGCTAAATGTAAGTTCAAGTCTCATTTTGTTGTCTGATGTTGAACCCGGACCAGCAAGAACTACTCGATTTACAGTTACACCAGCACTGTTGCTCACAACGTAAATACCTGTATCAGGAATCTCTCCCGCAAGCACTTGCTGCACGTAACGCGTAATGTTGTATTTGTAAAACATACTACTCTCGTCAAAATTACCTCCTATACTATGACTACCTGTATTTTGGTCGGGCAGCAAGGCATTGTCGCCATTTTCATTTTTGTATAAAAGAAAGAGTAAGCTCTGGGGTGAGTATCTCGAAATATCAGCGTCTACAACTGGAATGATAAGTTCGGCCTTGTTGATGGTGATATTTCCGAAGGATTTGTAGTCTTCTAAAAATGGAAACTGAATGATGGTTTTTATTCCTGCAGCAGATTGAACGTAATTCAACTCTGTTCCATCCACTTCTGCATTTTCAATGCCACTCAAAACGGTTGCGCTATAGTCATGCTCTATTTGTGTAAATCGAACGCAATCGGAATTGATATTGAACACATAACTCAGGGTATCTGGAGTCTCATCGTCGAGGTCTCTATAAAAAATGGTGAGTTTGCTATCTGAATCCACCAAATCATAATTGACCACAGCGCCTTGTTCGGTGAGCGAACGTATATAGAGACCTTTAAAGTACTCTATGAAAACAATATTGTCAACCAAAACCGAAGGATCGGCTGTCATCAATTCATTCCCAAGATCTATGTCTAAAGGAATGCGCACTTGCGGCTGAAGTGAATCTCCATCAACAATGCTAAAATCGTTGATACTTATTTCTTGAATAGCACCTTGGCTAGCGACCAGATCCTTGGTTTCATCTATTTGCACTCTATAGTTGGTGAAATAGGAAGTATCTGTGTACAGATCTTCAGTGACTTTGAAGACTTGAAAAGCTTGTGGAACGGGGCGTCCGTAAAATTGTCCACTATATACCATCGATAGAACCACGGAATCCACTTCGAAAATTTCAGGGAAGACTACATTGGATGACGAAAGTTTTATCTGAGCAACTGCCGATGCGCGGGTCTTTCCAAAAATTGGGTCAGTGTAATTACCTAACATTATACTCGTAAGTTCGTCGGTGCGAAGAGAATCTTCCTTCAAACTTGAAGCCCTCAGAGTGGTTGTATCAGAAACAAAATAGCCAAGTAGATCATCTCCAGGTTGAAGCTCTAGTCCAATACTATTCTCAGGTTTTTCACAACCGACAAAAAGGATTCCGACAAAGACGGTCAAGTAAAAAAGCCTCAATTTCTTGAGGCTATTGTATGGATTATAAATCATGTTCATTAATAAATCAACCAACCAAGACTGGTTTACCATCTACTACAGAATCAAAAAACTCGTCAACCGCTGTCAGATAATCGCCCTCAGCGTGCTGCTTCAATACAGGGATATCAAGTCCTTCAATATGTTCAACTAGCTTTTGGTCCATAGACTCATGCCCAACGATAAAGGCATCAGAATATTGGGCAGCCATTTTGATCACGTTTTCATAAGTAGGATTCTCGAGTAGAGTAGTACTAGACTTCGCAATATTATCGAAAGAGATTTTTTCAGAAATCTTTGAATCTAGCTCCCCTTCAAATGCATCATCGTAAGCAGAGAAAATAACTTTGGCATCTGAGAAATGCGGATCGCGCTTATATAGCTCCTTGATATAAAGTGGCATTAGGGCGGTGAACCATCCGTGACAGTGAATGATATCGGGTGCCCAGCCTAGCTTTTTAACTGTTTCCAGAACCCCTTTGGTAAAAAAGATCATTCTTTCATCATTATCGCCAAAAAACTTTCCTTTTTCATCGTGATGGAAGGATTTTCTATGAAAATACTCTTCGTTGTCGATGAAATAAACCTGCAATCTTATTTGAGGTATTGACGCTACTTTGATAATCAAAGGGTGGTCGGTGTCGTTCACGATCAAGTTCATTCCCGACAATCGAATCACTTCATGCAACTGGTGTCTACGCTCATTTATTTTTCCGTAGCGTGGCATGAAAATCCTTGTTTCTTTGCCTTTTTCGTGAACGGCTTGAGGTATTTGACGTGCTGAAAGGCTATTGGGAGAATCTGCTGAGAATGGAACAATCTCTTGAGATACGAATAATACTCTTGTCTTACTCATGTGTAGATATCGCTTTCGTAATGAACCGCAAATTTACGAAATAATAACCAACCTTCGATGATTACAATAGATTTGACCCTTTTTATTTAATACGTATTGCCTAGTGTCCCTGTTGCACTTTACTCACCCGGCCCCTATGGGTCAATGGATTCAAGCGCTGAAACATGCCGGAAAACGAATCGGTTTTGTACCTACAATGGGTGCACTGCACGAGGGTCATATATCATTGGTTCACAATGCATTGGAGCATTGTGATGTGCTTATAGTCTCAATTTTTGTTAACCCTACGCAATTCAATGATCCCAAGGATTTGCTCAAATACCCTAAAACGTTACCCTCTGACGTTGAAATGCTCTTGAAATGTCCTTGCAATGCGGTGTTTGTTCCCACAATATCAGATATTTACCCTGAGGGCCAGTTTAAAGACGAATGGGAATTGGGCCCTTCAAAGGATGTCTTGGAGGGTGAGTTTCGTCCGGGTCATTTTGATGGCGTCCTAACGGTAGTGAGCCGACTTTTTGAGCTTGTAAAACCTGACTATGCTTTTTTTGGAGAAAAAGACTTCCAACAGCAGTATCTGATCAAAAAAATGGCTGAAAAGGAAGGGAATCAGGTTAAAGTCCTGTCTTTCCCAACAATCCGCGAAAGCAACGGCCTAGCCATGAGTTCTAGAAACCGCAGACTGCAATCCGACGATGTGATCGTGGCTGCAGGAATATACAAGATTCTTCTGCAAATGAAGGTTCAAAGGAAAAATCTGGGTCCGCAGGAATTAGAGGAGTGGGGAAACAAGAATTTGAATCGACCGGGAATTATAGACATCGAATACCTCAAGGTGGTAAAAACAAGCGATCTTTCCTCTGTTGAAATATGGGAGGAAAATGAAGGCCACATTGCCTTGCTTGCCGCCTGGGTGGGGGGTGTTAGGCTTCTTGATAATATTTTCCTCGACTAGCATATATATAGTATCCAAGCAAAGATATTTCTCCATAGGGTGAAGAAAATTGCGGATTTGTAGTTTTAAGGAGAATTGTCTTATTCATTTCATTTTGCAGACTCTATCTTTGACACCCAATTAAATATTACATCATGGGTATTGGCGGAAAAGAATGGTTGATCATTCTGATTGTGGTTCTTCTCCTCTTCGGAGGCAAAAAGATTCCTGAACTAATGCGCGGCCTCGGAAGAGGCGTGAAAGAGTTTAAGGATGCTTCTAAAGGCGAGTCCAAGGAAGTTGAAAAAACAGAGAATTAATTCATCAGATTAGTCAGATAGTATCGTGAAGCATTATTCTTCACTAGGGAAGGTACAGGCCGATTTGAAGGAAGGGTCAACGACGCTTCCTGAATTGGTTGAGGGGTATCTGGCTGCTATTGCTAAACACAGCGATCTCAATATTTTTCTGGAAGTTTTCGAAGAAGAATCCCGCTGTAGGGCTATTGCCATTCAGGCAAAATGGGAAAATGGTAGTGCCGGTCGATTGGCAGGTATGGTCATTGCAATCAAAGATAATATTTGCTTTAAAGGTCACCACGTTTCTGGTTCTTCTCGAATTTTAGAAGGTTTTAAGTCACTGTATAGCTCTACAGCGGTTCAACGTCTGTTGGATGAAGACGCAGTGATTATAGGCCGAGTGAACTGCGACGAGTTTGCTATGGGATCTTCGAACGAAAATTCCGCATTTGGTTTGGTGCGAAATCCACTCGATCCCAAACGTGTTCCAGGTGGTTCTTCAGGTGGTTCGGCGGCGGCGGTAGCAGCAAATATGTGCCTTGCCGCCCTAGGTTCTGATACGGGTGGATCTGTTAGACAGCCTGCTTCTCTTTGCGGTGTTATAGGTATTAAACCTACCTACGGACGCATTTCTCGTCATGGCTTGTTGGCGTACGCTTCCAGTTTCGATCAAATTGGTCCTCTTGCCCACAGTATTGCTGATATAGCACTCATCCTCGAAATTATTTCCGGAAGGGATGAATTTGACAGCACGCTGAGCGAAAAACCTGTCCCCGCATATTCGACTCTTTTGAATGATCGTCCGAAAATGAAGATCGGATACATCAAAGATTGTATTGAAAACAAAGGTTTGAATGATGAAGTTCGTGCAAGAACTTTAGAGATTATAGAATCGCTTCGCAACGATGGGCACGAAGTATCCCCGGTTGAATTCCCTCTTCTCGATTATCTTGTTCCTACTTATTATGTGCTTACTACTGCTGAGGCTTCATCGAATCTTGCACGCTACGATGGTATGCACTTTGGTTTTCGCGATCCCGAAGCTGTGGGTATCGAAAACACATATAGTAAAAGCCGATCTAAAGGTTTTGGAAAAGAAGTGAAAAGAAGGATTATGCTCGGAACATTCGTGCTGAGTGCCGGATATTATGATGCTTATTATGGTCGGGCTCAGAAAGTGAGAAGAATGATCAGAAACAGAACCATTGAATTGCTCAATGACTTTGACTTCCTCTTGACTCCAACTACCACCAACTCGGCATTCGAAATTGGTCGCAACAGCAACGACCCAATAGCCATGTATTTAGAAGATATCTACACTGTGCAAGCGCCACTTGCTGGAATTCCTGCCATTTCTTTGCCCCTTGGAAAAAAATCTGATGGTATGCCTTTTGGGATTCAGCTTATGGGGTCTGCATTTGCGGAGGATAAGCTCCTTGCGGCCTCGGCTGCTCTTATGGAAAAATTTGTTAGTAAGTAACAAAGCCCCTCTCCGAGGCTCAGGGAAACAATAATCATATTGCACTCGTAGTTATGTACATGCCAAACGGTATGTTTTTGAGCTTTATTTATTATCATCGCACCTGCAACTTATGAACAAGAAAAAAATGACTCGAACCACAATGCCTGGAATCGCATTGCTGATGTGCATCTCATTGCAGGTTTCTGCAATGGATGTCGTTCAAAAGGACTCAATCCCACTGGTGGGCAAAGAACCCGCCTTCAAAATGGACGACCCTGAAATTGCTGAGATTGATAAAATCCTGGTGAGCAGTTACCTCAACCACTATTGCTTCACATCAGATGAAACAGTGCTGAATGTATATGACTACAATAAAGAAGTAGTACCTTCATTTTCTCAAGACATCGTGAAGCAGCGCATGAAAGCCTTGGATAAGGAAACGCCATTTGATTTGGTGTACAACTCGACCGTTCAGGGTTTCATAGACCTCTATTCGGTGAGAAGAAGAGACATCACGAGCAAAGTACTCGGTATGGCTAATTTGTATTTCCCTATGATGGAGGAAAAGCTGGCCAAGTACGATATTCCACTTGAGATGAAGTACCTCGCCATCGTAGAATCTGCTCTCAATCCAAGTGCTATTTCTTCTGCCGGCGCAGGTGGTCTATGGCAGTTTATGGTGGCTACCGGAAAAATGTACGGTCTCAATGTTACCAGTTACAAAGATGATCGCTTTGATCCATATAAAGCGACTGATGCAGCATGTCGATACCTTCGCTTTCTATACGACACATACGACGATTGGGAATTGGCGTTGGCGGCATACAATTCGGGTCCAGGCAACGTTAATAAGGCTATTCGAAGAGCAGGCGGAAAAAGAGACTTTTGGTCCATTCGTCCATTTCTCCCAAAAGAAACTCAAGGTTATGTTCCTGCTTTTATTGCGGTGAACTATGTGATGAATTATGCTTCTGAGCACAATATCTATCCTAAAAAACCCATAACAACATTTTTTGAAACGGATACAGTTCACGTTTCTGAAAGAGTTCGTTTTACAGATCTATCAAAGACTTTGAGTATGTCTGTCGAGGATATTTCATTCTTGAATGCAACCTATAAATTGAAAGAAATTCCTGACAATGGTCAAAAACATTTTCTCATTTTGCCTACAGACAAGATCGGAATTTTTCTGAGCAACGAAGATGTTGTGTATGACATGAGTCGTGAAAGCGAATTTCAATCGGAGCCTGTAGCATCGGTATCTGCTGCTGAAACAAAGGTGGTGAGTGAAGTGGAGTGGGTAACATATAAAGTGAAGACAGGAGATTCTCTCGGGAAAATTGCAAACAAGTACCGCACTACTACTACACAATTGAAGAAGTGGAACAAGATGAAATCGAATACTATTCATCCTGGTCAAAAACTTAAAGTGAAGCAAACGGTATCAAAAACTGGAGCTAAAGATGATCAGGTGAAGGTCCAACAATCTTCCAATGAAGAGAAAGGTGATGAACTAGCTTCGAACAAAGAGGCTGAAGAGAAGGCAAAAGAAACTCCCAAGGCAAAGACAACTCCGAACCCTTCATATAAATATTATACAGTGCAGCGTGGAGATACACTATGGGGCATTGCCAACAGGTATGAAGGTGTTACTGTAAATTCAATTCAAAGTTTGAATGGCGGCATTTCTGGAACGGATTTGAAAGTGGGTCAAAAAATAAAAGTGAAACAAATAGGTTAGGATAAGTCGAGCATTGATATGATTAGTCAAGGAAAAACAGTTAAAGTCCATTACATCTTGCGTTACGATGGTTCAGATGGTGAGCTCATAGAACAAACTCGACCCGAAGAACCACTTGAATTTGTTTTCGGTCAGGGAGATATGCTGCCAAAGTTCGAAACGGCCCTCAATGGACTGAAGCCCAATGATACGTTTACAGTGTTTATCCCTGCGATTGATGCATATGGCGAAGAAAACGAAGAGTACTTTCGGGAATTTGAAAAAAGTGAGTTTCTTGCCGACGAAGAGTGGGACGACGAATTATTTCAAGTCGGAGAAGTAATTCCGATGCAAGCTCCCGATGGAGAAATCGTTCAAGGTGTAGTAGCAGAAGTAAAACTGAACTCCATCATTCTCGATTTCAATCACCCGCTCGCCGGTGAAGACCTGTACTTCGAAGGACAGGTGGTTGGCGTGGACTAGTTTTTTGCAACCTTATATACCATACGATTGGCTAAGCCATTTTTTAAAACCTCAGGTAGTGCCATTTCGTCGTTTTCGACAGTCATTGGTATTACGTTGGTGCTTACAATGCTGGGTGCTTTTTCGTCATTTCTTATCATTGCCAATTCCCTTTCGCATTATATCAGAGGTCAACACAATGTTCACGTATTTCTTAAAGATCAAGCCTCGGAATCCGAAATTCAGAAGTTGAAGCAGTTTCTTCAAACCGAGGACTATGTTGATGAAATCGCTTATGTTTCAAAAGAGCAAGCAGCAAAAGTAGCAGCAGAAGAAGTCGGTCAAGATTTTGTAGATTTTCTTGGTTACAACCCCGTGCCCGCCTCTCTCGACATTCGTATACGATCTTCCTTCAACGACATGGACAAGCTCGATGAGGCAGTTCAATCTTTGAAAAGCCGTGAAATTGTGGAAGATGTCGAGTTCCAGAAAGGACTCATGCAGAAAATTAATGAGAACAGTGCTAAAATTGGTTTTGGGCTTTTGATTCTCGGAGTTTTGCTGATGATTATTGCAATTGTTCTGATTAATAGCACCATAGAATTGGCCATTTTTTCTCAACGTTTCATCATCAAGAGTATGCAACTTGTAGGGGCAACGCATTGGTTTATTCAAAAGCCTTTTTTGAGGCGTGCTTTGTTTTATGCAATAGTGTCTTCAATACTCGCATTGGCTATTCTGAGCTTATTGTTCTATTCTTTCAGAAATGAGTTGGTAGATGCCATAAAGGTGATGAATGAAAACAATGGATTTCTTATTTCTGCTCTAGTCATCGTCTTATCGGGCATACTGGTTTCGTGGATATCAACCGCTATAGCAGTGAGAAGATTTATCCGTTTGCGTCAGGGACAGCTTTTCTGATATTTTTTGGAGTTTATTCTTGATTAATCCTCGAAACTACTATTCATTTTGCCTTCACAAAAGCCATAAAATGTGGAAAGGAGATCTATTTTTTGCCTTTTACCTCTTTTTCCGATAGCCGCTAACAGGTTGACCATCTGTATAGTTGGTTCCAAAAGCGCTGAAAATCGAATTTTTTGCAATGGTTGAATAATAATACATACCTGATAAGACTCCTTGGACGTGTAAAATATTCACGATCATTTAACCTAGTGAATACTGCCATTTCAGCGAAAATCTTTGTTATGTTTGGCCCCCCGTAAAATTGAAAATAGCGGACCTTTTGAGAGCAACATTTGTTTGGTTGGCCAGATTTTTGTGAACTTTCAGCCTGATAATTATCAATAAAAAACACTATTTATTAAACCATTAAATCCGTTCCTGTTATGAACAAACAACAGCAAGCTGGTAATCGTGGAGCATATTTCGCGGCAATTGCTATTCCTGTGGCGCTAGTCGTGAGCTACCTGATTTACACATTTGTACTCGGCGACAAAGCCAATTTTGAAGGTGGAGATCCTTTGAAAGGTCACCCACTCAATGTGATGGGCACCATTCACAAAGGGGGTATCATCGTTCCTTTTTTGATCGGTATCAATTTGATCATTATCATTTTTGCAGTTGAGAGATTGATCAGTCTCGCGGGTGCTCGTGGTAAAGGAAGTATCGACGGCTTTATTCGCACTATCCGTGGTTTGTTGAACAATGGTCAGGTTGATCAAGCAATCAAGGAATGTGATAAGCAAAGAGGTTCTGTAGCTGCAGTAGTGCGCGCCGGTCTTGAGAAATACCAGACTGTAGCAAATGATAGCACGCTCGAAAAAGAAGCAAAGGTTACAGCCATTAAGCAAGAGCTGGAAGAGGCTACTTCTCTCGAATTGCCTATGCTTTCTAAGAATCTCGTTATTCTTTCTACTTGTGCTTCCATCTCGGTACTGGTAGGTCTTATCGGTACCGTACTTGGTATGATAAAGGCCTTTGAGGCGATGGCAAACGCCGGTGCACCTGATACTGCAGCACTTTCCTTGGGTATCTCTGAGGCGCTTATCAATACTGCTTTCGGTATCATTGGATCGTGTATAGCAATCATTTTCTTCAACTACTTCAGCAATCGCATCGATAGCATGACTTATGGCATGGACGAAGCTGGTTTCTCAGTGGCGCAGAATTTTGCGTCTAAACATTAAGGACATTTTGTTCAATAAACAATAAAACAGAAAGAATATGCCAAAGGTTAAACTACCAAAAGGTGCTCCGGCACTGGACATGACTCCCATGGTAGACCTTGGATTTCTTCTAGTGACCTTTTTCATGCTCACCGCCAAATTTCGAGCCCCGGAACCCGTTATGGTAGACACACCAAGTTCTACCTCCAACGAACCGCTTCCCGAAAAGGTAATGATGGTGACTGTGGATACAGACGGACGCGTATTTTGGGATATGTCGGGTAAAGATGCCCGTGCCCAAATGATAAAGGATATGATGGTGACTCACACCGAATTGCAGTTGGGTGAAAAGGATATCGAAAGGTTCTCAGTAATGGGGCCGATCGGACAACCTATCACAAAACTAGCTGAATATATCCGCGCCGATGAAAGGCTTAGGACGCAAATGGACGCGACCACAGAAGGAATTCCAACAGACTCCCTGAACAACGAACTCGCCGACTGGATTACCGCCGGTTATGGAGGATTCGCCAGAGATCAGGATGCCAAAGGAGTGACCATTGAAATGATGACAGAGGACAGAGATCTGCGCTTGAGTTATGGAATCAAGGCAGACGGCGATACGGACTATGAAAAAGTTGAAAAAGTGATTGACATCTTTAGAAAGAAGGAGATTTACATTTTCAACATGGTAACAGATTTTGAAGCATTCGATAGCGATGCGGCGGGATCAGTGGAATAATCAGGAACCAATAAAAAGCTAAAACAATGGCAAACGTAAATACCGAAGGTTCCGGAGGCGGAGGTAAACACGGGAAGAAAAGAGCCAAGAAAGGTTCGGTCTATTTGGATATGACTCCAATGGTCGATTTGGCTTTTCTGCTCATTACTTTCTTCATGCTCGCTACCACCTTGAGCAAACCGAAAACCACAGAGCTTATTTATCCAAAAGAATTGGATAAGGATGATACCACCAAAACCAAACTCGCAGATGAACTTGCTTTCATATTGCTGCTTGGAGAAGAGGACGAACATGTGTTTTACTACACAGGGAAATTCAAGCCTGATACTACTGTGATGATACAAACTAATTTTTCGAAAGACGGATTGAGGAAAATTTTGTTTGACAAAAACAAACGTATTAATGATCAGGTGGTGAAATTGCGAGAGCTCTTTGATTCTAAACAAGTGGATGAAGAAGTCTACAAAGAGGAATACTCTAGGATTGTAGGAGACTCTCTGGCACCATTTGTGATCATTAAAACAATTGAAAAGTCGAAGTGGAAAAATGTAATCAACGCTATGGATGAACTCAACATCACGAATGTGAAGAAGAGAGCCATTCAGGACATGGCAGAATCTGAGGACATTGCACTTAGACAGCGAATAGCAGAGCTTGGATTATAAATAAAAATATTTTCCGAAAGGTTTGAACGTTTGAATTCGTGACCTGTACGGAAGAAGGAATAAACCAAATAAGTTTACCTCATGACTATACTGATCATAATGGCCGTTTTGGTAGTGCTGGTTGCACTGCTCGGCATCGACAGAGGTTGGGGCAACGTCTTAAGTTCGACCCGAAATGCACTGGTATTTGAGAACAAGAACCGTTCTTACGGAGCTTTTGCACTCAGAAAGCAG
>JAWXBG010000060.1:0-29406 GCA_034439875.1 Flavobacteriales bacterium
GATGAATGCAGTATTCTATCGCTTAGATTTGAGATTCCCGCACGCATTCTACAAAAATTGCCCTAATGCGTATTGCGGGATAAACAGTATGAGCGCTGCAATAGATTCCCAATGCGGATTCTGAGTTTAAATCATCTGAAAAGGCTGATTGTATTGGTTTTTTAGAAATTTTTTCTTTCCTTTTCACACATCGAAAATCACATTTTGAGTCCCTAGAGAAGTATAAGATCGAAACCTGATAATAAGCCTTCGCCGAATGGAAAGCATTTGACCCTTAATTTGCCGCCGCAATTGTATTTTATGTCAAGACCGAAATTTCATTCACTCCGAATCGCTGATATTCGAAAAGAAACTGCAGACTGCGTATCCGTTGCATTTGAGGTTCCGCAGGATCTCAAAGAGGTTTATCGCTTTCAGCAAGGACAGTATCTCACCCTTAGACAAACCATAGCAGGGGAAGATTTACGACGGTCATATTCCATCAGCAGTGGTATAAATGATAACGAATTGCGTGTGGCAGTAAAAGAAGTGCCGGGAGGGGCATTTAGTCAATTCGTGAACAGAGAGTTGAAAGTCGGAGATGAAATGCAGGTGATGACGCCGACCGGTAATTTCACTACAACATTGGACGAATCGGCCAATCGGAGCTATTTGCTCATAGCTGCGGGGAGCGGCATTACGCCTATCATTTCAATTGCTCGATCGGTATTACGTAAAGAACCGAAAAGTGAAGTCAATTTGATTTATGGAAATCGGCTATTCAATTCCATCATTTTTAGAGATGCCCTAGAGGACCTAAAAGATCGTTATATCGGACGATTCAGGGTCTTTCACGTATTGAGCGGAGAACCCAATGAAATCCCTCTTTTTCATGGACGAATAGACAGTGAAAAGCTAGCGATGTTCGATAGAACTTTTATTCCAATGGCACACATGGATGCCGCTTTTATTTGTGGTCCGGAACCTTTAATAAATGCTTCTTCCAATTATTTGGAGTCTTTGGGAATGTCTAAGGAGAAAATACACTTTGAGTTGTTTTTGGCTCCAAATCAGAAGGCGGCTGCACCTGTTGTAAAACTAAAGGAAATAGTACAAGGAGATTGCTTTGTAAGTGTGATCCTAGATGGACAGCAGACAGATTTCCGAATGCCCAAAGATGGGATTCCAATTCTCGAAGCCGCCCAAAAGCAAGGTCTCGACATTCCTTTTTCATGCAAAGGAGGGATGTGTTGCACCTGCAGGGCACACTTAGATGCGGGAGAAGTGTCCATGGACGTCAATTATGCCCTTGAGCCCGGAGAGGTGGAAGCTGGATTCATTCTCACCTGTCAGTCCCACCCACGCTCAGAAAAGGTAGTCGTGAATTACGACCACCAGTAGTACCTATGGATTGGTGTCTGCAATCAGTATTAATTCTCTGATAAGTAATAGTTTGAACGATATCCAAACTTCTGTGAATTTGACTACATTTGTTTCAACCTTAACACAACATCTCGAATGAAGTCAAACAAGACATTCTTTTTGGGGATATTTTTTCTGATGATTGCCTCCCGAGTTTTTACTCAGGACATTCTATTGCTTACCGAAAATTTTGAGACAGGTGGACCCGCATTTACCTTGAATGCTCCTGATTTGGGTTCAAATACAGGCGACAATCAATGGATAGTAAATAATGCTTATACAGGCAACGTCAATTACCCGAACACTACACAGCAGAATAATACCAATGGAGGTACTATAAGTTTTGCTCCTACTAGCAACTACCTGCACATACATGATCAGCCCTCAGGAGTGCTAAACAATAATTATGATCCGACAGCGGCTTCGGATCGTTTTGCGTTCATGACTTTTGGTATATGTACATACGCCATTGAGGAAGTGCATTTCAGCTTCTTTTATTTAAGCGAAGGTTCTCCAACAGCATACGGAACAATATACTACAGTTTAGACGGTGGACCTTGGACACAATTTGGATTGGGCCTTTACAACAATACATCTTTATGGCAATACGCAGATATTACCGATCCCGTTTTCAGTGATGTGGGCAGTTTGCGCTTTGGATTTAGATGGCAGAATGGTGCTGGAGCTCCACCATATTCGCAATCATTTTCCATTGATGACATCAACATTGTAGGCAATTATTCTGAAATAGATCCGGTAGAGATAAATGTGCTCAGTGTATCTCCAAACCCTGTATGTCAAGGGTCTTTTGTGACAATAGAATATCAGTTGTCTGATACTTTGTGTGATGGCAATTATCAGATTGAATTATCTAACTCAGCAGGTTTTTTTACCGGTGCCTTTGGTTCTTGGGTAATGCCAATCAATTATCCGACAACAACGGGGTTCGTAACAGTGCAAATACCAAATAATGCTCAGGTTGGAGATTGTTACAAGTTTAGGATATCGCGCTTGTCGCCTCCTCCGGAGATCGTAGGCACTGCATCCGGTTGTTTTGAAATCATCGAGTGTCCAAATGTGATTACCACATTGCAACCCGTTGTAACTTTGGATACCAATGCCGTTTGTATTGGCAGTGCCATTGATATTCCATTTTACTCTACGGGCATATTCAATGGTGCCAATGACTACATCTGTGAACTATCTGACCCTGACGGAACTTTTCCGAATAATCCAGAAGAGGTCGGTTCGATTGATGATAATGAGAATTACGATCCACTTCTTGGCGACCTTCCCGGTAGTGTCTCAGGCCAGATACCTGTGGTAGAACCAGGCTGTAATTATTACATCAGAATAATCTCTACAAACCCCGATGTAATAGGATCAGTTTGGGGGCCTTTCTGTATAGCCGAATGTGACCTCACGACCAACAACAACGAAGATTTGTATTTCTGTGTGAATACATGTGCAGATGATCCTGATGGTGAAAATGAATTAATAGATATAGAAGTCAATACTTGGGATGGAGCAGCATCATATGGTCCCGGAAATATTTTTAATACACAGTTGCTGAGTTCCATGGATTTTTCGCAGATAGGAAGTGATGGAATACTTGGTTCGGTAGCGGCAACGGGCACCACCCAACTTAATTTGCATATACCATGTAAGGACAGCTTACCAGATTATGGAATTCCTTTAGGGATGAACTACATGCGTATTGTTGCAACAGAGTCATCTACACCAGAGAATGCTTTGGGAAGTTTAATTCGAGTGACGATTGGTGCATATTCTGATGAACCACAAATCATAACTTCCTATTCTTATCCTAATTTTATTCCTCAAACGAGTTTTTGTGTCGGCGAAACAGTAGCCCTGCTCTTTGAGCCATACGATTATTTTGCAAACTCTACATACATGTGGACTTGCAATGGAATAAATGGAGGAAATCCTTTTGTATCTCCATCCGGTGCGAATTCTAATTCGCTCTATGTAATAGTAGGCGGTGCGGGTACATTAAATTTCTCAGTGCAAGAAACGAACTATGGATGTGTCAGCCCTTGGACTCCGCCGATGTCTATTACCGTTTTGGGAAATCCGAACGTAAATATTCAAGGACCCACCACGGTTTGTTTGCAGGATACAGTAAATTTCTCGGTCAATTTTTATCCGGACACATATTACTCATGGTCTACTAATGCGCCATTAAGTTCGATCGCATATCAGGACACATCGAATAATGAAATGAACATCGCATTTACGGAAGTGGGCAATTACACTTTCGATGTTGGGGTGTTGAATCTATGCGGTTCAGGAGATGATGATATATCAATTAATGTGATTGAAGGGCCTGATGCCTCGGCTTCACCGGATACTACATTGATCTGTATTGATGAGAACACCCTACTCACTGCGGCTACCGGAGCCAATTATTCGTTTGAGTGGACAGAATTGGGAGCTACGGATGTTCTTGGCACCACGAGTTCTGTTTCGGTTTCACCTACTGAAGCAACCGAATATCTTTTGGAGGTAACAGGTACATCAAACTGTGTGGCCTACGATACTGTATTTGTGGATGTAGTATTTCCAGCTCCTTCTATAGAACTATACGATAGTTTATGTCCAGGTGGTTTGATTGAAATTGGTTTGCTTGCACCCATTGCCGGAATTTACGCTTGGGAGGATGGAGGCAATGGACCTATCATGATGGTAAATGATGTAGGGACGTACTTACTTTCTGTATCATCTCCGGATTCAATTTGTCCACAGGAATTTGAATATAACATTTTACCCTTGGTTCCGGATTCGGCCATCATGCTTTTAGACAGTGTTTGTCCGGGAGGTCAAGGGCTTTCCCCAATTACCCTCGTCTCAGATGTTGTGGGCGAATACTATTGGAGCACAGGATCTCAATTGCCGCAGATTAATGTGAATGATACTGGTATTTACATATTGCAAATCGTAATGCCTGATTCTCTCTGTCCGAGAACATTACAATGGATCGTAGTTCCGGATACGTGTTATGCTCCGCCTGAACTTTTCTTTTATGTCCCCAATTCGTATAGTCCAAATGGAGATGAAATCAATGATGTCTTTGGCCCTGTGTTCTCAGATCTTTCATTGATTAGCAGGTATAAAATGACCATATTCGACCGTTGGGGTGAAGTTGTTTTCCAAAGCGATGATCCGAGTAAAAAGTGGATTGGCGATTTCAGAACGGGAGAATACTTTGTTCATGATGGTGCTTATGTCTGGTTGATTGAGTATGAACAGATGTTCGTAGCCGATCGAATAAAAGAGTATGGACACGTGGTGATGCTGCGGTAGTGTGAACTTTGCTTTGATTTTTCTGAAATAATCCACTTGCTCGCTAGCTCATAATTATTTCACATCAAGTTTTTATTGAAATATTTTTTTCAATTTGTACTTGAATCTCAGAGAAGAAAATGACTGTGTGATACTGTAAAGGCATTTGCAAAAGTGGACTACCTTTTCACTCCATATGCTTATAACAGAGACTCTAACTGCATTTACCACTTCTTGTATATAAACAGGAAGCACGCGATGGAGATTTCGGAATTCATGGGTCCAATTCCATTTCACTTCATTGGTCTATGATAGCTATTTTCATGGCATTAGCCACTTCATGCATGCAAGATCCTGCAGCGCATTAATCAAAACAGACTTCCAATGCGCAATGCGGGATGCACTATTTAATAAGCAGAATGGGTATTACTTGTCTTGAAATCGTTGTTCCATTTGTTTCAATTACCAAATTATAGGCTCCAATAGGAAATTCCTTTACATCGATGCTGTAGTTGCTTTGGTTTGTATACTTCGAAAGAACCAATTGCCCCGTTGCATTGAAAAGTTTGAAGTTACCTATTGGACTTGCAGATGTAATATTTAGAATATCAGATGTAGGATTTGGAAAAACATCTACATTAGTTGATATATCATCGAAATTATTTACACTAACCGGTCCGTCGCTTACTGTAATGTTGTCAAGGGCCAATTCATTGCCACCATTTCCCGGACCACTAGGCAGATCAGGGTTGTATGGTTGAGTCCAATTTCTAAATGCTACAAAAACTGTTTCGCCGGCAAATTCGGACAAAGAAATCTCTCTGTTTGTGGGTTCTGCAAACTCACCTTCAGAGCCAGTATCAAAAATGGGCGATAGCAGAATGTAGTCTTCAATGGTGTTTCCTTCACTAGAAACAAATACCTGATATTGATCTCTAAAATCGCCACTACTGGTAATTGCCAGAGCCGTCCACGACAAGTAAGGATCAGCTCCTAGTCCGATTGCCGGAAGTACCATCCAATCGTCGGATGGACCTTCATCCCCTTCATACCAACTTACACTAAACGCACATAGACCACCTTGAAAGCCTTGAGCGGTGATTGACTTGATTGTCCAAGCACTATCAGCCATATTCGATAAGTCGGGATCATCGGGAGTAAGCCCATCAAGATTAAATAGGACGTATCCCAATGGCAGTTGTCCTCCTGAAAAGTTCTCTGAGTAAATTATTTGCGCTTGTGAGTGGATCACTAAAGCTGTCATAAAAAGTAGGAGGAGATGTTTTTTCATAAGGTTGAGTTTTATGGGACAAATATGTGATCATTAATTGGCTTAGTGTTAAGTTTTGTATCAGTTAAATGGAATATGAGTCATCGCATTATATAGTAAATATTTCCAGAATTATTTTTGGAAACGATAGGCAGTATATCGAATTACGAGTTAGATTTGTTCTAATGAAAAAGAGACAAGGTACTTTTTTCATGGGCAAACTCCCATTCAAACCGGTTCATCGCAGAGGATTGCAGCCGGTGTTTGATTGCTAGGTCGGATTCTTCGACTTTTTGGGTTATAGTTTCCGGCTAATCTGCCGGAGAGTTAGTTCTATCTGTATTTCATTATTGATATTTATGAGAGTATTTTTATTCCTTATTTTTTGTTCTCTGTGCTCAATTGGAGCGGAATTACACGCTCAAACCATGGTTTCCGGCACGGTTACTAGTTCCGATGATGGTTTGGGACTGCCAGGTGTAATTGTGAGCGTGGCCAATTCGGGTGGCGGAACAGTAACCGACATGGACGGGCGGTATCAATTAATGATGACACCATCTGCAATATCATCGGACAGTTTAATCTTTTCGTTCATTGGTTACAATCGAATTGTTGTGCCTATTTATTCCAGAACAAATATTGATGTAGTGATGAGGCCGGCATCAATCGAACTGAAGGAAGCTATTGTTACAGCAATAGGAATCCGTAAGGAAAAAAAGAAGTTGGGATATAGTGCTACTGAATTAACGGGTGATGAACTTCAAAAAAGTGGGGAATCCAATCTTGTAAATGCTTTGAATGGCAAGGTGGCAGGGGTTCAAGTGACGTCTTCAAGTGGTTCTCCTGGTAGCAGTAGCAGTATTGTCATTCGAGGATATTCTTCCATCGATGGAAGCAATCAGCCGCTTTTTGTAATTGACGGTATTCCAATTGATAATTCGTACAGAGGAAGCAACTTTACAGACCAAGCCAATAGGGCAATAGACATCAATCCTGATGATATTGAAAATATTACTGTGTTGAAAGGCGGCGCAGCCACTGCATTGTACGGTTATAAGGCAGGCAATGGAGTAGTGATGATCACAACCAAGAAGGGCAAGTCGGGAAGAAGTCTATTGTCTTATTCATCCACTCTCTCGTTTGATCGAGTGAATAAGTTGCCGCAAAAACAAACGATTTGGTCGCAAGGAAGTGGAGGCGAGTACTCTCCGGGATCACAATTGTCATGGGGAGAGCGCATCACAGGCTCCGCATTTCCGGATCAAGATCAAGATTTTTTTGCTACAGGTGTTACATGGAATCACAATGTTTCTTTGGAGGGCGGCACGGATTTTTCAGGTTATCATCTTTCTCTTGGTAACACCAACCAAAGTGGTATCATCCCTAATACAGATTTTAAGAGGACAACAATTAAACTGAATGCCCGACATAAATTATGGGACAATGTTGAAGTAAGTGGTTTAGCAAATTACATTTCATCCTCTGCCAATAGAAGTCAAAGAGGAAGCAATCTGAGTGGAGTAATGTTGGGCCTTATGCGTGGACCTGTTGACTATGAACTCGCAAATGGATCAGATGATCCGGTGAATGATGAATCAGCTTATATCAATCCAGATGGCACTCAGCGGACATTTTTTGCGAATTATGACAATCCTTATTGGAGCGTGAATAAAAATCAGAATATCAATAATGTTGACAGGATCATTGGTGCTGTTGAATTGAATTATCGGATAAACAAACACTGGAGTATTTTAAATCGAAGTGGTTTAGATTTTTATTCGGATCGTATAAAGGAGACATGGGATAAACAAAGTAATGAGTATAAGGATTTAGGAGGACGAATATTTGACAACGATGTTGCGTACCGCGCTTTAAACAATGACTTGGTGGTGAACTACGCAAGAGATTTCAAAGAAAAGTTGGAGGTGTCGGCGCTAGTTGGTCATAATGTTTACGACGAGGAGCAGACAAGTTATAGTTTGGATGGAGTTGGTTTTGTAATTGATGATTTTTACGATATCAGCAATGTGCCTGTTGCAGATCTGATAGTAGATGACAGTCGCAGGCATATACGCACGGTAAGTGTTTATGCAAATGCTAATTTTGGTTGGAACAGATTTTTATATTTGGATTTAACAGCCAGAAATGATTGGTATAGCACATTACCAGCGAAGAATAATACTCTTTTTTACCCTTCTGCAAGTGTGAGTTGGATTTTCACGCAGAATTTTAAATTATTCAAGGCACTTGATTTTGGAAAACTTCGATTAAGTGCTGCAGGAATGGGCAATGGCGCACCTGCTCCGTATTTGACCCAACCTTATTTTCAGGCTTCGTCCTCTCAACCACAGGGTCAGTTGTCGTATGAACCTTCTTCGTTTGTTTTCAACCCCGAATTGAAACCAGAAAGATTAAAATCTATTGAAGCAGGAATGGACTTGCGGTTTTGGAAGAATAGAGTTGGCTTAGACATTACATATTACAACAACAACTCAATTGATCAAATCATCTATGTTCCAGTACCTGCTTCTAGCGGATACCTAGAAACTGTAATCAATGCAGGAAATATCCGAAACCAAGGCTGGGAAATACTTGTGAATGCGGTTGTTGTAGAAAATGAAAAAAGTAAATTCAATTATAACACGAGTATCAATTTTACGCGCAATAGAAGTGAGGTTGAAAGCCTCTCAGAAGGCACCGATTTGATTGCACTTCCTTCATTTGGTCTAGCGTCTACCCAAAGTGTTGTAGCTGTGGGTGAGCCATTCGGGGTTTTATATGGAGGAGCATGGGCTCGCGATTCTCAGGGTAATATTCTTGTAAACGATCAGGGTTATCCTATAAAATCCGATGAAAGGAAGGTGATAGGCGATCCAAATCCTGATTTTCTTCTTGGATGGAGAAATGACTTGAGCTGGAAGGGTTTTACCTTGTCTATGCTTTGGGATGTGCGCATTGGCGGGATGATGCACAATGGTACAAAGGCAGTTATGTTGTACCACGGAACTCATGAAGATACAGAAAACCGCGACGAGCAGTCTGTAGTTTGGAATGGTGTTTACGCAAGCAATGGAGAACAAAATATTACGCCAATTTTTCTCGACGAAGATTTCTATAATTTGTATAGTCTGCAGTATGTCAGTGAAGAAGTTCTTGAGGAAGTCAATTGGCTCAGATTGCGAGATTGCGGCGTGACGTACAGTTTTAACGAAAATGTTTGTAGGAAAGTGCATGTGAAGAATTTGTCTCTTTCGGTGAATTCCAGAAATATGCTGCTATTCACCGGTTATTCAGGCATTGATCCGGAAACCAACCTGAGTGGAGCGTCAAATAGTATTGGTCGCGACTATTTCAATTCGCCCAATACAAAGAGTCTTACATTTACCATTAAAGCATCCATCTGATGAATTCAAGCAGAATATATAAACAGAGAAACATATCCGGAATATTCCTTTTTCTATTGTTTGGAATACTTACAATTTCATCATGCAAATTGGAGGAACTAAATCAAAATCCGAACGTGCCTACAGAAGTGGATGTAAAACTCTTGCTGCCCGGAGCTCAAAGTGGGTTTGCCAATGCTCTTTCAGGAAGATTCTTTCGCTATTCAACTATTATGTCTCAGCAACTTCGTGGAAAAGACAATCAAGAACTACTAATTGAGAACTACAATCCTGATGAACTTTTTGTAGGTTATCCATGGGAAGACTTTTATGCAGGTCCCATGATCAACTTAAAAATGATAATTGATTTAGCGCCTGATCAAAATGCGGGAGCATATAGCGGTGTTGCTAAGGTTTTATTGGCAAATTGTATAGGTGTTCTCACTGATACTTGGGGTGATGTTCCGTATAGCCAAGCTTTGAATGGCGGGGATAATCTTTATCCGATCTACGATTCGCAGGAAGCCATTTATGCACAAATTCATATTCTGTTGGATGAAGCCATATCGGAACTCTCTGAAGGGAGCCCAGTAAGTCCGGCGAGTGATGATCTAATATTTCAAGGAGATTTGGGAAAATGGGTTTCTGCCGCATTTGCACTAAAGGCACGATATTACATACATACAACTAAAAGAGATGCGGGCGCCGCTCAGAAGGCTTTGGATGCCCTTTCGCAAGGTGAGATCGAGGAATTTGGATATCATTACAGCGGTACTAACACCGATTCGAATCCAATAAACAATTTTTTTACAAGTACTGCATATGCCGTGGTAGATCCACAGTTTATTGGAGTCATGGGCATAAGCGATCCACGTTTTGAATATTTCGTAGATATTATTCCATTTAGTGGAGGACAAAGTAAGGTCGGCGATTTTCAAGGGAGCACCATCTCACCAACGTATTTTATGAGTTATGAGGAACAACTTTTTATCAAAGCAGAGGCACATCTGAGATTGGGAAACACATCGGAGGCCGAACTTTCGCTAAGGAATGCAGTGCAGTTCTCAATGGATCGATTGGAAGATTTTTTGATGCTAGAGATTGAGGATAATGAAGAGCTAGATTTCATAGAGTCTTTGGTTTTGACAGGCTCTTTTGAAGAAAATTTAGAAAAAATAATTGATCAAAAATTTGTTTGTCTTTTCTCCGAAAACGAACCATGGGTTGATTATAGAAGAACAGGCTACCCATTGTTGGAGAGCAACGATAATGGAACGAGCAATTCGAATCCCAATGGTGAAATTCCACGCAGACTTATTTATCCTCAGAGTGAAAGAATTCTCAATCCCAATATGCCCAACGGATTGGACATGCAATCGCGAATGTGGTGGGATGAGTGATATTTGATCTAAATTTAGTGTGCATTAACAGTAAAAATAAATGAGAGTTTTTATAATTTCAATCTTCATGTTGTCGTTGTGCGAAATAAATGCACAGTCCTACACCTCCTACATGACGGGCGATACAGCCAATTTTATAGTTGATCCGACTCCGGGAATTCTTTTGGCAGGTGGGGCATCGGATCATGATAATGCCATGAAATGGTTTTTGGAACATGCAAATGGAGGAGATGTCCTGATCATTCGAGCAAGTGGGAGCGATGGATACAATGATTACCTTTATTCAGATCTCGAAGTGCCAGTGAATTCAGTTGAGACAATCGTTTTTAATTCGGCCTCAGCATCCTCTGATCCTTATGTGCTGTCGAGAATAAATGGTGCCGAAGCAATTTTTCTTGCAGGGGGTGACCAATGGAATTACATAAATTATTGGAGAAATAGCGAAGTAGAAAGCGCTCTGAATTATTTTATCAATGTGAAAGGTGGTGTTATTGGAGGTACAAGCGCTGGAATGGCAGTTCAAGGAGGTCATTATTTTTCTGCTCAAAATGGAACGGTGTATTCGGATGAAGCTTTGGAAGATCCATACAATTCTAATATGACCATAGGCAGCAATGATTTTTTGGAGCACAATATTTTGAGTGATGTTATAACAGATACACATTATAACGATCCTGATCGCCGCGGTCGGCACATGACATTCTTAGCCAGAATAATAGCTGAAGGCTATGTACAATCACTGGGAATTGCTTGCGATGAATATGTGGCTGTTTGTATTGATGAATTCGGTTTAGCGAGGTGTTTCGGCGAATATCCTGAGTATCTGGAATACGTATATTTTTTGAGGCCAAATTGTATTCAACCGATCGGACCTGAATTATGTGAACCGGGGGAGTCGCTTACATGGAATCGCAATCAAGCAGCTTTGAAAGTATATCGCGCCAATGCTGATATAAATGGTATTTCTACTTTCGATTTGAATGATTGGGTTACTAATTCGGGTGCTGGGCAGTGGCAAGATTGGTGGGTTGAAGATGCTATCACACATTTTATTGAGAACACAGAAGAACCCTCATGTACAATATTGAACGTGGAGGATATAGATGCCCATGGTATAGCGGTGTATCCAAATCCGGCAACAGATTCTGTGCATTTTGTTTCTTCCAATGCCATGAGTGAATTGAGTATTTTAGACTCATCAGGGCGCGTGGTAGTGTATTGGACAAAACCCATATCCGGAATGTCTTATTCAGTGGATGGGCTTAATGCGGGTATCTATATTGTGCGCACCGTTATGCAATCCGGTGAAATTATTGTAACAAGACTGTCCATTCACTAATGGTCCCCAAGAAATGGATGACTCAAATTGTAAAAAAATTATTCTTATGAAATCACTTTATTTTTTTTTCTTAACGGCATTCATGGCTGTTCAATCGAACGCACTTTTTGGTCAGTTCGAAATCGGTCATAAAGCAATTAGTTTATACGACGAATCCAGAGATAGAGATGTTACGACCGAGTTCTACTATCCTGGCGTGAGCCCAGGGGAAGATGTAGAAGTGATCACAGGTGAATTTCCATTGATCGTTTTTGGTCATGGTTTTTTGATGCCTTGGTCTGATTATTCGAACATTTGGAATTTCTTGGTTCCAGAGGGATATGTTATGGTTTTTGTAACCACAGAAGCAGGATTCCCCGATCATGAAGCCTATGGATTGGACCTTGCATTTACATTGAATACAATCATTGGAATGGGTTCAAACGAAGTATTGTTTTTAGACGGTCACCTCAACGAACGAGAGGGAATCATGGGCCACTCAATGGGAGGAGGAGCAACTTGGTTGGCTGCAGCAAATTTGGAAGGAGTGGAAACAATAGTTGGTCTTGCACCTGCAGAAACTATGCCTTCTGCGATAAGTGCGGCCTTTGACGTTGATATTCCTGTTTTGGTATTGAGCGGCGATGCCGATGGTGTGACGCCACCGGAGCAACATCATGAACCGATCTATGCGAATTCGGCAAGCGAATGCAAGGCATTTGTGAGTATTTCCGAGGGAAGTCATTGCGGTTATGCAGACGATGGAACTATTTGCGATATCGGCGAACTGTTTTTCAATGGCATGAGCAGACCAGAACAACAAGAGATCACGCATACATTACTCTTGTATTGGTTAGGATATTTTCTGAAAAATCAAGAAGATGCCAATGACGCCTTTGAAGCTTATTGCAATGAGACCGGCTCACTAACCTTGACTACCAATTGTATTTTTAGCAACATTTCCGATGAGGGTATAGAGAGAACTATGAATTTGTTCCCAAATCCTACTAACGGTGAAGTTTCATTTTCCGGACCAAAGGGATTGCTGAAAGTAGTGGATATGAAAGGAACAATTGTCTATAGCCAAAACATAAATCGGAATCAAGAAACCCTGGATCTAGGACATTTGCCTGCTGGAATTTATTGTGTAGTAATAAATTCAGTTTCAGCAAGAATTCTGATTGTTGAGAATTGATTTAGTTCAAAAGAATAAGAAGTTATTTGAATTCCTGATCTTGTCTCGAGTTGGCTTTATTTAGAACAAAACTATTTCATGCAAGGGGGCCGTTAAAAACCTGCTTTATGATTCGTGGAAACAAATCTGGGGTAAAGCATATGCGCATTACAAGTGCTGTTTTGTTGAGTGATTTGGTCCGAATAGAATTTTTGTGATTGCCTATATTTTATGATTTAACGAAAAGCGAAGAAGGGTTAAGAGCTAGCCTGAATCAAGTATCAATTCTTGTCCATACTTTAGACGACGATTAAATTGAATGCCAACATCTAATTATACTGAAGAACAATTCATCCTCGGCTTGAGAAATCATGACAGGGAGGTGTTTTCTGTTCTGTATGATCAGTATTCGGGAGCCTTGTATGGTGTTGTGCATAAGATTTTGAATAATAGAGAATGGGCCGAGGATATAATACAGGAGGCTTTTTTGCGTATTTGGGAGAAAAGCTCAACGTACGATTCTTCTAAGGGTAGGCTTTTTACTTGGATGTTGAATATTGCGCGAAATGCGGCAATAGATGCTTTGCGATCGAAACAAGGAAAATGGGCTTCAAAAATCCAATCGGACGCCGATCTCGTAAATATGGGACAAAGTGTTTCAACTTCAATAGATGGAATAGATGTTCCCGAAATTGTTAGTAGACTTTTGCCTGAACAAAATGTAATTATCGAACTAATGTATTTTCAAGGTTATTCGCAAGATGAAGTTGCCAAAGAACTCGGAATACCATTGGGTACTGTAAAGACAAGGGCCAGAGCGGGGTTGATGAGAATGAGAGAGATATATAATACGAAAAAAGCGTGAATGTAGACGATTACATGGCTTCCGGGATTCTGGAAATGTATGTCCTCGGTTTGTGCTCAGTAGAGGAAAGGTCTGAGGTAGATTCTTTGCTCAAAGTGCATCCTGAGTTGATATTGGAATTGCGCAGAATTGAGGATTCTGTAGAGAATTATGCTTTGTCAAATGCAATGGAACCTTCAGCTTCTCTTAAATCGAGAGTGATGTCTTCCCTTGAAGGAGATAAGGGAGAAAATGTTGTGCAGTCTTCCCCGCTAGCTATAGCTTCAGATAATTCGAAAAGATTCAATTGGAGTTATTTGGCTGCTGCTTGTTTCGTTTTATTGGTTGCGAGCGCTTCAGTTAATGTTATATTGATGCAGAGGTACAACAATACTAAGGAAGCATTAATGGCCATTGAAACGCAAAATTCACAATTGGCCCAAGAGCTGAATGCTAAACGAGCTTCGTTTCAAGAGGTTTTTAGTGCATTGCAAATTGTAAATGATACTTCTGTAAGGATTGTTCGGATGAAAGGTTTGCCTTTATCACCTCAATCGATGGCTACTATATATTGGAATCGCAGTTCGGATGAAGTATACCTGTCTGTAAATAGTCTGCCGACGCCACCTGCGGGAAAGCAATATCAATTGTGGGCGATTGTAGGCGATACACCAATTGACGCCGGAGTATTTGATATTCAAAATTCATCGGAATTGCAGCGCATGAAATCTTTTGATGACGCTGCAGCCTTTGCAGTAACATTGGAACCTGCCGGTGGAAGTGTCTCTCCCACTATGGAACAAATGATTGTTGTTGCCGCATTGTAGGTTTTATAAGGCTTTTTAAAAAAAGGTAACAGCTCTGAAATCCAGAGCTGTTTTTTTTTCGTAGGTATTCCTGAACGTTCAAAACAAGGAATATTTAATTACGAAAAAAAACAGACATGAAAAAGTTTACAAAATTTATTTTATTGGCGATTGCCGCATTTTTTATGAGTCCGGTATTCGCAGCACATCTTACAGATCGATTGCTACTCTCAGCCAGAATGGACGGAATGCAGGAAGTACCCATGGTAACAACAAACGCTACAGGAGTGGCCGGTATGCAGCTTAGTTCTATGAGAGACACCTTGTACGTGAATGTTTCGGCTAACGGCCTCAGTGGGCCTATACAGGGAATTCACATACATATGGGAATGATCGGAGAGAACGGAGGAGTAGTTATTGATCTGAGTTCTTATGTAGTTGGAAACAGAGTGTATGCAGTTCTCACAGATTTGGGTTCTGAGATTATTGAGGAACTATTGATGGGAAACTACTATTTGAATTTACATACCACTATGCATCCAAATGGAGAAATTAGAGGCCAAATTCAACTGGAAACTGACTATCTAATGATGGCAGATTTAGATGGTATGCAGGAGGTTCCGATGGTGGACACAGATGCCATTGGTAAAGCATCTTTTGTGCTCTCTAAGGATATGCAAGAGCTAAAGATTCGCATAGTATTAGATGGATTGAGCGGCGATATAATGGGTGCTCACATTCATGCAGGTGCTATGGGAGAGAATGGCGGAGTAATTTTAGATTTGACTGACTTTATTGATGGAAATATGATTCTTGCTGCAATTGATCCAATGGACTTTGTAAATGAATTGATGTCCGGAATGACATACATCAATGTGCACACCGAACTGAATCCATCTGGTGAAATCCGAGGCCAAATTCTGTGGGAAAATGTTCTTGGTTTTGATGCATTATTGAATGGTGCACAGGAAGTTCCGGCCTTTAGCACTCCGGCTGTTGGATTGTTGAGTGTTATGATTCCTTCAACCCTCGACGAAATTTGGTACGATTGTGTATTTACTGGCTTAACCGGGGGAATGCCCGAAGGTGCGCATTTTCACGAAGGGGCTATAGGCACAAATGGCGGAGTAATTATTGATTTATCGGACAACATAACGGCTAACCGAATTACCGGTATGATTTCCGGAGCGATGGTGACCCCTGAACTTATCAATGAATTTCTTAAAGGAAATATTTACATAAATATTCATAACACTGCCAACGGTGGCAATGGTGAAATTAGAGGTCAGGTCTTTCGAGTTGCAAGAGAAGGTTATTCAATAGCGCTCGATGGCGAACAAGAAGTTCCTTCATTCAATACGCCTGCAAAAGGTGCTGGAATAGTTTCTATAGACAGGGATCAAACAAATGCCCACTATATGGTGGTTGTGGCTGGATTGAGTGATGAAGCTATGGGTGCTCATTTTCACAAGAATGTAGTGGGTGAAAATGGTGCTGTAATTTCTGATTTAGGTGAGAGTCTCGTGGCACAGGATGGTGATGCCAGCCTATTTGGCTATTGGAGAGTTGGATTTGCACTACAGAATTCTGTGATGTTCAGAAATGATAGCGTATACGTGAACATTCATACTTCAGCCAATGGCGGTGCCGGAGAAGTGCGTGGTCAAGTACTACGCAGTGCCGGTGAATATATTGTAAACGGTATCGATGAATTCAGTCTAATGAATGAACTGCCTTTTGATTTGTATCCGAATCCCACGGCAGGTGAGATTTCAATTCGCAGAGAGAAAATTGCAAAAAGCACAACTATACTGAGTGTGCGTGATCTTACAGGAAAGGAGTGTTTCCGTAGGTCATTCAACTCCTCATTTGGTGGACAACAGTACACTGTATCTCTGGGCGAACTCAATCCAGGAGTCTATCAGGTTATTTTGAACGAAGGTGAATTTATGAGCACTCAAAAGCTGATTATTCAATAAATCAAATTGGAATTTAAATGGGCGATAATCTAATTATTGCCCATTTTTTTTACGTGAAATTATGAAGTCGATAGCAAAAATTTTCATTCTGGTAATGGGATTTATGTCATTTTCGTGTACTCATGATCCCACTGCAACAGTTGACCAGGATATGGAATCACAAATAGATTCTTGTTACCCAGATCTTATCAATTTTGTTGATGTAGTTCAACCAATCATTGCCACTAATTGTGCAATAGAAGAGGCTTGTCATAGCGGAGATAATAGTTGGGGGAATTTTACCACATATTCTGGAATTGTAGAAAAGATTGAAACAGGTGCTTTTGTGTCAAGAGTGGCTGGGGGGACGATGCCACCGGATTATACAGATGGACCGTATCCTTTAGACACTTGTTCCAGACAAATATTATTGTTGTGGATTGAACAGGGATTTCCATTGTGAAAAATTTAATGATGGGAAATCCAAAATGTGTTGGTCTTCGTAAGTCTCATTATAACAATCAAAAAATATTTAATATGAAAAAAGTAATTTTGAATCTAGCTCTTGTGTTTTGCATCGGAGCAATTGCAAATGCGCAAACAGGCAATAATGTCATTGTAGGTGGGCAAGAGATGTTGCCTCAAAAGAATATTATAGAGAACGCTCTTAATTCAGGAGATCATACTACGCTAGTGGCTGCAGTGAAAGCGGCCGATTTAGTTTCAACTTTGAGCGGCATTGGGCCCTTCACTGTTTTTGCGCCGGTAAATGACGCCTTCGAAAATTTACCATCCGGGACAGTTCAGAGTCTCTTGAAACCGGAGAATAAAAAATCATTGCAAGGAGTGCTTACCTATCATGTCATTTCTGGAAAATATGATTTCAACGCATTGTCTGCAGAAATCAAAAAGGGAAAGGGATCAGCTATTTTGACTACAGTAAATGGTGCTACTCTCACATTTATGATGAATGGCCTTAAAAACATTACAGTGAAAGACAAAAAAGGATCAATTGCAAACATCTCTGTGTACGATGTGTATCAGAGCAATGGAGTTATACATGTGATTGATAAAGTTCTCCTACCTTAGGGAGTATTGACAAAAGACTAAATTATATGCCAAAGTATCGGACTAGTTCATTTGGATGTAGAAATTGCGAACGAGAATTTTGGATTAGGCTGAAACGAAAGCGCCTCCCAAAAGTGGGAGGCGCTTTTTATTTATGGGTCATCACCAAAAATATCGGATGCAATTTTTGCTTTTATGGACACGGACTTCCATACAAACTCAACAGAATTAACAAGTCGGATACTCCTACTTGAAGATCGCCATTGAAGTCCCCAGTGCAATTCGGGTCGCCACAAATTTGACCGTAGAAACTAAGGAAAACGAGTAAGTCAGATACACCTACTGTTTCGTCGTTGTTCAAGTCAGCCGGGCAGTAATTTTCATCGGTGTCAATATTTCCGTTGCAATCGTTGTCGATGCCTTCTCCTGTGCCGGGTGCATTCGGATTGACGTCGGCTCTCGTGTCATCACAATCTTCATCGTTTGTTACAGACCCGATGGGTTGACTTTCGCAACCGTAAACAGGATTGAGTGGATCTCCAAAGCCATCCTCATCTTCATCAGCATAGTATTCTATTGCCTGAGTAGTTGGAATGAACAAGGTATCTGAAATCAGAGTGTCGCAAATGTTTGTTTCCGTAACATAGATAAATATGTCTTCGGTTTCAATTTCATCTCCGGTCTGACCATCACTCCACAGATAAGTACTACCAGGACGTGCATTCGCCACCCGCACATTGGCTGCGCTTAGCGAGGTGTTGCCGTTTACACAGATAGTATCTAAACCTGAGAATTCTATGGTAGGTTCATCAAGTAGTCCTGGAATATCGAACTGATAGATGCCACCATTTTCCGTTGTGATGTATGCTCTACATCCTTCACCAGTAATTCCTGTGCAATTGTCGTTCGTTCCGATAGAATACAATGTCCAAGTCAGTCCTCCATCACTCGTGACCAAGACAACGCCATAGTTTCCAACGCAAATGGCATTCAGACCATCAATAATATAAATATCGTTGAGATCATAATTCACGCCACTTGTGCAAGGCGACCATGTAAGTCCACCATTTAAAGTGATGAGAATAGTACCATTTGCACCTACTGCATATCCACAACCACAAGCATTGAAGAAGTGGATGGAGTGTAAGTCATAAGTGGTGCTACTACTAACAGGATACCACACTCCGTCCAAATAGTAGCAGATGTAACCACCTGAACCAACCAACCACAGGGCACCGTTGTAATAGTAGCTTCCATACCAAATGGTTCCTAGAGGAACACCTCCTGGACTGATGTTTACCCAGATGCCATTGTTGTACCAGCAAACAGTATTGCCAGAGCCAAAAGCATATCCAAAATTCGGATTTAGGAACCAGCAACCGTAGAAATTTATACCACTTGTACCCGGAGGATTTGAAACAACGAAGGGTCCACTGTTGTAGGAGACACATACGTTTCCTCCATAACCTACTATCCAAGCGGCATTGTAGTATGTGTTGCCTACGTAGTTTACGTAGTAGCAAGGAATACCCAATCCGGTAGAAATATTGATCCAAGTAATTCCCCCGTCTGTTGTACTCAAAACGTCACCATTTTCCAAAGTGGCGCAACCTACTGTAGGAGACAACCAACTGGAGTACCAGACTGTGGAAGATGTTCCTGTTACTTGCAAGGTGCATGGGAATATCTCCCATACAAGAATCGCGGATATCGAGTATGCAACATAGGTGCAACTGGCGCCATCACTTACGGTGAGAGTTACAATGTAAGCACCTGGAGTTGTATAAGTATGTGCCGGATTCGGATCTGTTGAGGTGTTTCCATCACCAAAGTCCCATAGGTAAGATGTGATATCACCAATGGTTAGAGAGGAGAAAATTACCTCCGCATCCGGAAGCCAAACTTGAGTTACATCTGTTAAGAATGTAGCCTGGCAGGTTCCTTCACATTCACCCAAATATTCGGCGAGATCTCCGCAAAGATCTCCGTCTGTATCAGGATTGTCCGGGTTATAACCATTCGCAATCTCCAAATCATCTTGCAAGCCGTCGCCATCAAAGTCTTGGCATACATCGCCTATTCCATCACCATTCCAATCCGCCTGAAGAGGATTAGAGTTGGAACTACAATTATCTACGCAATCTGCAATGCCATCATTGTCGGCATCGTCAAACCCTTCATCTATCAAGCCATCGCAATTGTCGTCTATGCCGTTGCAAAGTTCAATTGTACTAGGATTCGAAAGTGAATCAAGATCATTGCAATCTAAATTATTGGACACAAAGTTCAGGAGTTCTAGCGAGCATGAATATTGAATCACGTTTGGATTCCCGAATGTATCTCCATCAAAATCTGCATAGAAAACATTTGCCTCGGCAGAGGTGATGAACAACGTATCAGAAGCGAGCGTGTCACAGGCATTTAATTCCAAAACAGAAATTGGACCTATTTGATTGGTCAATATCTGTGTTCCGAATTGCCCAGTACTCCATTGATATATGGAGCCGAATCGGGGATTCTCTACTTGCACGGATGCAGGTGAAACTAAAACTGGTCCGCTTAGACATACTTGTTCACTGCCTCCAAAGCTGATTTCGGGGTTCGTGTATCCTGATGGAATGGCGAATTGATAGACACCGCCTTGTTGTGTTGTTATGTAAGCATAACAACCGCTGGCTTCAACACCGGTGCAATCAAATTCATTTCCTGTTGAATACAGTTGCCATGTTAACCCTCCATCGAGACTTACACAGATTGCCCCGCCTTGACCAACACAAATGATTGTGCTTCCATTCACGTATACATCATACCACGTATAATTATAGCCAGTAAAGATTGGTCCCCATGAAAATCCATTGTTGTAAGATCCCCATAGAATTCCACCACTACCACCTACAAATACACATGAGCTTGTGCTAGAATAGTAACCACCATAGAAGGTAGTACCGCCGCTTATGCCGCCGGTTCCATTGGCAGGGTACCACAATCCAGTTCCTGAATCGTAGTAACAAATTTGACCACCACTACCATAGGCCCATAAGTATCCACCCGCATACCAACCGCCGTACCAAATAGTACCCGGCGCCGAACCAGATGGATTAATGGCATACCATACTCCGTTGTAGTAATAACAAATGGTGTTGTTGCTGCCGAAGTAATATCCATAACTGCCATACCAGAAGCCTCCATAGAAAGAAGTTCCGGCTGTAAGTCCTGGAGGATTTACAGACACAAACGGTCCGCCATTGTATGAAACACAGACCAATCCATTTGCACCATAAATCCATATGGCGTAATTGTTTGCATCACCAGTGTATGTAACACCATAGATATTATCCGTAGTTCCAGTAACAATTGGTATCCATGTAAGCCCACCATCTGTTGTATAACACAATTGACCATTGGGCAAAGTGACATATCCAACAAGTGGCGACAACCAAGTAGAACCTGTTGCATCCACTGAAAGCGGAAGGCTCACATCATCAGTTGGAAATACAAGCCATACTTGAATAGGGGCTAAAGTTTCTACCGAAGTACATCCGCTAGCGGAAGTAACAGTAAGAGTAACTGTAAATAAGCCATCAGTTGTATACAAGTGTGTTGGATTTGGCTGTGTGGATGTGTTACCATCACCAAAGTTCCATGAATATCCTCCAATCACACCTACTACCGAGGAAGTGAAATCTACGGATGCATCTGGCAAATAGAAATTGTAACCACTTGCGGAGATAGAATTGAGCACATCTTCATTTGCAACTATTACGGAAGAAGATGAGGAGCAATTCGTCACATCAGTATAAGTGACAATATACGTTCCTGCACCTACTGTTATTTCCTGAGTTGTTTCGCCAGTGCTCCAAAGTATTCCCGCAGAATAAGAAGAACTGAGTACAATCTCTCCACCATCACAAATGATAGGGTTGGAAGGTGTAATAACAGGATCAACTGGTCCTGTGTATGTTTCAACAAGAAGAGTATCAGATACTACCGGACAACCATTGGTGTATGTGGCGTTTACAAAGTATTCGCCTGCCTCGTCAACTGTAATCGTAGAACCAGTTTGATTGGTCGACCATTGATAGTCTACAAATCCTGGACTAGCCGTTAGATTCACGGATCCACCAATACAAAAAGATGTGGGTCCTTGTGCTGTGATTTCAAGTTCTGGTACAAGAATGATTGCAACAACCACAATATTCGATATTGCGGGACAACCCTCTGCGTCAAGCGCAACAACCTGGTAGTATCCAGCTTCACTCACTTCAAGACTAATGCCTGTTCCTGCTTCCGTTTCTTGATTGTACCAAGTGTATGAAGACATATCAGGTGATGCATCAAGTGTTACAGTTTCTCCTTCGCATAGATTGATAAGTCCCGATTGATTAAGAGTAACAACCGGAGATGTAGCACATGGATCAACATAGGTAACAAGAGTAAATGGTGCAGTCCATATTCCATCAGAACCAATAATTCTGAATGAAATGGTATGGTGTCCACTTCCCAAAAATGCACCGTTGGTTATTACTTGAAAACTCTCAAAGGCATTGTCAAAAGAGCCATCAAGAGAAATCAACGCTTGACCATTTCCTTCACCCGGATCTGCATTGTAGAATAATTCACCGGAAATCAGGGATATTTGTCTTCCAATTAATCCGTCTTCGAATGTGATTACAGTAGAAATGGTGTTGCTCCAAATTCCTGCTTCACTGAGAAGTCGAATATTCAAGATGTGGCTTCCTGCAGAAACCTGACTTAGTCCGTTGGACCATACTCTTTCAAAAGCATCGTTGTAGTTATTGTCAAAGGCCAACATCAGAATACCGTTTCCTGCTCCAGGATCGTTGTCCCAGAAATATTCGGCAGTACTGATTCTTGTTTGTCGAGAAACGATCGCATCTTCCACTTCTAGGGTTGTAGTGAAAGAAGTACTCCAAATACCTGTATTATCTAGATATCTAAGATTTAAGGTATGAGAGCCGAATGCGAGGTTTATTGCTTCGTTCTGAAAAACACTTTGGAAGGCACTATTGAAATTGCCGTCAAAGGAAATCATGGTAATTCCATTCCCTTCACCGGGATCAGTATCGATATAATACTCTGCTGTTTGAATAAAGCTATTTCGGCTAGTCAGAATGTCTTCAACTTCAATTACAGAAGAAAAGGTAGAGCTCCATTGGCCGCCTTGACCGCGCAATCGAATGTTTAGGAGGTGTGTTCCTGCCGTAACATTGGCTTCTTCGCTGAGAATTACTTTTTCGAAGGCCTGATTGAAATTGAAATCGAATGCAACCATCGGTACTCCTGCACCTTGCCCTGGATCTGCATCCCAGAAGAATTCTGCCTGAGAAATTTTCACTAAGCGAGATAAGTAGTTGTTCTCTACTATTAAGACAGTAGTGAAAGTATTACTCCAAATTCCATCGAGTCCTCTTACTCTCATATTGAGTGTATGCGAGCCTACTGAAGGAACAGGAAGAGATGTTTTGCTAAGACGTTCGAATGCATCATTAAAATTTCCGTCTATAGCAATCATCGGAGTAGCGGGATCCGAGTCAAAAAACACTTCAGCTTGGGTAAGCTTGATATTTCTGGTGACCAATGGATTTTCCACTACAATAGCAGAACTAAAGCTTTGGCTCCAAATTCCATTATTGTCTTTGAAGCGCACAAAAATTTTGTGACTTCCCGGAGATAAGCCGGATGTATTGATGGAAACATCTTCCCACACTTGATCAAAGTTCCCGTCGTTGGGATTGATCTGCAAACCCAATCCAATTCCTGGGTCTGTGTCGAAGAAGTATTCAGCGTCAGATATTTCATACACTTGACCAAAAGTCGAAGTGCTGAACATACACAACAGCATCAACAGGCATCCGCCTATGAAAGCGTGTTTCATAATGCGATTTTTGTTCATGATTGTGATGTTTATTTATCGAAACCTTCTCCCTGAATGGTAATTGATTGACCTGCTAGAACTCTTCTAGGGGCAGTCATGAAACTGGCAACAGCTCCACTTGTAGCACCTATGAAGTTGGCACGTGAATATGAACCACCGAAACAACCGGCGTCGTTCACCGTCAGATTTAGATCGTAGTACGCTGCATCAGGATATCCACCGTTTATTGGAGTGCCTGTAAGTATCTGTCCATTGCTATTGTTTGTAAATGTTGATCCAAGTACATTGGTTCCGTCCTGAAGAATATTTATAAGGGCACTTCCCAAAGATGCTTGTTGAATGTGATTGTAGCTTACTAAATCGAATGTAGAAAGCAGGTTACTGTATATCCCTGAAGTTCCCGAAAGTACATTGTTATATACAGCGTTGTATGAATTATGACCTTGAAGGTAGATTCCGTATTGCACGCCGGAGCATAGAATTGTGTTGTTGAGTATCACGTTTTTCCCTGTTGTGGAAGTCGCATTGGTTAGAATATTGACACCGTATGTGCCGTAATAACCGGATGCAGAAGTTTCAATAAAGTTGTTGGCAATGAATGCAAATTGTGAGGTTGAATTCCAGTTTATACCTGCTGTATACTCGTAATAATAGAGTCCAGAATAGTTTACTTTATTACCGACAATGTACAAGGAATCATTGCTTGCTGAATTATCGGTATTCACATTGATTGCTGATTGTGTTGTATTATTATAGACCACATAGTTGCCTACGATTTTTCCAAAACGGATGGCAATTCTACCATTCATCAATGAATCGCGAGAAACGTTGAGATCATAATTGTTGAAATCAAATAGGATACTTCCATTTTGAAGTTTGCAATCCAGTACTCTCACTTTCGCGCGATTGCCAGCAGGAGCATTTCCTGTAGTGGTAATATTTCCGTTCAGAATATTCGCTTCAATGATGGTTAAGGTTTGGCCTACGATTGTTGGACTGAAGGTAATATTGCCATTCAATGTCCATCTTTGGCCTTCTACTGCAGACAGAAATTGAAGTGATTTGTTTGTTATCGTAAGATTTTCGCCATAAGGAACACCACCTGCTTTCGGATAGATGATGATACGATCGTTGGTAGATGAAGCGTCAATAGCTTCAGTAATTGTAGCGAAAGCACCTCCGGCACCTCCATCGGCTACGATACGATCTAAAGCGTTGCTCAGTTGTGAGAGCAAGATGGCACTTAATAAAAGCAAGGTTGACTTCTTCATGGTTTTTTTTATTTTGAAAATTGAGATGTTGGTTACAAAGGAGTGTTTTTTGAAGTGGTTACAACAGCCAATTGCCATGATCGTGTGCAAGCAATGATGTTAATTTCATTGTTTTTGAATGACTGAAAAAGCTTTGGCTAGGTTGAAGTACATTTCAATGCAAAGTAAGGTGCGCGTTTACGCTCATTTCTACGTATTTTTACGTAGTTATAGAATCGCCAGTCAGATCTCTTTTTACATCCCACTGAATACGTTTTGAAAAGTCTTTTCTCCATTACAGCTTATTTGATAGCGGTATGCGCCAATTTGCAGGCCCAAGAGGCTGTTCTGGCTACCTATTCGGTGAATGAAGGACTGTCGCAAAGCACTGTCACTGCTATTTATCAGGATGCCAAAGGTTATTTGTGGGTGGGTACAGGTCATGGTCTCAACAAATTCAATGGATATGAATTTGAAACTTTCTTACATACAAGTGATTCTATTTCAATATCACATGATGTAATCAGAGGGATTTTTGAGGATTCGGCTTCAAGACTGTGGGTTACAACAGAGGAAGATCTAAATGTTTACGATACAGAATTAGGAGTATTTCAAGTTTTTAAAGCGGCCCCATTTAGAAACAATACCTTACGAGTAATTCTTGAAAGGGAAGGTTATTTATTTGGTCTATTAGGTGCAGGTGGATTGGTGAAGTTCAACCCCACAACAGGAAATGTTGTGGTTTTATGCACTGATACTTTGGCAAAGGGTTATTGTGTATTCTCCAATAGTTCGGCTATTTGGTTTGCAAGCCAAAGAGGGGCCATTAGTTGTTACAATTTTTCGAATGGTGTTCAGAGTCGATTTGAATTGGGTCCCTTGAAAAACACTAACATCACAGCCATCATTCCTCTAAATGAAGGATATGTAGGTATTGCTTCATCAAATGGCTTTTTCGTGACGGATTATGAAGGTATAACTTGCAGACCTTTTCATGAATTGTCCTCAGATCGATATATTTCTGCCGCTTGCAAAGACTTAAATGGAAACGTCTGGTTGGCAATAAAGGGTCACGGACTTTTGGTTTTCGATATAAATGGCAATTTGCTAACGGAGTATGGTAGAATGTTTCGACCTAGGGGATTTCCTTCTTTTGATGGATTTTCTGTTCAGGAGTTAGTGTGCGACAAACATGGAAATATCTGGGTAGGTACAGATGGACTAGGTCTGATCCAAATTAGGACTGCGAACTTACGCTTTGGCAATGTGCATATTCCACGCGAATCCGATGACGAGAGTAATTCTTTGGTCTGGAGTTTTTATCGAGATGAATCTGAACACCTTTGGGTAGGAACAGCAGATGGAATTTACATCTTTGATCAAATGTACAACCTGCTTCACAAAATTGATGATTGGTCGAAAGAGTCGAATAGAATTTCTGTGTTTTTCGATCAGAATGAATCAACTTTAATTGCAGCCGGTAAGGAGAATATTTTGTTCGTAAACAAGAAAGATTTTTCATATACATGTGAGGCAATTTCTTCAGGAGATTTTAAACCATCAATTGATTGTGGAATCAAGTTGAACGATGATTCGATTTGGTTTGGGACGAACATGGGGCTTGTGAAAATGAATATCGGGAGCATGGAACAAAAATGGGAAACAGGTCCGGCCATTACTTGTTTATCAAAAACCAGTAAGGGTGATTTATATGCCTGTCAACGATCTATTGGCATTTTTAAATTGGTGTCAGGAGAATGGAAAAGTGTTATGAAATTTAAGGATCATCAAGAATCTTATGATATTGTAATGGTTAGGGCGTTAGCGGAAACCAACGAAGGTGGTTTCTGGCTCGGAACTTCTACAGGTCTATATGAAGTAGATAGTGAATTTAAGGTTTTGAAGGTCTATAGTTTGAACAACGGATTGCCCGACACTTATATCAATTCTATTATTACGGAAGGAGAAAATGTGCTTTGGATGAGCACCAATCGAGGTCTTTCTCGATTTAATCATACGACCAATGAATTTCAAAATTTCCTTAAATCTGACGGGCTCCAATCAAATGAATTTAATGCAGGCTCCGCATACAGAGATGCCCATGATGAGATGTATTTCGGTGGCATAGAGGGTTTCAATCATTTCAACGATAGCCGAATTTACAAGAGTAAGTCAGCGGCAAGTTTGATATTCGAAAATTTGACTATTGGAGATAATAAATCGCCGTATTGTGATTCAATTTGTAATTACAAGGTGAGTTATGATCAGAACGGATTTACACTTGATTTGTGTGCTATGGATTTTACTAATCCAATCAACAACCATTTTGCATATATTTTAGACGGATATGATTCCGAATATTTTTTTTCGGGGTCCAACAGGAAGGTCAGATATTCTTCTCTACCACCGGGTAATTACAAATTTCTCGCAATGGCATCAAATAGTGAAGGAACTTGGGGGCAACCCGAAGTAATGTTTTCGATTGAAATTGTTGCCCCTTTTTATTTGAAATCGTGGTTTATCATATTATCTGTCTTGAGTTTAGCGGGTTTAATGTATTTGTGGATACAACGTTTGCAAAGAAGAAAGTTCAAACGTGAAATCGAACAACTGCGCCATCAGCGTGAAATCGAAATGATTCGAAACACAATTTCAGGAGATATTCACGATGAAATAGGCGCAGGGCTTACCAGAATAGCATTGTTATCGGACAGCCTTCTAGTTTCAAATTCGGAATCAACCGATCGCAGAAAATTGGGAGCACTTAGTCAGGCCGCTAGAAGTCTTTCTTCTAGTTTAAAGGAAGTAATTTGGAGTACCAATCCGGGTTATGACAATTTAAATGATCTTTTGGTCCACATTCGATCATATGCATCAGACTATCTTGAAGACGCTAATATTGCGGTTGTTTTTGACATCCCCGGTGATATTTCCAATCGCCCATTAAGTCCTGTAAAGCGTCGAAGTCTATTTATGATTTCTAAGGAAACATTGACCAACATTGTTAAGCATTCCGAGGCTAAAAGTGTGCGTATTTCTTTTCTGCTCAAGGGAACGTTATTTGAATTGAGAATTGAAGATGATGGTAAAGGATTTGAAATTTCATCGCTCAATGATGGATACGGAATCGCTAATATGCAAAAGAGAGCTGAACAGTCGGGGTTTGTTTTGGAAATGGACACTCTCCCTGCCGGGGGTACAGCAATAAGCATAAAGGGAAGTTTAATCGCATGAAATACGTAATTGAAATGAGCACGGGTACACATCATATTTGCACATGACATTAAAATTGGCAATAGTAGAAGACGATAGCACCATGCGCGAAGCAATGGAAAGTGTGGCGCGTTCCTTTGTGGAGGTGTCAGATGTTTATGTCTTTCCAAGGGCAGAGGATTTTCTAGAAATCTGTAAAGATCTTCGTGCAGATGTTGTGTTGATGGATATTGAATTACCTGGAATGTCGGGAATTGAATGTGTAGGAAAAATGAAAGCGCTTGCTCCATTTACTCAAGTTGTAATGTGCACGGTTTTTGAACAAGAGGATAAAATATTCGATTCGATTTGTGCTGGGGCTAGTGGATATATAGTAAAAAACTCTTCTCCAGAAAAAATTCGAGAAGCAATAGTAGATGCACAACGGGGTGGATCGCCCATGACAACGCATATTGCGCGTAAGGTGGTAGAAGCTTTTAGAAAGTCACAATCGCCGAATACCTCAGCAGAAATTCTTACCTTGAGAGAAAAACAAATTCTAGAACATTTATCAAAGGGACTTCGCTATAAGGAGATTGCTTCTAATCTTGATTTAAGTCCAGATACGATTCGAACTCACATTCGCAACATCTACGAAAAACTCCAAGTCCAATCGAGAATGGAGGCTGTGAACAAGGTATACGGTCGTCGATAGGAGGTAAGTTGTAGGGCATGACTTTTTTTTCTTTTCAGAGTGGACATGATTTTGTAAGGGTTCATTCAGAGATTTTATTTTGGACAAACTGAATTTGGAGACTCCATTGAGTTTTTCTATTTCACACAAAACGTAAAGAGGAGTATTAGAATTGGATAGTCCTTTGAAATTCGATAGAAATATTTTTTTGTTGATGAATATATTCTAATTCCCTAAAGATATCTGAAATGGCACATAATCCTAACACTACGTTGGCCTATATCAGCTACTTTGAAGGAATTTACCAATGCATGTTTATAAAATTGTTTGGACTATTTTAAAAGCAGAAATGGTATTATCCCGAATCACGCGATGGAGATATCGGAATTCATAGGTCGAACTATTACTTTGCTCCATCGTGTAGATTCGAGAATCCCGCAGCGCATTAA